>NZ_BMVN01000042.1:0-80881 GCF_014650735.1 Streptomyces canarius
CTGACATCTGCTCACCCCGTCCAGCAGCGTGTCGCTGCGGACGCGATGAGGTGGAGTGCGTTATAGGGACAGAAAGCGACGTGGGCACGCGGGACGCCGCAGGCCCACAAGGATGGCGTCCCGCCGTACGCCGTCGTTACGCGTCGAGCTGATCCGGCTCCCGCTGCGAGGGTGCCCTCATCGGCTTCGTCAACCTGTGGGAGCGGGTTGGAGGTCGTAGAAGGTGCCGTCGCGGAGCATGGCGAAGAGCACGTCGGCTCGTCGTCCCGACGGCAACGGCACCACCAATGACAGCGACACGGGGAGCGACGGCGACCAGTGAACTACCCTCGTCCGGTGCTGGTCGTCACCTGCCTGAACGACCCCACCGCCGACGTGGTGATCAGCGAGCTGCACGACCGGGGCGTCCCGGTCGTGCGGTTCGACAGCGCCGACTTCCCGCACGCCCTGTCGGCGCGGCCACCATCACCACCGACGGCGTGGACGACACCCTGTCCACGCCCACCCGAACCGCCGAACTCTCGCAGACCCGCTCGCTCTACTACCGGCGGCCCTCCGGGTTCTCATACCCGCACCTCGACGAGCAGGACGCACGGTTCGCCGTCACCCAGGCCCGCTACGGACTCGGCGGCCTGCTGGCGTCCCTGCCCGGCTGCCTGTACGCCAACCACCCCTGGAGGATCGGCGACGCCGAGTTCGAACCGGCCGGCCTCACCGCGGCGGCGGCCGTGGGATTCCAAGTGCCGCCGACCCTCATCACCACGGAGCCGGACGCGGCCCGGGTGTTCATCAAGCGGTACGGCCCCATCATCTACAAACCCCTCGCGACACCTGACTACTTCGTGGACGGCGTCTCCAGCACCGTCAGGGTGGCGGAGGTGGCACTCGACGACATCGACGCGACGGTCGCCGGCACAGCGCACCTGTTCCAGCAGATGGTCGACAAGACCGCGGACGTACGCGTCACCGTCATCGGCGACCAGGTCTTCGCCGTCCGTATCGACTCCGCCCTGCTGAACTGGCGTACCGACTAAGCCAGTTGCGCTACACCCCCGTCACACCACCGCCGGCGGTCACCGACGCCCTGTACGCGTATCTGGCCCGGTTCGGCCTCGTCTTCGGCGCATGCGACTTCGCCGTCGACCGCGAGGGCCGTCCGGCCAGTGGTACCGGCTCGAACCGGAGACCGACCTGCCCATGCTCGCGGCCATGGCCGACCTCCTGGAGAGGAAACCCCGATGAGCGACCCGCACACCGCCGCCCTGCGCCGCGCGCTCGCCGACCAACTGGCCGACGGCGGCCACCTGCACACCCAGCAGTGGCGCACGGCCGTCGAGTCAGTGCCGCGGCACTAGTTCCTCCGCGCCGGGTTCTTCGAGCGGGTGATCGGACCGGGTCCTACCGCGTGGCGGCCGGTACTGGCGGAGACCCCTGACTGGCTGGTGCGCTGCTACAACGACGAGTCGTTCGTGACCCAGGTGGCCGGCACGATCACCCCGGCGGACATCCGCGGCGAGATCCTGCGCGAGCCCACGTCGTCAAGCACGCTGCCCAGTCTGGTCGTCCGGATGCTGGAGGACCTCCAGGTCGAGGGCGGTCACCGCGTGCTGGAGATCGGCACCGGCACGGGGTACTCCACCGGCCTGCTGTGCCACCGCCTCGGCGACGACCTGGTGACCTCGGTGGAGGTCGACCCCGAGGTGTCCGCCCGGGCAGCAGCGAGCCTCGGCGCGTGCGACTACTTCCCGGACCTCGTCGTGGGTGACGGTCTCGCCGGCCACAAGGACCGCGCTCCGTACGACCGGGTCATCGCCACGTGCAGCGTCCTGAACGTTCCATCCGCCTGGGTTGAACAGACCCGGCCGGGCGGGATCATCCTGGCCACGGTGACCGGCTGGATGCACGCCTCCGGCCTGGCCCGCCTCACCGTCCGCGACGACGGCACGGCACGCGGCCAGATCGAGGACGAGTCGGTGTCGTTCATGCTCGCCCGCCCGCAGGCGCCCCCGCCATTGGGCATGCTGCCGGACTTCGGCTCCGGTGAGGAGCGCCCGGCCCGGCTCGCTCCGACCATCCTGACCGAGCCGGCAGCCCGCTTCGTCGCGCAGCTCGCGGCGCCGCGCGCGCAGCGCCTCACGCTTCCCGGCCCGGACGGCACGGAACACATCCTGCTGGACGTGGACGCCGGCGCATGGGCTGCTCTCCGTCAGGAAGAAGAGCAGCGCTGGAGTGTCCGCCAGGGCGGTCCCGGCCGCCTGTGGGACGACGTCGAGGAGCACCTGCTGCGCTGGCAGACGGACGAGGCACCGTCGCTGGAGCAGTTCCGGATAGAGGTATCGCCCCGGGGACAGCGGGTCGACTGGACAGGAGCGGGAGCCTGACGCGCACGCCGCACCGACTGGCTTCCTGCCGTCAGGGCGCTCTCGTTCCGGCGGCAGGTTGCTCAGCGGACGAGGTCGGCGAGTGGCACGCCCAAGGCGTCAGCGATGAGGAGTACGAACGCGGTCGAGGACCCTGACGCGTACGCCGGTCTGCGACATCGAGCGTCATCGAAACGGCCTGTTCGTCCCGGTTCATCGCCCCGTACGGCAGCGTCGGCGCTGTTCGTCGACGCGTTCCGTGTACCCGCGGGCGTCCAGGAACTCCAGCAGCGGTACGGCGACCCGGCGGGTGGTGTCGAGGGCGCGCCGGGCCTCGCTGAGCGTGAACGGCTGGGGCAGCGCGCGCAGGACGGCGGCGGCGTCGGCGTCCGCGCCGGGCAGCAGCACGATCCCGTCGGCGATCCGGAGCAGGGCTCCCGCTGCCGCCGCCGCGGCCAGCGCGCGGCGGTCGAGGCCCAGTTCGGCGAGCCGCCCGGCCTCGGGGGCGCGGAACGGGGTACGGGCGAGGTCCCGGCGCAGGGCGTCCACGGCGGCGCGGACGGGTGCGGGCAGGGCGGGCCCGGGGCTGTCCGCGGGGTACAGCCGGCCCTGCCGCGCCCGGAGCCGGGGCTGTGCCGCCGCCAGCGCGTCGACCAGGGCGCGGTCGGGCAGGCCGAGCAGCCGGCGGGCCGCCTCGGTGGGCAGGCCGGGGTCCAGCGGGTGGGCGCGGGCGTGTTCCAGGACGTGGCCGGCCAGCCGGTCCTTGAGGTGGCTCCAGTGCGCCGCGTCGGCGAGCCAGTCCCCGGCGACGGGGTCGCCGGGTGCCGGGACGCCCATCGCCCGCAGGTCGGCGCGGCGGACGAGCTTGCGGCGGCGCAGTTCGGCGGCGCCGTCCGGACGGCCGGCCATCGTCTCCAGCTCGGCCGCGCGGGCCCGGCCGGCGCCGCGCCGGGCCAGCCGGGGCGGCCGTACGTCGAGGACGGTGACGCCGCAGGGCGGGCGGGTGCCGCCGGGTTCGCGGAGCACCGCGCGGTCGCCGACCCGGAGGGGCAGCCCCCGGCGCAGGGTGAGCCGGGCGGTGTCCGGGCCGAGCGGGCGGACGGTCACCGGTACGGCGGCCGTTCCGAGGTGCAGGGTGACGCACCGGGGCAGCTCGGCCACCGGCTCTCCGGTGACCCGTACGTCGGCGACCTCGGTGTTCAGCCAGCGGTCCGGGGTGAGCAGCACCTGGCCGCGGCCCAGGGTGGTGTCCCCCTGGCCGTGGACGTTGACGGCGACGCGGGCCACCGCGCCGACGGCCGTCCGCTCCTCGTGGAGGCTCTGGAGGCCGCGCACCCGCAGGACGGCCGATCCGTCCGGGGTGACCAGCCGGTCGCCGACGCGCAGGGTGCCGGCGCCGAGGGTGCCGGTCACCACGGTGCCGTGGCCCCGCACGGTGAAGGCCCGGTCGAGCCACAGGCGTACGTCGGCCTCGGTGTCGGGCGCGGGCAACTCGGCGGCCATCCGCGCCAGTTCGGCGCGCAGGTCGTCCAGTCCCGCGCCGGTGACCGCGCTGACCGCGACCTGGGGCACCTTGCCGAGGGAGGTGGCGGCCAGCCGCTCGACGGCGTCGGCGCGGACCGGCTCGGGGTCGGCGAGGTCGCTGCGGGTCACCGCGAGGACGGCGTGCCGGACACCGAGCGCGTCGAGGATGGCCAGGTGCTCCTGCGACTGGGGCTGCCAGCCCTGGTCGGCGGCGACCACGAACAGCACGGCGGGTACGGGGCCGACACCGGCCAGCATGGTCGGCACGAACCGCTCGTGACCGGGTACGTCGACGAACGCGAGGTGGTCTCCGCCGAGGCTGGTCCAGACGAAGCCCAGGTCCAGCGTGAGCCCCCGGCGCCGCTCCTCCTCGTACCGGTCGGGCTCCATCCCCGTGAGGGCCCGGACCAGCGCGGACTTACCGTGATCGACATGCCCGGCGGTCGCGAGAACGCGCATCACGCCTCCCTTCCGCAGGGGGCCGGCATCGTGCCCCTCGCTTCGCAGGGCGCCGGCATCGGGCCGTCGGCCGTGCCGCGGGGGCTCGGCAAGGAGCCGCCCGTGCCGCCACCGGGGGACGGCGTCGTACCACTCCCTTTGCCACGGGGCCTGGACGTGCCGTGCGCCCCGCCGTACCGACACCGCATCAGGCCGTCGGCCGTGCCACGGGCCTCCGGCAGCACGCCGCCCACTCCGCCACCGGGCCGTCGCAGGGTGTCACCCGTCGTTCCCCGCGGATCGCGCATCATGCCCGCCCTTCCACCAGGACCAGCATCACACCGTCCGCCCTTCCACGGGGACCGCGAACCGTGCCGTCCACGCCGGCCCGCTCTTGTGGGGGCGCCCCGGGTGCCGTGCGCCGCCGCGCGCCTCCCCCATCACCTCCCCCGTCACCTCCCCCGCCCTTCCGCCACCGGCCGCGCCGACCGCACGGCCTCGGCCAGCCGGTCGTCGTCCTCCGGGGGTACCGCCCTCAGGTCCAGCAGGCAGCGGCCCGTCTCCAGGCGGCCGACGACGGGGACACGGCCGGTGCGCAGCGCGGCGGCGTACGGTTCGGGCAGGGAGAGGGCGGCGCTGGGCAGGGTGACGCCGGGGGCACCTCCGCCGCCGACTGTCGCGGCGCTCTCGACGGCCAGGACGTCGATCCCGTCCGCGGCCAGCCCGGCGGCGAGCCGGCCGGCGCGGGCCCGGAGCCGGGCCGGGTCGGCGGTGAGGGCGAGGGCGGTGGGGGTGGGCGGGCCGGTGAGGGTGGCCTCCAGGGCGGCCAGGGTCAGCTTGTCGACGCGCAGGGCGCGGGCCAGCGGGTGCCGGGCGAGGGTGCGGACCAGGTCCTCCCGGCCGAGCAGCAGCCCGCACTGGGGTCCGCCGAGCAGTTTGTCGCCGCTCGCGGTGACGAGCGCGGCGCCGGCGCGCAGCTGGGTGTCGGCGTCGGGCTCCTCGGGCAGGGCCGGGTGGGGCGTGAGCAGTCCGGAGCCGATGTCGACGACGACCGGCACGCCGAGGCCCGTGAGGTCGGCGACCTCGGCGGACCGGGTGAAGCCGGTGATCCGGAAGTTGGACGGGTGCACCTTCAGCACGAACCCGGTGTCCGGTCCGATGACGGCCGCGTAGTCGGCGGGGGCCGTGCGGTTGGTCGTACCGACCTCGCGGAGCCGTGCGCCGGTCGAGACGAGCAGGTCGGGCAGGCGGAAGCCGTCGCCGATCTCCACCATCTCCCCGCGGCTGACGACGATCTCCTTGCCGGCCGCGAGGGCGGTGGCGGCGAGGGCGAGCGCGGCGGCGCCGTTGTTGACGACGTGCGCGGCGCCGGCGGCCGGCACCCCGGCGCGCAGTGCGGCGAGCGCGGAGCGTCCTCTGCGGGCCCGGACGCCGGTCGCCAGGTCGAGTTCGACGTCCGTGGGACCGGCCGCCTCCTGGACGGCCCGTCGTGCGGCGGCGGACAGCGGGGCCCGGCCGAGGTTGGTGTGCAGCAGCACCCCGGTGGCGTTGAGCACCGGGCGCAGGCCGCTCGCGGCGCTGGGCAGCAGGTCCAGGGCCGTCTGCGGGACCTGTTCCGGCGGGATGCCGCCCGCGCGGGCCCGCTCCTGCGCCTGCCGTACGGCGGCCTTCACCCGGTGCGCGCCGAGCCGCTCCACCGCCTCGGCGAGCCGGGGGTCGCGCAGGAGGGCGTCGGTGCGCGGGATGCGGCGGCGTGCGTCGTCGGCCGCGTCCCCCTGCCGGGGCGGGTCCGTGGTCACGGGCGCGCCGAGCGTGCCGTCCTCGGCTGTCCCTCCTGGTACCGGCCGCTGTTCCATGCCGCCCCTGTCCTCCCGGTCCGGCCCTGTGCCCGTACGGACTGGGCCCATCGTCTCCCAGTGCCCCCGGCGGGCCGTCCGACACGCCGGGACGGACGTTGGCGGTGGCCACCGCCCGGGTACTAGGCGCCGCATGGAGGACCACGAGCGCAAGCGACAGGACGAGAACGCGACGGCGGCCGAGCGGGCCGCGCGCCGGCAGCGCGAGGCGGACCGCGAGCGCGCCGGATCCGAGCCGTTCGACTACCCGTACCCGGAGCGCCGGGCGAACGTCCGGGCCCGGCGGCACATCAGCGAGGCACAGGCCGCCGCGGACACACCGCCGGGGATTCCCGGCGGATACGGCACGACCGGCGGCGGCCAGGTGGGCGCCACCGGTGCCGCCCACCCGCCGTCCCGCGAGCACCGCGCCACGTCGGCGGGGACGCCGGCCGCGGAACCGGGCGGTGACGACGAGGGGCCGGTGAACCGCTCCGGGCGGTGACACGCCACGGCGGCGAGGGGCCCGCGGAAGGCTCACCGGGGCCATGGGAGGTTCAGGGTGTCCCGGTGGGCCGCGGCCGGTCGTCGACGTCGTCGGCCCCGGTCGGCGGCCGGGGCGGCGGCGCCTCGCCCGCGGTGAGGTGTTCCAGCACCTCCACCAGTTCCTGGCATGCCTTCTCCACCGAGCTCCGGGTGTTGCGCTGCTCGATGATCACGGCGGACAGCAGCAGCGCGGTCAGGGCCATGGCCCCGTTGAACGCCTGGAGCTTCACCATGACCTCGATCCGGCTCAGCCCGGCGAACGCGCCGACGCCGTCCGCGGCGGCGACGGCGGCCACCACGGAGGTCAGCAGCGCGCAGAGCACACTGCCGATGAGCTGGAACCGCAGGGCCGCCCAGATGATGAGCGGGTAGACGAGGAAGAGCAGGCTGAGTGAGCTGTGCACGGCCAGCGGTACGAGGGCGCAGGCGACGACGGCCAGCGCGGTCGCCTCCTTCCAGCGGCGCAGGGGCAGCGGCCTGCGGGCGCCGTGCAGCAACAGCAGCAGCGGGGTGACCAGCAGGACACCCATCGCGTCGCCCACCCACCAGGCGAGCCAGACGGGCCAGAAACTGTGCGGGGGCACGCTGCCCGTGAGGGCGAGGACGCCGACGCCGACGGACGCGCTGACCAGCATGGCGCCCAGCGCACCCAGGAACACGAGGGCGAGGCCGTCGCGCAGCCGGCTGAGGTCGGTGCGGAAGCCGGCCCGGCGCAGCAGCAGTGCCGCGCACAGGGGTGCGGCGGTGTTCCCGAGGAGGATGCCGAGCACGGCGGGTTCGGGTGTGGTGAGGGACAGGACGGCGAAGAAGGCGCCGAGCGTGATGCCGGGCCAGCAGCCCGGGCCGAGGATGAGCAGCGCGGCGAGGGCGACGCCGGTCGGTGGCCAGATGGGGGTGACGACGGCGCCCTCGACGGTCAGCTGGCGCAGCAGGCCGAGCCGGGCCGCCGCGTAGTAGCAGGCGGCGACGGCCAGCAGTTGGACCACCCGGACGCCCGGCCGGCGCAGCTCCTCGAAACCCACCACAGCAGCAATCTCACACCGATGGCCGCCGGTCGGCGAGGCGAGGCGGTCGACGGCCCGGCCCTCTGGCCGATGGTGGCCGGGTAGGGAGCCGCTCAGGCCGGTGCGGCGGGGCCGTCCAGGCCGACCACCAGGACGGCGGCGTCGTCCTCGTGCCCGACGCTCTCGGCGCCCTTGATCACGGCCGCGGCGAGCGCGCGGGCCTCCAGGCCGGCGACGGCGGCGATACCGGCGAGCCGTACCACCTGGTCGAGGCCGTCCTCGATGTTCAGCGACGGGCCCTCCACGACGCCGTCGGTGAGCAGGACGAAGACCCCGCCGGTGGTGAGCCGGTGCCGGGTGACCGGGAACTCGATGCCCTGTCCGATGCCGAGCGGCGGTCCGCCCTCGTCGTCGACGACGCCGGACTTCCCGTCCGCCGTGGCCCAGACGGAGGGGATGTGACCGGCCCGGGCGCTCTCCAGCACCCCGGTGGCCGGGTCCAGCCGCATGAAGGTGCAGGTGGCGAACAGATCGCTGCCCAGGGAGAGCAACAGGTCGTTGGTACGGGCCAGCAGGTCCCCGGGATCGCCGGTGACCGAGGCGAGCGCCCGCAGCCCGGCCCTGACCTGGCCCATGAAGGACGCGGCCTCGATGTTGTGGCCCTGTACGTCGCCGATGGACAGCCCGATCCGGCCGTCGGGCATGGTGAAGGCGTCGTACCAGTCGCCGCCCACGTTGAGACCGAGGTTGGCGGGCGCGTACCGCACCGCGAGATGGAGGCCGGGCGCGGCCGGCAGGTCCCGGGGGAGCATGCCGCGTTGCAGGGCGATGGCCAGCTCGACCTGGGTGCGTTGCAGCTCCGCGCGCCGGCGCGCCTGGGCGGTGAGCGAGCCGAGTCTGGCCAGCAGCTCGTCGCCTTCGTCCATGGTGCGCTTGCGGGGCATCGATCACTTCCGGCGGGACGGGTGACCCTCGGAGGGCCGGTCGCCTGAATTCTCGGCAAACGTCTAGATTTTACCTAAATAGGATGATCACGCCTCGGGGATGGCCGGCCGGGCCCGGACCCCGGCCCGCCCGGTGTCCCGGCCGTGCTCGCCGTCAGCGGACCTCGGAGTCGATGCCGGTGATCACCGCGGGCCCGAGCGGTGCCGTCCGCTCGTCCAGTCCCGCCTGCTGGAGCGCGGAGTCCGCGAGCCTGCGGGCCTCCTCCTCGGCGTGCCGGCCGGTGTCCGCCTCCACGGTCAGGCGCAGGGTGAAGGTGTTGTCGTCGTTGACGCTGAGCGCGTCCAGGTCCTCGGCGCTGCCCATGTGCGTGCCGTGCGGATCGGCGGGCCTGAGCGCCCTGGCCAGCCGGGAGCGGGTGTCGGCCTCGATCCCGGTGGTGAAGGTGCCGGGGACGCTGATCACGTAGGTCGTCATGAGACGGGTCCTTTCCTCGGGCGTCCCCCGTCTACCCCGAATCGCGGGCTTCGCACAGCGGACAGCGGGGCGTCCTGCCGGGTCGGGCGTCGTCCCCCGGACGGCGGACGTGCCCGTGTCGGCTCCGGGGCCCGGTCCGGCGGGGGTGGGAGATTACGGCTGCGGCCCCTCGGTCCGCCTCTTCCCCACCCCGCCCGACGAAGGACTCCCCCAATGTCAAAGGACTCGCCCACGCCAAGGAAGGCCGCGCCCATGCGCCTGTGCCGTCCGCTCGCCGCCGTACTCGGCGGTCTCGCCCTCGCCCTGACCACCACGGGTTCCGCGCTCGCCGCCGACGGCACGTTCGTCTGGATCGGGCCCCAGGGCACGGCGTACGCCATCGACAACCCCCCGGACGGCAAGTGCCTCGCCATGGCCCAGGAGGCGCGCGGCGCCCGCAACGGGACGAAGAAGCCGCTCGTCGTCTACACGAAGAAGAGGTGCAAGGGGTCGGCGTCGCGGCTCGCCCCCGGCCGCTCGGCGCCCGCGAACGCCCGCTTCGCCAGCGTGGTCTTCGACCCGCGCTGACCGATCCCCACGGCGCCGGCGGCCTGAGCCCCCCTCAGACCCAGCCGTCGAGCGCGCCCATGAAGCCGTCGAAGTCGTCACGGTAGACGCAGTGCCCGGCTCCCTCGACCGTCCGGACCTCGAAGCCCCGTCGCACCAACTCCTCGTCCAGGCCGGGCCGTACGAGTTCGCCGACGCCGGCCAGTACCACCAGGGAGGGCACCACCGGGCGCGCCGGGGTGCGGCTGACCGCGTAGATGCCCGGCAGGACGCGGGCCGAGGCGGGGTCCCAGTCGGCGAGCGTGGCCAGTTCCACGTCCACGTCGGCTTCGTCCCAGCGCGGGTTGAGGCTCTTGACCATGGCACGGTTCGCGGACTTGAAGGCGGCGAAGTACGCGGACGCCTCGACCAGTTTCCGGCGCAGGTCCCAGGCGGGGTCGCAGTAGACGGCCCGGGCGGGCGCCAGCCGTTCGACGGCGCCGGCCAGGGCCATGGCCCCGAGCGAGTGACCGATGACCAGTTCCGGCCGTTCCGGGAGGGTTTCGACGAGGTCGCCCGCCCAGGTCTCGGGGCTGTACTCGCCCCGGCCGCTCGCGCCGTGCCCGCGCAGGTCCACGCCGACGACCCGGTAGCCCTTGCCGGCGAGGACCGGTGCGACCCGGTGCCAGGTGCGGTGGTCGGACATGATTCCGTGCACGAGGACGGCGACCCGGTCGCCGGTCCCCCACTCGTGCGTGTGCAGCCTCATCGGCGGCGCCTCCCCCGTCGTACTCCGGCTGATCATGTCATCACGGCCGGCGCGGGATCCACACCCGGCGGACGGCCGGCGTCCATCGTCCCGCGCGCGACGCGGAAATCCGGGCGGTCCGCGCGCGTGTCGGCCGGCTCCGGGGATCGGTGATCCTCTGCGAGGCCGGCACACCACGCCCCACGGCGCCTCCGTGACGACGTCCTCCTGGCCGGTCGCATGACGGCCGACGTGCGGTTGGTGCCCTCAGACTGTCATCGCGCCGGTCGCATCGGGCTGCCCCGAACGCTGCGCCTCGTCCTGGACGAGCATCGACAGGAGCGAGGCCACCGTGAGGCCGATTCCCGCTTCGGCCGGATGCCGCAGGGTCCTGCTGGGATCGATCCGGTAGGTGTTGCCGCGCCCCTCCCGGGTGTGAGACAGGTAACCATCCTGCTCCAGGTCCACGATGATCTTCTGCACAGCGCGATCGGTGAGCCGACAGCGCGCGGCGATGTCCCGGATGCGCGCATGTGGGTTGTCCGCGACGGCCGCAAGCACGCGGGCATGGTTCGTCAGGAAGGTCCACCCGCTGTGCGACTCAGGCACTCCATCCATGCCCCGAGTCTAGCGACTGGACATTCATGCACTCAAAAACACGTATTGAGATTCGTGTATTAGTTGACGTACATCCGGGTGAGGGGGCAGCGTTGAGTCAGCCCCCTGCGCACACATGCGGGAGAAAGCCATGTACCACCGCATCCACCAGGCCCAGCTCGCCGGCGGGCCCGGCCTGCCCTGCCCGGGAAGCCGGGAGAACCCGGACAGGCCCCTGCCGACCGGCTTGGCGACCGCCTCCTGCACACCGCGCGGGGGCCGGATCCGCGTCCAGGTCCTGGGTGAGCTGGACCTCGACTCCGCGAACCGGCTCCGCCCCGGCCTGCACCAAGCACTCGCCGCGTCGGAGCACGGCCTCGACCTGGACCTGGGCGGGCTCGATTTCTGCGACTGCGCCGGCCTGGGTGTGCTGATGGAGCTTCGGCAGCGAGCCGACAGCCAGGGCAAAACGGTCGTCATCCGCGTCGGCAGCCGCATGGTCGACCGGCTGCTCGCCCTCCTCGGAGCCCAGGAGCTGTTCACGCCGCCGGACCCGCCGCCCATCGAACTGCGTCACCCAGCCCCGGCCGGCGCCTCCGCACCGAAAGCAGGGACATCACCAGGCGCCATGTCCTCCCGCACCCGCACGGACGGGGCGGGTCGCCGCCAGGCCCCGCGCTGCTGAGACACGGTCCGCGACCCGCCGGGGCCGGGTTCCGCGGTTGTTTCGGCGAACAGCCCCATGGCGATCGACGACTGAGACATACTTCCGGTGGGTCCAACTCCTTCTCTCGGACGACTGGTTATCAACGAGAGAAAGGGGGAGCTATGCGACTCGCATGGTTGCACCTCGCTGAGGTGCTGCGATCCACGGGGGCGAAGGTACATCGGCGATGTGCCCGAGCCGTCCGAGCCGTTCATGCGTGGTACCGGTCCGCCAGGCCCAGCAACCGCGCGTGGACCTGGTTCGACCAGTTTTCGGCGTCGGTGGCTGCAACCACCTTGCACGACCTCCTGGTCTGGATCACGCGCGGTCGCTGACCCGTCGAAGGCGGCCCCCGCAGATGCCGTCACCATGGCGCGGGGGTCGTCCGGGTCGGACCACTGGCCGACCTCACCCTGACGCATCCATAGATGCGTTCGGATGTCTCTACCCTAGCCCTCGAGTTCAATCTGAGACGGCCGAATCCGCAAATCCCGTGTCTCCCCCCCCGTCCGAGCGGCTCACAGCGGGGAGTGGGCCACCGCCGTCACATAGGCGCCGCACAGCAGGGAGACCAGGGTGAGGGCGCCGTAGACGACCATCGCCGCCGGCGGGCGCAGCCACCACGTGCGGGCGAGTGCGCGTGCCACCGGGACGAGCAGCGGGAAGGCCGGCAGCAGGAACCGCGGCTTGGAGGAGAAGGAGCCGGAGCCGCCCACCGCGAGGAGGACCAGGAGGCCGGCGAAGACCACCAGGGCCGGCGGGGGGCGCTCCAGGCAGAGCAGGGCGAACAGCAGGACGCCCGACGCGACGACCAGGAGGGCCACCGGGTAGACGACGCCCCCGCCGTGCAGGAACAGGGCCTTGAGGAAGCGCACCGAGCCGGCGCCGAAGTCGAAGCGGGAGTCCCAGGCGCGCTGGACGGCGAAGTAGCCGCCGAGGAGGTCTCCCGTACGGCTCCCCACCCACAGCACATAGCCCAGCCAGCCCAGGGGGGCCAGCACGGCTCCGGCCCACAGCCGCGCGGGGGCCCGGCCGCGCTGCCGCACCGCCTGGTGCCCGGCGGCCAGGGTGACGGCCACCGCCACCGCGAATCCGCTGGGCCGCGCCAGGCCCGCCAGCGCGGCCAGGGTTCCGGCCCACAGCCAGCGGCCCCTGAGTACGCAGTACAGCGCCCACGCGGCGAGCGCGGCGAACAGCGACTCCGTGTAGGCGATGGTCAGTTCGACGGCGTGCGGCAGGGCGGCCCACAGGGCGACCAGTGTGGTGGCGACGCCCCGGCCGTACAGGTGGTGGCCGACGAGGTAGACGCCGTACGCGGCCACGCCCGCGGCCGTCCAGGCGATGAGCAGGGCCGACCGGCCCGGGGTGAGGGGCAGGACGGCGGTCAGTGCTCGGATGAGCGCCGGATAGAGCGGGAAGAAGGCCCAGTCGGTCTGGACGGCGCCCTGCGGGGAGATCCAGACGAGGTGGCCGTAGCCGTGGGTGGCGATGTGCAGGTACCAGCGGGAGTCCCAGGCGTGGGCCAGGTTCCTGACCAGCGGTTGTCCCCGGAGTTCGTTCGTGAGGATCACCGTGAGGATCCCGGCGAGACGGACGGCCGCGAACAGGGCGAGCGCCGGCAGGGCACCCTGCGGCCGGCCGGGCCCGGTCGGCCGGGGCAGCCGGGGGCGCCTCAGGGGTCCGGAGGGGGCCGTCGGTTCGGGCCGGGGGACGGAGGAGGTGCTCACGGCGTCGACCTTGGGCACGCCGGTGGGCAGGTGCAACGCGCGACCCGGGTTTCCGCCGCCCCTCCCCCGGTTTTCACGCGTCCGGACGCGTCACCGGCCCCGATCGCCCCCTCAAAGGGGCCCACAAGGGTGTGGTTATCATATGAGCGCTGCCTAGCTCGAAAGATGGATCTGTGACTGTCAACGACGACTCGTTCACCAACTGGAAGATCCGCGAGGAGATCGCGGAGTCGATGATCCCGCTCATCGGGAAGCTGCACCGCGAGCGGGACGTGACCGTCCTGCTGCACAGCCGCTCCCTGGTGAACAAGTCGGTGGTCAGCATCCTGAAGACGCACCGCTTCGCCCGGCAGATCGCCGGCGCCGAGCTGTCGGTCACCGAGACCATGCCGTTCCTCCAGGCCCTGACCGCCCTCGACCTCGGGCCGTCGCAGATCGACCTCGGCATGCTGGCCACCACCTACAAGGCCGACGACCGCGGCCTGAGCGTGGCGGAGTTCACCGCCGAGGCGGTCGCGGGCGCCACCGGGGCCGACAAGACCGAGCGCCGCGAGCCGCGTGACGTCGTGCTGTACGGCTTCGGCCGCATCGGCCGGCTCGTCGCCCGCCTGCTGATCGAGAAGGCCGGCTCCGGCAACGGTCTGAGGCTGCGCGCCATCGTCGTGCGCGGCGGTGGCGGCCGGGCCGCCGAAGACCTCGTCAAGCGCGCCTCGCTGCTGCGCCGCGACTCCATCCACGGCCAGTTCCAGGGCACGATCACCGTGGACGAGGGCAGCAGCACGATCGTCGCCAACGGCAACGCCATCAAGGTGATCTACGCCGACGACCCGTCGCACGTGGACTACACCGAGCACGGCATCCGGGACGCCATCCTCATCGACAACACCGGCAAGTGGCGCGACCGCGAGGGCCTGTCCCAGCACCTGCGCCCCGGCATCGAGAAGGTCGTGCTGACCGCGCCGGGCAAGGGCGACGTCCCGAACGTCGTGCACGGCGTCAACCACGACACCATCAAGCCGGACGAGCAGATCCTGTCCTGCGCCTCCTGCACCACCAACGCGATCGTGCCGCCGCTGAAGGCCATGGACGACGAGTACGGCGTGCTGCGCGGCCACGTCGAGACCGTCCACTCGTTCACCAACGACCAGAACCTGCTGGACAACTACCACAAGTCCGAGCGCCGGGGCCGCTCCGCGCCGCTCAACATGGTCATCACCGAGACCGGTGCCGCATCCGCCGTCGCCAAGGCGCTGCCCGACCTCAAGGCGAAGATCAGCGGCAGCTCCATCCGCGTCCCGGTGCCGGACGTGTCGATCGCGATCCTCAACCTCCAACTGGCCCGCGAGACCACCCGCGAGGAGGTCCACGACTACCTGCGCGAGGTGTCGCTGACCTCGCCGCTGAAGCGCCAGATCGACTTCATCACGGCGCCCGACGCGGTCTCCAGCGACTTCATCGGCTCGCGCCACGCCTCGATCGTGGACGCCGGCGCGCTGAAGGTGGACGGGGACAACGCGATCCTCTACCTCTGGTACGACAACGAGTTCGGCTACTCCTGCCAGGTCGTCCGGGTCGTCCAGCACGTGTCCGGCGTGGAGTACCCGACGTACCCGGCGCCGGCGGTCTGACCGCCCGGGTCGCGCGCACCCGTACGGCCGCCGACCGTGGTGTGCGGTCGGCGGCCGTCCCGCGGGGCGGGTGCGGTCAGGCCGGGGCGGGCCCGGCGCACGCGCCCGCGGCGCACGCCGTGAGCCACTGGTCGAAGTCGGCGTCGTAGCGGGTGCCGATGCCGTCGTGGTAGACGGCGTATCCGCCGGCGTAGTCACCGACGCGGAAGCGGGCGAGCATGCGCCGGACGTCGTCGGGGTGCCGCTCGGCCATGTAGCGCACGGCGAGGTAGCCCCACGGGTAGGTGCGGGTCACGTCGCTGTTGTCGTAGGTGTTCTCGAACAGGGTGCTCAGCCTGTACGTGTGCCGGCCGGCCTCCTGGACCGCCTGGTCGTCGGCGAGACCGCGGTAGCCGTAGGAGACGTACTCGGCGACGCCCTCGATCCACCACACGTCCGGCACGGAGATCTGCCGCGCGAAGTCGCCCTTCATGTCGTCGCGGGCGTCCAGGAAGTGCGTGTACTCGTGGTTGAGGTTCCAGATCCGGGCCGGGAATCCGTCGTCCTGGTTCTTCTGGTACATGATCGACGTCGGCTTGTTCGCCGGGTCCGACGGATCGCCGCCCAGCGTGATACCGCCGTTGTCGGTGCTGATGCCGTACATCGCGCCGGCGTACGTCTGGTAGTCGGCGCGGCTCGCGAACACCACGAGTTGGACCGTGGAGGCGTACTGGCCGGGTATCGCGCCCTCGGCCCCCACGACCGACCGGAAGTAGGCGTCCTGGCGGAGCACACTGGTGCAGGCGGCGTCGAGGTCGGCGGCGGTGAGCGCCTGGGCGCGGAGGGTGACGTTCGCGTCGCAGTGCCGTGTGACGGGCAGGACGGCCCTGTCGAGCTTCTCCGGCAGGCCGCAGACGTCGTAGTAGGAGCAGTCGGCCTTGTCGTAGTAGTCCGCCTGGGTGGCCACGGCCACCCAGAGCGCGGCCGTCGGGCCGGTGATCCCCGTCCGGTCCAGCAGGTCCTTGGCCAACGGGCGCACGGTGTCCCGCAGTCCGGGGTGCTCGGTGTAACGGGCCAGGTTCATCCCGGCGTTGGAGTCCAGGAAGGCCAGGTCGGTGCCGAGCCGGCCGATGTGGGCCAGCGCGAAGTCGTACAGGGCGCCGGTGATGCTCGGGTCGGTCTCGACCGCGCGTACGTAGTCCGGGTTCCAGTTGCCGCGCCACAGCGGTGTGTAGACGTCGTTGACGGCCCTGACCATGCTGTCGATCGAGTCGTACGAGCTGTCGTAGCCGTTCAGCAGCCGCCGGTAGACGTCCAGGTAACGGCCTTGCTGGTCGGCGCTGTCGGTGAGGACGACGGTCTCGCCGAGGATGTCGCCGTTGGCCGCCGTGACGTCGCGGGAGTGGGGGCGGGCGAAGAAGGTGTCCATGCCGCTCGTGACGGCGGTGGTGAGGCGGGAGGTGTACGCGCCCACGTCGCCGGGGTGGTTGAACTGCACGTAGTAGCCGGCCCGCAGGAAGAGGACCAGTTGCAGCAGGCTGCCGGAGTTGTCGCCGAGGTACTGCCCGGCGGTGCGGGTGAACGCGTGGGCGACGGTGAGCATCTGGGCCTGGCGGAAGATGTCGCGCGCGTCCGTGCCGGTGACCGAGAAGAGGGTGTTGACGCAGTCCGGGGTCGCGGCCCTGACGTAGGAGACGAGGGCGGAGCCGGTACGGCTGCCGAAGTCGGCCGGGGCGCAGGAGGCCGCCTTCGCCGCGCGTGGTCCGGCGTAACTCGTGAACGGGGGCCGCTGCGGCGGGAGGTGGACCGGGCTGAGCCCTCGGGCCCGGGTCGCGGGGCGCTCGGTCGCGACGGTGGACGCGGCGGCGGGCGACGGCACGGAGAGGTGCGCCCGGGGTGCGGTGACCGTGGCGGTGTGCGGCCGGGGGGCGGCGAGTGCCGGGGTGGACAGCAGACCGGCCAGGGTGACGCAGACGGCGGCGGTGCCGGCGATGCGGCCGGCCGTGCTTCTCGGCACGCGTCCGGGCAGCGCGAAGCGATAGCGCATCGGGATTCCTCCACGAAGGGATGCGCCTCTGTGGGGTGTCGAGGCGTATGAGGCACTGTCCCAGCGCACCGCACACCCAACAATGGCGTGTGACATAGCACATGGCATTGGCTGCTCATAACACCGCGGCGCATCCGTGACCCGCCACTACGCCCCGGCGACGCTCCAGGTGCGCGAGGCCCAGGTACGCAGGTGCGGGGCCTGCGCGACGAGGTCGCGGTACGCGTCCGTGGCGGACCGGAAGAGGGTCTCCACGGTGTCGTCGGTGACGGTGTCCGGCCGCCAGGCCAGCACATAGCGGCACCAGAGCGGGGAGCCCACCAGCGGTTTGACCGTGACGTGCGGGATCGGCCGCAGCGTCGGCTGCACCAGGGACACCCCGAGGCCGTCGGCGATCATGCTCTGTAGCTGGGTCTGGTCGCCGAGCCACTCGTGGACGGTCACCGGTGTGAACCCGGCGGCGGCGCAGGCGTCGTAGAACACCCCCGGCCAGCCGGCGCCGTCGTCCGGGGTCACGAACCAGGCGTCCTCGGCGAGGTCGGCGAGCTGGACCTGGGCGCTCTGCCGGAGCCGGTGGCGGGCGGGCAGGGCGACGAAGGTGGGCTCGGTGACGATGCCGCGGTGCCGTACGGCGGTCGAGTGCCGTAGCTCCATGCCCGGGTAGTCGGCGGCGATGGCCGCGTCCACCGCGCCCTCCTCCAGCAGTTCGACGATCCGCGTGGACGCGTAGACGCTGGTGACCGAGAGGGAGAGTTCCGGCAGTCGCGCACGGACCCGGGAGACGGTGCCGGACAGCATGGGCGAGTTCGTCGCGGCCACGCGCAGGGTGCCGCGGGGGCGGGTGGCGGGCGGGCGGTGCCCGATCGCGGCGGCCCGCGCGAGGACGTCCCGGGCCTGTTCGACGACCTCGGCGCCGTACCGGGTCGGCCGGACCCCGCCGGGCCCGCGCGCGAAGAGGGGCTCGCCGAGGTGGCGTTCGATGCGCCGCAGCTGGGTGCTGACGGCCGGCTGCGAGTAGCCGAGCTGTGCGGCGGCACGGCCCACGCTGCCCGCGTCGGCGATCGCGCACAGCACCCGCAGGTGCCGCAACTCCAACTCCATCGCTCCACTCCCCGCCCCTCGCGGCCCTCCGTACGCTCGCGCACCGGGGGCCGACCACGCCGGTCCGCCACGGCCGTCGCCTGCCGTGCTCACGACCGGCGGACCGAAGCGTTCCATTGTGCCCTCCCAGGCACAAGCCGCAGGACGGGCGGCTGAGCCGGCCTAAGCGAAGTTCCTACTTGCCTAAAGCTTTTAGGCAATTGCATAATGGCTTTCGACAGACGGGAGAGACAGTGATGGCGCGTGCGGGGCTGACCACCGAACGCCTGGTGCGGGCCGGCGCGGAGCTGGCCGACGAGGTCGGCTTCGACCAGGTGACGGTGTCCGCGGTGGCCCGGCGGTTCGACGTCAAGGTCGCGAGCCTGTACTCGCACCTGAGGAACTCGCAGGACCTCAAGACCCGGATCGCGCTGCTCGCCCTCGCGGAGCTGGCCGACCGTGCCGCCGAGGCCCTGGCCGGCCGGTCCGGCAAGGACGCCCTCGGCGCCTTCGCGAACGTCTACCGCGACTACGCCCGCGCGCACCCCGGCCGCTACGCGGCGGCCCGCCACCCGCTGGACGCCGAGACGGCGGCCGGCAGCGCGGGCGTGCGGATCGCACAGCTCACCCGGGCGATCCTGCGCGGTTACGACCTGACCGAGCCGGACCAGACCCACGCGGTCCGCCTCCTCGGCAGCGTCTTCCACGGCTACGTCAGCCTGGAGACGGCCGGCGGCTTCAGCCACAGCGCGCCCGACTCGCAGGAGTCGTGGACCCGGATCCTGGACGCCCTCGACTCCCTGCTGCGCACCTGGCCCGCCCAGCCCTGAACCGCACGGCTTCCCCACGGCGCTCCCCTCCAAACACAGGCAGACACGATGCTCACCATCCCCCTCACCGCCGGCCTGATACGCGGTGCCCTCGAACTGGAGCGCACCGCGCACGGCCTGCTGCCGCACCGGCTGCCCGCCCGGGCCCGGGCCCAGTGCGCCGACCCGCAGCTGGCCCTGGTGGAGTCCCAGCCCTCCGGCGTACGGCTGGCCCTGCGCACCCGCGCCACCACCGTCGAGCTGGACACCCTGCCGACCAAGCGGGTCTACGTCGGCGCACCGCCGCGCCCGGACGGCGTGTACGACCTGCTCGTCGACGGACGCCCGGCCGGCAGCGCCTCCCTCACCGAGGGCAACAGCCTCACCATCGACCTGGGCACCGGCACCGCCCGGCACCGGCCCGGCCCGGTGGGCACCGTGCGCTTCACCGGCCTCCCGGACACCGTCAAGGACGTGGAGATCTGGCTGCCGCACAACGAGACGACCGAGCTGGTCGCGCTGCGCGCCGACGCCCCCGTCGAGCCCGTGCCGGACCGGGGCCGCCGGGTGTGGCTGCACCACGGCAGCTCGATCAGCCACGGCTCGGACGCGGCGAGCCCCACCACCACCTGGCCGGCGCTCGCCGCGTCCCTGGGCGCAGTGGAGCTGATCAACCTCGGGCTCGGCGGCAGCGCGCTGCTCGACCCGTTCACCGCCCGGACGCTGCGCGACACGCCCGCCGATCTGATCAGCGTCAAACTGGGCATCAACCTGGTCAACACCGACCTGATGCGGCTGCGCGCCTTCGGCCCCGCCGTGCACGGATTCCTCGACACCGTCCGCGAGGGCCACCCCGACACCCCGCTGCTCGTCGTGTCGCCGGTCCTGTGCCCGCTGCACGAGGACACGCCCGGTCCCACCGTCATGGACCTGACCGCCCTGGCCGAGGGGCGCCTGCGGTACCAGGCCGCCGGGGATCCGGCCGAGCGGGCGGCCGGGAAGCTCACCCTGGGGGTCGTCCGGCAGGAGCTGGCCCGGATCGTGCACGAGCGGGCGGCCGGGGACCCGGCCCTGCACCACCTGGACGGCCGCGAGCTGTACGGGGAGGCCGACTTCGCCGAGCTGCCGCTGCCCGACGGCCTCCACCCCGACGCCGCCGGACACCGCCGCATCGGCGAGCGGTTCGCGGCGCTGGCGTTCGCCGGGGACGGGCCCTTCGCGGAGCGCACCGCCTGACCGGAGGGGGCCGGTGCCCCGGCTCGCGCCCGGAACCCCCTCACACCAGGTGCGCGAAGACCACCAGGTTGTCGGTGTAGTCCCGCACCGTCCGGTCGTAGTCCCCGGCGCAGGTGATGAGCCGGGCCTCGGGGCGCGACGCGTCGGCGTACACCCGTTCGCTGGGGAAGTCGTCCTTGGCGAAGGTCTCGGCGCTGTCCACGACGAAGTCCGCCGTGCGCCCGTCGGCCCGCTGCACCGAGAACCGGTCGCCGGGCTCCAGCTCGTCGAGGTTGGCGAAGACGGCCGGCGAGGTCACCGTGTCGACGTGTCCGGCGATGATCGCGGTGCCCCGCTCGCCGGGCGCGGCACCCTCGGCGTACCAGCCGACGAGATTGGTGTCGGCGGCGGGCGGCGGCTCCAACTGGCCCGAGTCGCCGAGCGCCAGGGAGGTGAAGGGGGCGTCCACGGAGATCTTCGGGATGCGCAGCCGGGTCGGTGCGGACCTCGGCAGCGCGTCGTCGGCCTGCCAGGAGTCGGTCGCCGGCGGGGCACCGGTGCCCGAGGCCCGGTGCGCCTCCGGCTTGTCGTCCGGCTGCTGGTGACCGCCGAACATGCTGACGGCGAGGAAGACGGCCGCCACACCCCACAGCGTCAGCCGCCCGCCGTAGCCGGCGCGCTGCTCGTCCGCCGCCGGTCCTGACGGGGTCGGGGAAGAGGGATCTGCTGCCATCGGACACCACCTCACTCGGGCACGGCAGCACGGGGATCAGGGCGGGGAAGACGGCGCCGGGACCGGCGTCCCGGGCGGGGCGCAGGGGGCGCGGGCCGCCGGCGCGGGGGCGCGCCGGCGGCGTCCGCAGCCCCTGGGACGTACGGCCCGTCAGGACGCCGGCTGGGCGGCCTTCTTGCGGCGCAGTGCGTAGGCACCGGTGGCGCCTACGGCCAGGACGGCGAGGCCGCCCGCGGTGGTACCGGGCGTGGCGAGCGCGCCGCCGCCGGTGTGCATGCCACCGCGCGGCTTGTCGCGGTCGCCACCCCAGTCGCCCTTCTCGCCCTTCTCGCCCCGGTCGCCCTTCTCACCTCGGTCGCCCTTGTCGCCGTTGTCGCCCTTGTCGCCGTTGTCGCCCCCGCCCTCGTCCTCGTCCTTGTCGCGGTAGCTCTCGGGGTCGAACCGGCTGTCGCCGCTGGAGCCCCAGTCCTGGCTGCGCACCGTGGCGAGGGCTCCGCCACCCGTGTGCATTCCGCCGCGCGGCCCGTCGTGTTCCCCAC
Source organism: Streptomyces canarius (assembly GCF_014650735.1). NCBI lineage: Bacteria > Bacillati > Actinomycetota > Actinomycetes > Kitasatosporales > Streptomycetaceae > Streptomyces > Streptomyces canarius. The sequence goes on from NZ_BMVN01000042.1 coordinate 21,460, forward strand.
CGCCGCCGCGCCTGTTGCCGTAGTCCTTGTCCTGTTCGTTGCCGGATCCCTCGTCCTCGTCGGACTCGCTGTCCTGCTCCTTGCTGTACGAGGAGCCGCCCCGGCCGCCGCCGTCGTGCCCGGCCGCTACCGCGAACGCGGCGCCGGGTGTGGCGAAGGATAGGGCGGCGGCGGCAGCCGCCGTTGCCAGGAGCATGCGGGCAGAGCGCATAGTGATGTCCTTCCGCCGTGACCGGGCAGCGGATACCTCATCAGCTGGATGGACCCGGCCCCGACATGAACCACCGTCAGTGAGGCCCCTGGCTCCCACCATCCGGGCCGCCCAGCCGGGTCACCACGCCACCCGTCTGCCCCAGCGCACCGGCTCCGGGGCCCCTCGTCCGGGTCAATCGCCGACGCGGTCCACGCCTGCCGGGGTGGGCGCGTCGTACGGCAGCCGGGAACGCCCTCACCCCCTCCCTGTGCAGCGCCGCCCGAAGGAGGCACTCCATGCCGACGAACCCCCGGTACGGGCGACGGGTCCGGTGGCCGGCCGCCGCGTGGGCCGGTGCTCTGCTCGCCGTCACCGCCGCCGCCGCGCCCGCCCGCGCGGGGGCGGACACCGTGACGGAGTATCCGGTGACCACGACGGCCGGTGCCGCTCCCGTCGGCATCACCGCCGGTCCGGACGGCGCGCTGTGGTTCGCGGAGCACGGCGCCGGACGGATCGGGCGGATGGCGGCCGACGGCACGGTCACCGACATCCCGACCTCGGGCCCGGACACCGGCCCGGCCGAGATCGTCCAGGGACCGGACCGCGCCCTGTGGTTCACCGAGACCACCGCCGGGCGGATCGGCCGCGTCACCCCCGCCGGACGGCTCACCGAGTTCCCGCTGCCGGCGGCCGGCAGCGGCCCGGACGGGATCGCGCCCGGCCCGGACGGGGCGCTGTGGTTCACCGAGGCGACCGGGAACCGGATCGGCCGCATCACGACCGCGGGGCGGATCACCGAGTACCCGGTGCCCACGCCGGACGCCTCCCCCCACTCCATCGCGGCGGGCGGCGACGGCGCGCTGTGGTTCACCGAGCTGAGCGGCGGCAAGGTCGGGCGGATCACCCCGGCCGGACAGCTGACCGAGTTCCCGCTGCCCGGCGGGGCCTCCGGTTTCCCGGGCGGCATCGTCGCCGGGCCGGGCGGCATGTGGCTCACCGCGTCCGGCGGGCATGCGGTGGTCCGCGTCGACCACACCGGGCACGTCACCCGGTTCCCGCTGCCCGGCCCGGACAGCCTGCCCGGCGGCATCACGCGCGGGCCGGACGGACAGGTCTGGTACGCCGACCAGGCCGGCCGCGTCGGCCGGATCACCGCGACCGGCACCGTCACCACCTTCCCGGTGCCGGACGGCGGCGAGAAGGTGCCGCTGCGGCTGACGGCCGGACCCGGCGGGGCCGTGTGGTTCACCGAGCTGCTCGGCAACGCCATCGGCCGGATCCGGGTGCCCGCCCGGTGAGCCGTCCCGGCCGCCCTCCTCCCTCCCGGCCCGCCGCCCTCTTGTTATGACCGCTGTCATAACGCAGGCTGGTGCCGACAGCACGTCGAGGCCGACGGCGGTGGGAGGAAGCAGTGGCGGACGGGATGGCGCGGGCCCTGTGGGAGCGGTACGAGCCGGTGCACAGTCTCGTGTACTTCGCACCGGAGGCACGCCGGGCCGCGGAGGGGCTCGGGCTGCGCGGGTTCTGGATGGGCTACTTCGCGCTGCGCGCCGCCCCGCTCGGCGCCGCGGCCCCAGCCGTGGTGACGAGCTGCTTCTACGTCTTCCACCCGGCCCGGGTGACCCGGGCGCTGCCGGACGCCTGGTCGTACACCACCCCGGCGGAGGCGCTGACGGCCCGGCTGGAGGCGATGGACGCGGCGATGACCCGCCTGTTCGGGGCGGACACCGTCGGCTCCGCCGCGTTCACGCAGGCCGCGGACCTCGCCTGGGAGGCCGCCGCGGGCGCGGACACCGCGGGCCGGGTGCTGGGCGCCGCCAATCAGGCGCTGGAACGGCCGGCCAAGCCGACCGCCCGTCTGTGGCAGGCCCTGACGACCCTGCGCGAGCAGCGGGGCGACTCCCATGTGGCGGTGCTGGTCGGCCTGGGGCTCGGACCGGTGGAGGCCATGGTGCTCAAGGCGGCGGCCGGCGAGTCCGACGGGGCCTTCCTGCGCGAGACCCGGAAGTGGCCGCAGGACGAGTGGGCGGCGGCCGTGGGCAGGCTGCGCGCGGACGGCCGGCTCACGGCGGACGGCACGCTGACGCCGGCGGGCGCGGCCCTGCGTGCCCAGGCCGAGGCGCTCACCGACGCGGCGGCCGAGGGACCGTGGGCCGCGCTGGGCGCCGAACGGAGCGGGCGGCTGGCCGCGCTGCTGGAGCCGCTGGCCCGCACGGTCGGGGACTCGGGCCTGCTGCCGGCCGGGAATCCGGTGGGGCTGACCCGGGTGACGTACCCCGTCGGCCGCTGAGGGGGCTCCGGGCGCCGGGCCGGGGACGCGCCCCGGCGGGAGGGCGAGCGGAAACCGCGGGGCGATGCGGGTGCGGATTCGGCCTCGGCACCCGCGAGCCCCCGGCGTGGCGCCGCGGCACCCGCACGGCGGCCGTGCCGGACCAGCACGGGCAGCGACCGCCTGAGTGTGACTGAGAACAGTCGTGTCGACGGTTGAAGTGCCAGGTGAGCGGCCTGGATCACGGGTCGTACGCTGGGGACCGTGGTCAACCGGGACGAGGATCCAGGACAGGTGGCGGCCCGGCTCACCGGGCGCCCGGTGAGCCGGGCCCGGCGGTCGTCGGGCTCGCCCGCCGAAGTGCTGCTGGACGGCGGGACCCCGGTGATGGTCAAGCGTGGCGACGGCCCCGGGGCGGTGCGCGCCGAGGTGGCGGGGCTGCGCTGGCTGGCCGCGGCGGACGCGGTCCGGGTGCCGGCGGTGCTCGGGCACGACGAGCACTGGATGGTGACCGAGCGGGTGCCCACCGGCGCTCCGGATCCCGGGGCGGCGCTGCGTTTCGGCCGGGCCCTCGCCGCGCTGCACGCGGCCGGCGCACCCCACTTCGGGGCACCGCCGCCCGACGGGCCCGAGGACGCCTGCATCGGCCTCGCCCCCCTGCGCAACGCACCGGGTACCGACTGGCCCCGCTGGTACGCCGAGCACCGCGTGCTGCCGTATGTGCGCGGCGCGGTCGACCGCGGCACGCTCCGGCCGGACGAGGCGGCGGTGTTCGAGCGGGTCTGCGCACGGCTGCCGGAGCTGGCGGGGCCGGCCGAGCCGCCCGCCCGGCTGCACGGCGACCTGTGGAACGGGAACGTGCTGTGGGGCGCCGACGGCGAGGTCCGGCTGATCGACCCGGCCGCGCACGGCGGGCACCGGGAGACCGACCTGGCGATGCTCCATCTGTTCGGCTGCCCGTACCTGGACCGGGTGCTCGCCGGCTATCGGCGGGCGGCACCCCTGGCCGACGGCTGGCGGGACCGGGTCGGCCTGCACCAGCTCTTTCCGCTGCTGGTGCACGCGGTGCTGTTCGGGCGGGGATACGCCGAACAGGCGCTGGCGGCGGCACGCGGCGCGCTCGCGCGATGACCCGGAAGGAACCCCTCCGAAGGGTGCTCACTCACCGTAAGGAAACCAATCACCCGTTCGACTCGTATAAGGACGTGAAAGCCGAATCAGGGAGAGACCATGCAACCGTTCACGCTCAACTACGCGCGGCCCGCAGTGCAGTTGGACGTCATCGCTCCGTATGCGTACGACTCCGGACTGCAATTGAACGTCCTCCCGGACGGGCGGATCGCCGCCACCGACCACGCGACCCTCAGAGCACTCGGGACCACGACCTCGACCGCCGGTTCCAAGACGCACTTCGACGACTGAACCGCGGGCTTCCACAGATGACCGTGCTCATCCTGACCAGTGAAGAAGACGTGACGGCGGACATGGTGGTCCTCCGGCTGGGCGAGGCGGGCGTTCCCGTCGTCCGGCTCGACCCCGCCGACCTCACCAACGGGGTGGCGCTGTCGGGCGAGTACGTACGAGGCGCCTGCCGGGGACATCTGTCCGTCGGCGGGCGCCTGGTGAGCATGAACGGCCTGCGCTCCGTCTGGGTGCGCAGGCCGGGCGACCCGGCCGCCCGCGCCGCCCATCCGTCCGCCTGGCTGACCGAGGAGTCGTCGCAGGCGCTGTACGGCATGCTGCGCTGCACCGACGCCCGCTGGATGAACCACCCGGACGCCGCGCGCCGGGCCCGGCACAAGCCCTGGCAGCTGCATCTGGCCCAGCACAGCGGCCTCGCGGTGCCGGCCACCCTCATCACGACGTTCCCCCAGGCGGCGCGGGAGTTCGCGGAGCGCTTCCCGGACCTGGTGGTCAAGCCGGTCTCCGGGGCGCACCCGCAGGAGCCGCCCAGGGCGGTGCCGACCAGCCGGGTCGCGCCGGACGCCGACTTCACGGCGGTCGCCTTCGGCCCGACCCTGCTGCAACGGCGGATCGCCAAGCGGGCCGACATCCGGCTCACCGTCGTCGGCGACACACTGCTGGCCGCGCGCAAGCCCGCCGACCCGGACGCCCATCCGGACGACGTGGACGTCCGCTTCGCCCCGTCGGTCTCCCCCTGGCTGCCCGCCGAGGTGCCGCCGCGGGTCGCCGAGGGCGTGCTGCGTTACATGGCGGGCGCGGAACTGGCGTACGGCGCCTTCGACTTCGCCGAGGACGCCGACGGGATCTGGTGGTTCCTGGAGTGCAACCAGTCCGGCCAGTTCGGCTTCGTGGAGATGGACACCGGTCAGCCCATCGCCGCGACCATCGCCCAGTGGCTGGCCGAAGAAGGCGGTGCCGGCCGCGGGAGCGCGGACGGCGACCGGAGCACGGCATCGTGAGGGTGCCGGGATCGGCTCGGAGAAAGGAACGCGACATGCGCATCGGACTGCTGGGAACGGGCCCGTGGGCCAAGGCGGCTTACGCCCCCGCCCTCGCCGGGCACACCGGCCTGGAGTTCGCCGGGGTGTGGGGGCGCCGGCCGGAGGCGGCCACGGAGCTCGCGGAGCAGTACGGCGTCGCCGCGTACGCCGACGTGGACGCGCTGCTGGCCGACGTGGACGCGGTGGCGGTTGCCCTGCCGCCGTCCGTGCAGGCCGAGTTGGCGGTGCGGGCGGCACAGGCGGGCCGCCATCTGCTGCTGGACAAGCCGCTGGCGGTGACGGTCGCCGAGGGGCGGGCCGTCGTGGAGGCGGTGGAGAAGGCCGGGGTGGCGTCGGTGGTGTTCTTCACCGCGCGCTTCCAGAAGGAGCCGGAGGCCTGGATCGACGAACAGGCGGCCGTGGCGGGCTGGTTCACGGCGCGGGCGCAGTGGCTGGGGGCGGTGTTCACGAGCGACAGCCCGTTCGCGGCCTCGCCGTGGCGGCGGGAGAAGGGCGCGCTGTGGGACGTCGGCCCGCACGCCCTGTCGGTGCTGCTGCCGGTCCTCGGCGACGTACGGCAGGTCGTGGCGGCGGCGCACGGCCCCGCGGACACCGTGCACCTGGTGCTCGACCACTCCACCGGCGCGTCGAGCACCCTCACGCTGAGCCTGACCGCCCCGCCGGCGGCGGCCGGGGCCGACGTGGAACTGCGCGGCGAGGCGGGTGTGACGCTCCTGCCGGGGAGTTCCGAGGGAGCGGTCCCCGCGCTCTCCCGGGCCGCCGACGCGCTGGTGCGGGCGGCCGGCACGGGCCGGCCGCACCCCTGCGACGCCGCGTTCGGCCTCCGGGTCACCGAGATCCTGGCCACGGCGGAGGCACGGCTGGCGGACGGCGGGGAATGACCGGCCGCGGCGCCGGGCAGGGGGCCGGTCCCGCTCCCCGGCGCCGCGGGTCACCGCGCCCTCAGCGCGTCACCCGGCCGTGGCCTCGTGGTCGCTCCAGTAGTTGACGCGTTCCCGTACGACGGGATAGCCGGCCTTGGTGAAGTGCGCGGCCATCGGGACGTTGCCCTGGTCGGTGGCGGCGGCGACGAACTCGGCGCCCTGTCCGACCAGGAAGTGGGTGCACTCGACGAGCAGGTCGTAGGCGTAGCCGTGGCCCCGGTGCTCCGGCACCACGCCGATGAAGGCCACGCACGGCCCGCCGGGGTTGCGCGCCGGGATGTGGATGCCGACCGGGTCGCCCTCCGGGGTGCGCGCGATCTGCCACCACTCGCGCGGTGACGGGAACCAGCGCAGGATCTCCAGGTCCTCCCGGGCCGCCTGGTCCACGCCTCCCCGCTCGATGGCCCGGCGGGCGTGCGCGTCGAGCGTGCCGGAGTTGATGCGGCGCAGCAGGTCGAGGAACACGTCGTCGTCCGGTTCGGCGGTGAACAGGAGTCGTCCGGGCCGCTCGGGCAGTCCCCGGTCCGGGGTCCAGCGGTAGAGGAAGCGCTGCACCAGGGGGGTGTAGCCGGCCTGGCGCGCTGCACTCTCCCGGACGGCCACCGCGCCCCGTCGCAGCGGGTCGTCGCTCCAGCCGGCGGGCAGGTCGAGTTCGAGTTCGGGTGTTGTCCAGGGCGCCGTCCGCAGCAGCTCGGCACCCGCCTCCTCCTCGCCCTCGGCGACGTCGAACCAGTTGATCACGAGTGGCTCGGGGTCCTCGGGGCGGCCCCACCAGGCGGCGCGCGCCACGGTACGGCCGTCACGCAGGGCGATGCGCTGCCAGTCGGGGCGGTAGTGGGTGCCGCGGTGCTTCTCGCTCAGCGCGAGCGGGTCGGGCATGGTGCGGAAAAGGTGGGCACTGCTCTCGTCGAGCGTGCGGATGACCACGTCGGTCAAGGAATCCTCCGGGATGCGTACGGTGTGCGCGCTCCCGGTCGGATCAGACGTGACACGCCCGCGGCACGGGGAGGGGGGAGCGCTGGATGGTGGTGGTCCACATGACACTCGCCTCCTTCGTCCGTCCGTCTCGGGCGTGATGATCACAGGCTAGGGGTTCGGCCGACCGGGGTCCACCCCTTTTCGAGGGGCGTCCCCGCGCGGCCTGCCGCGGGTTCGTCCGCGCGGCGCGGTGCGCCGGGAGCGGCGTAACTTGGGGATGTGGAATCGGTGCGCGGCCGGTCGCCGCGCGGGGACCGGGAGGATCGGGGCTGGCTGCGGGGTGCGCCGCCGCCGTGGTGGGTCCGCGTGCTGCCCGTGCTGCTGCTCGCGGCCGTCGGCTCGGCCACGCTGGTCACGTCGCACGCGCGCGATCTCGGCTTCCTGCTGGGCGCCATCCCGCCGCTGGCGGTCCTGTCCTACGGCCCGGTGATGACCGGTCTGCTCGGTGTGGGCGCGATCGTGGTGCTGAACGTCCCGGCCACCCATCTGAACCTCCCCGGCAACACGGATGTGCTCACCATCGCGTTCGTGGCCGCGCTGAGCGTGTTCGTGTCGTATGTGCGCAGCCACCGGGACGCCCAGCTCGACACCGAGCGGGCGATCGGCGAGGCGGTGCAGCGGGCCGTGCTGCCCCCGCTGCCGGACCGGGTCGGGCGGGTCGGGTGCGTGTCCTTCTACCGGGCCGCGCAGGACGGGACGCTGGTGGGCGGCGACTTCTTCGACGTGCGGAAGGGGCCGTGCGGCGTGCGCGCGGTGATGGGTGACGTGCGGGGGCACGGGCTGGCCGCGGTCGCGACGGTGGTGTCGCTGCTGGGGGCGTTCCGGGAGGCCGCCCTGGACCAGCCGGACCTGGAGTCGGTGGCCGCCCGGCTGGACCGCCGGCTCGCGGCGGACACGGCGGACGTCCGGGACGGGGAGCTGTTCGCGACGGCCCTGCTGCTGGAGTTCGCGGCGGACACGGCCGCGGTCCGGCTGGTGGCCTGCGGTCATCCGGTGCCGGTCCTGCTGCACGAGGGACAGGCCCGGGAGGTGACCGTCGCGCCCGGTCCGCCGCTGGGCATCGGGCTCCTGGGGGTCGATCCGCCGAAGGAGGCCACCGAGGCGCTCGGACCGGGCGACCGGCTGTTCCTGGCCTCCGACGGCGTGTGGGAGGCGCGGGACGGCACCGGCGCCTTCTACCCGCTGCCGGAGCGGCTGGCCGCCCTGTCCGGCACCCCGTCCGCCGAGCTGCCCGGCGCGGTGTGGGCGGACCTGGCCCGGCGGCGCTACGCGATCCGCGACGACGTCACCATGCTGGTGCTGATGCCCGGGCTGCCCGCCGCCTGACCTCGTCGTCCCCGCCGGTCAGCCCACGTCCCACAGGAAGCGGTGGGTGTGGATGCCGAAGTACGGGAAGGACCGGATCTCGCGGACGCCCTCGATGGGGCGCACCACGTCGTTGACGAAGTCGAGCAGCGCCTTCGGGCCGGGCGCGACCACCTCGGCGAAGAGGTCGAAACCGCCGGAGGTGAGCACCGAGTAGACGACCTCGGGGCGCTCGGCGAGGGTGTCGGCGACGGTCCGGGGGTCGCCGTCGACGCCGATGCCGAGCAGGGCCATGGCCTGTCCGCCCATGGCCATCGGGTCGGTGACGCCGACCACCTGGACCGTCCTGGAGTCCAGCAGCCGTTGCAGCCGCTGCCGGGCCGCCGAGGCGGACAGCCCGACCTTGGGGCCGAGGTCGGCGTAGGCGATACGGCCGTCGGTCTGGAGTTCGCGCAGGATGGCCCGGTCGATGTCGTCCATGTCCTTCATCCCGTCCGGCTCCCTTCCTCAGGCGGCCAGTTCGGCGAGCGCGGCGGCGAACACCTCGGTGTGGGTGTCGACGTCCCGCTCGGTGGTGTCCGGGCACATCAGCGCCATGTTGTGGAACGGGGTCAGCAGGATGCCCCGGTTGGCGAGGTAGAGGTGCAGGAAGTCCTCCAGCTCCGGGTCGGAGGCCGCCGCGGACTCGGTGCCGGTGCGGGGGGCCGGGGAGGTGAAGCGGTACTCGGTGCGGGCGCCGAGCCGGCTGACCGACCAGGGCAGCCGGTGGGCCTCGATCCCCGCCCGGACACCCGCCTCGAACCGCTCGGCGAGGGTCGCCATCCGGGCGAACGCCTCGTCGGTCAGCACGTGCTCCAGGGTGGCGCGGGTGGCCGCGACCGACAGCGCGTTGCCCGCGAGGGTGCCGCCGACGCCGCCCATGTCGACGAGATCCAGGTCGGTGCGGCCGAGCAGCCGGTCGGCGAGTTCGGCGGAGAGCCCGTAGGCGCCGGCCGGGATGCCGCCGCCGATCGCCTTGCCGATGGTGAGCAGGTCGGGTTCCAGGTCCCAGGCGGCCGTGCAGCCGCCGGGCCCGGCGGAGAAGGTGTGCGTCTCGTCGTTGATGAGCAGGGCACCGTACCGCCGGGTCAGCTCGCGGACGCCGGTGAGGTAGCCGGGTTCGGGCAGCACGATGCCGATGTTGGTGAGGGCGGGCTCCATCAGTACGGCGGCGACGTCACCGTGGGCCAGCTCGCGCTCCAGCCCGGCGAGGTCGTTGAACTCGGCGACCCTGCTGGTCAGCGTCACGTCGCAGGGCGCGCCGACGTTGCCGGGGCGGGCGGTGCCGGTGCCGTCCGGGCCGGTGACGATCAGCGACTCGTCCACGCTGCCGTGGTAGCAGTAGCTGTTGACGAGGATCTTCGGCCGGCCGGTGACCGCCCGGGCGAGCCGGATCGCCCAGCGGTTGGCGTCGGTGGCGGTGAGCGAGAAGCTCCAGCGGGCCAGGCCGAAGCGCCGGGTCAGTTCGGCGCCGACCCACTCGGCGTCCTCGGTGGGCAGCATGGCGGTGGCCCCGCCCAGTTCGGCGTACCGGTGGTGCACCGCCTCGGTGACGGGGGCGGGTGAGTGGCCGGCCATCGCGCCGGTGTCGCCGAGGCAGAAGTCGATGTACGCGTGCCCGTCGACGTCGGTGACCCGGGCGCCGCGCGCCCCGGCCAGGTAGCGCGGAAAGGCACCGGCGGTCTTGTTCATCCAGGTCATCGGCACCCGGCCGAAGAGGTGGTCGGCGCGCGCGTACGCCGCCCGGGAGCGCGGGTTGCGGCGTTCGGCCTCGGCGCTCTCGCGGGCCAGGAGGGCGGGCAGACGGGTGCGGTCCATGGGACACCTCGAACAGAGACGGGGAAGGAATGCCGTGAACGTACGACGGAAACGATGCAGATCTCAAGAGGTGACGCTCGATTCAATTGCGATGACGCACGAATTGTGCGCAGCGAGTCCGCTCCGTCCCCCGGACGGGTGACGCGTCCCCGTGTCTCGACTGACGAACCGGCGCGCGGGGTTCGAACGTCCCGCCTCAAACGCCAGGGCGCGCCACCCCTTCCGCCACATAGAAATATCTACAACCATGCATATGCCGGGTTGGCGTGCGAACGCACGATGTGCCCGGTCACGGCCGTTCCCTGCGCTCGGGCAGGCGAGCGAGGACATCCGGAGCAGTGCATGACGAACACGATGTGGACGCGGGGCGTGGAGTGGCTGGCGGCGGCGTCGGCCGACCCGCGCGCCTGCAAATGGGAATGGGACCACGGCGAGGGCATCGCACTGCTGGAGGCGGGCCGCTTCTGGGACGTGCTGAGCGTCCCCGACCGGCTGGGACTGCTCACCCTGGACCTGCTGTGGCGGCCCGGCCTGCCGGTGCCGGGGCCGACGCTGGTGGACACGGCGGCGGGGCGGGTCGGGTTCTTCCTCCCCCCGGACCCGTCCGGCGGCTGGATCGGCGCCGGGCTGCGGTACGCGACCAAGGGCTCCTGGGTCACCGCGCCGCCGCCCTACCGGCCCGCGCGCTCCTTGGAGTGGCTCGTGCCGCCCGACGGCACCGGCACGCTGCACGCGCCCGGCGCCCTGGAGGAGGCACTGCAACAGGCCAACGGCACGCTGGCGGTGCTCACGCCGCTGTGCGGGCAGTACCGGTAGCGGCTCAGAGGTGCCGGGCCTCGCGCCGGGCGCCGCGGGTGCGGCCGGAGAGGGCCGCCCACAGCGCGTCGGGCTCGGCGGGGACGGTCCGCCCCTGCGCCCGCCACTCCGCGACGAGCCCGGCGTAGATCGGTTCCCCGGTACGGTCCATCTGGCGCAGCCGGCGCATCCGGTCCATGCGCTCCATCCGGTCCATCCAGTCCAAGCGGTTCATGCCGGGGCAACGCCCGGGACCCGCCACCGGTACGCCCCGCACCGTCCGCTCACCGGGTCGGGTGACTCCATCGCCCGAACGAGGCCTTCCGCCCGTCGGACAAGCATGACGTCGGTCCGGGGTGTCCTGGGCGGCCGGGCGGTGCGACGGACATGGCTCCGCCGGCGGCCTGGGGGGGTGGCCGCCGGCGGAGACGCCGCGCCCCGGGCGGGGGGAAGGCCCTGGGCGACTCAGAGGTCGGATGCCCCGGAATCCGCGACGTACGCAGACGAACTCCGGCTGATTCCCAGGGCCGGTCCGGCCAGGCCCGGCACACCCGGGCCCACCGCCGGAACTCCCCCGGTGCCCGGCCGCCCGGCGCGACCCCGTTCGCCCCCTTCGTCGCCGTACCGCCCCTCACTCCGCCTCGGCGGTCCCCCCGCGCCCCATCCCGGCCGCCGCCAGGGCCGCGCCCAGGACGCAGAGCGTGCCGGTGAGGACCGCGGCGGTGTGCAGGCCGTTCAGGAAAGCCCGTGCGCTGCCCTCGGTCACGGCCGCCCGGAGGGGGTTCGGCAGGGCGCCGGAGACGGGGGCCACCCCCATCGCCACCGCGTCCTTGGCCTCGGCCAGCCTTCCGGCCAGGGCCTGCGGCACGCCCGCGCCGGTCAGCTCGGTCCGCAGCGTGGCGCCGACACGGGCGCTGATGACGGAGACCAGCACGGAGGTGCCGAGGGCGCCGCCGATCTGGAGGGTGGTGGCCTGGAGTCCGCCGGCCACACCGCCGTCCCGTACCGGCGCGTTGCCGACGATCGCGTCGGAGGAGGCGGAGAGCACCATGCCGACGCCGAGGCCGAGCGCGACGAACGGCGGCCACATGGTGGCGTACGAGGAGTCGCCGGACCAGCTGAGCATGGTGAAGCAGGCCGCCGCCTGGAGCAGCATGCCGAGCGGCATGCAGAAACGGGCGCCGAAGCGCTCGGTCAGGGCGGCGCCGAGCGGGGAGGCGACGAGCGAGGCGAGGCTCAACGGGAGGGTGTGGACCCCTGCCTGCACAGGCGTCAGGCCGCGCACGTTCTGCAAGTAGAGCATGACGAAGAAGATCACGCCCAGCATGACGAAGAAGTTGAGGGCGGTGATGACCGTACCGACCGTCAGGTCCCGGCTGCGGAAGAGCCGCATCGGCAGCAGCGGGTGCTCGACACGGGTCTCGTGGCGGCCGAAGACGACGAGGAGGAGCAGACCCGCGAGGATCGCGCCCCACGTGCCGGCCGACGCCCAGCCCCAGGTCTCGCCCTTGACGACACCGAACACGACGCTCAGCAGGCCGAGGGCGAGCAGGACGACCCCGGTGACGTCGAAGCGGTGGTGTCCGGTCGGATTCTTCGACTGCGGCAGCACGAACGCGCTGAAGGCGCAGGCGAGTACGCCGATGGGCAGGTTGATGTAGAACACGGACTCCCAGCTCACGTTCTCCACCAGCAGACCGCCGGCGATCGGGCCGAGGGCCGTGGAGACGGCCGAGACCATCGCCCAGATGCCCACCGCCATGCCGAACCTGCGCGGCGGGAACACCGCCCGCAGCAGGCCGAGGGTGTTGGGCATGAGCAGGCCGCCGAAGACTCCCTGGAGCGCGCGGAAGGCGACGACGCCCGTGATGGAGCCGGACAGGCCGATGGCGACGGAGGAGAGCGCGAATCCGGCGACTCCGGCGAGGTAGAAGGTACGCCGGCCGAACCGGTCGCCGAGCTTGCCGCCGAGGATGAGGGTGGCGGCGAGGGCGAGCAGGTAGGCGTTGGTCACCCACTGCAACTGGGCGGTGGACGCGTGCAGTTCGCGGCCGATCTCGGGGTTGGCGATGGCGACGACGGAGCCGTCGAGCTGGACCATGAACAGGCCGAAGGCGACCGCGCAGAGGGTGAGCCAGGGGTTGGAGCGCCGCCGGGCGGCGGCGGTGTCCGGCGCCGTGGGCGGCGCGGAAGGCGCCGGCGACGCGGGCACGGCGGAGTGATCCACGGAGGTGGACGGCATGGAGAAGCCTCGTCTGGTGCGGGGGTGTGGTGGTGACGGCGGAGAACACCCACGACGGCCCGCGCCCCGGGGACCGGCGACGGCACGCACGGGCGCCGGCGCCGCAGGGGGCTACGGCTCAGTGGGCAGCGGAACGGAGCCCGCGCGTCAGTGAATGCAGAGCGCCGAGGGCCGAGCCCAGGGCGTCCATCTCGCCCTCGGTCAGCGAGAGCAGTGCCTCCGTGAGATGGGAGACCTGGAGGGCGCGCACCTCACCGAGGCGGCGCCGGGCCACGGCCGTCGGATGCAGGCGGACGACGCGCTTGTCGGTGCCGTCCTGCCGGCGCTCCAGCAGTCCCTGCTCGGTGAGCTGGGAGACCAGCGCGCTGACGTTGTTGGGCTTCATCAGCAGGGCGTCGGCGGCCTCGCGGACCGTGGCGCCCTCGTGCTCGGCGACGTGGCGCAGCAGGTTGAGGTGGCCCTCGGGCGGCTTGGGGAGGGCGTAGTCGCGGGCGACCAGCCGGTCCAGGGCCCGGTGCAGCGCGGGCAGGGCGTCGGCGAGCGCCGGGGCGACGCGGTCGACGTCCCGCTGGGGAGCGCTGGATCCGGGCAGGGAGGACACGACCGCAACGATAGGTATGATTTCATACCCATGTCAAACAGGTATGAGGCCATAGGTATCCGTCCGGCGCCCGGGGACGGCATAAGCTCGGCAGATGGCGAAGTACTTCGACGTGCACCCCGAGAACCCGCAGCCGCGCAGCATCGGCCAGGTCGCCGACGCGGTCCGCTCGGGGGCGCTCATCGCATACCCGACCGACTCCTGTTACGCGCTCGGCTGCCGGCTGGGCAGCCGGGACGGCATCGACCGGATCCGCTCCATCCGCCGGCTGGACCACCGGCACCACTTCACCCTGATGTGCCGGGACTTCGCGCAGCTCGGACAGTTCGTCCGGGTGGACAACGACGTGTTCCGGGCCGTGAAGGCGTCGACGCCCGGCAGCTACACGTTCATCCTGCCGGCCACCCGCGAGGTGCCGCGGATGCTCCAGCACCCGAAGAAGAAGACCGTGGGCGTGCGCATCCCCGACCACGTGGTCACCCAGGCGCTGCTGGCCGAGCTGGGCGAGCCGCTGCTGTCCAGCACGCTGCTGCTGCCGGACGAGGAGGAGCCGCTGACCCAGGGCTGGGAGATCAAGGACCGGCTCGACCATGTGGTGGACGCCGTGGTCGACTCGGGTGACTGCGGCACCGAGCCGACGACGGTGGTCGACTTCTCCAGCGGCGAGGCGGAGATCGTCCGACGGGGCGCCGGGGACACCAGCCGCTTCGAGTGAGCCCGGGGGCACCGGGCGGAGCCGGTGAGCGCCTTGGGCGGTACGCGAGCGCCGGGGACATCCGCCCGGCCGGGTGAGCACGGGCCGCCGTATGCGAGCGACGCGGACTCACAGGAGCCGCGCGAGCGCGGGCTCCGGCCCCGGCACCACAGGCACCACAGGCACCACAGGCACCACAGGCACCACAGGCACCACAGGCACCACAGGCACCAAGCGAGCACTACCCACCGCACACAAGCACCTCCGGCACCACGCCAAGCCACGTGAGCGCCGGCCACCCACGCCTGCCCCGCGGACATCGTGCGGAGCCGCGCGAGCTCCGGCTCCGACACCGCGCGAGCCGACACCGTCCCGCACGCGAGCGCCCGGGGCACCGGGTGCGCCGTACCTGATCTTGCGTGGCAGCATGGCCGTAGCCGCGGCGCCGGGCGGGCACCCGCCGCCCGCGCCATCCCCGAGGGAGGGCCTTCTCACCATGACCGATGTCCAGGCGACCGCCGTCGACATCCCCACCGAGGACGGCGTCGCCGACGCCTACCTCGTCCATCCGGCCGACGGCCGCCCCCGTCCGGCCGTGCTCTTCTACCAGGACGCCTACGGTCTGCGGCCGTACCTGCGGTCGATGGCCGACCGGCTCGCCGGCGCCGGTTACACGGTGCTGGTGCCGAACGTGTTCTACCGCCTGGGCCGGGCGCCGGTCCTTCGGCTGCCCGAGTTCATCGACCCGGGCGCCGACCCGACCCTCTGGGAGCGGCTCGGTCCGATCGTGGCCGGGCTGACGCCGGACCAGGTCAGGCGGGACGCCGACGCCTACCTGCGGTGGCTGGCCGACAGCCCGGTCGCGGCCGACGGCCCGGCCGCGCTGACCGGCTACTGCATGGGCGCCCGGCTCGTGCTGTGGACCGCGGGCGCCCACCCGGACCGCGTCGCGGCGGGCGCCGGCTTCCACGGCGGGCGCCTCGCCACCGACGACCCGGACAGCCCGCACCTCCAGGCCCCGGACATCACCGCGGAGCTCTACTTCGGGCACGCCGACGAGGACCCGTCGCTGCCCCCGGAGCAGGTGGCGCGCTTCGAGGAGGCGTTGACCGCCGCCGGAGTGCGGCACACCTGCGAGGTGTACGCCGGTGCCCACCACGGCTACACCCAGGCGGACACCCCGGCCTACGACCAGGAGGCCGACGAGCGGCACTGGGCGGCGCTGCTCGGTCTGCTCAAGCGCACGTTCTGACGCTGGACGCGCGCACGTTCTGACGCCGGGCCCGGCGTCCGCCCGGTGGCGGGCGCCGGGCCGATCTTGTCCCTGTCATTGACATGCTCCCGTCTGAGCATGAGTCTGAGAGCGCTCTCAGAGCGGTACGGACCAAGTCCGTACGACCCCGACCCCACACGGAGGTGGAGAGTGCCTCACAGGCTCACCCGCAGCGCGCTTCCCCGGCGCGCGCTCCCCCTGGCCGCCGCCGCGACACTGCTCGGCGGACTGCTCGCCCTCGGCGCACCGCAGCGTGCCGACGCCGCCGTCCCCGACACCATCCCGCTGAAGATCACCAACAACTCGGGCCGTTCCGAGCCGCTGTACCTCTACGACCTCGGTACCCAGCTGTCCTCGGGACGGCAGGGCTGGGCCGACGCGAGCGGCGCCTTCCACGCCTGGCCGACGGGCGGCAATCCGCCGACTCCCGCACCGGACGCGGCGATACCCGGCCCGGCCGCCGGGCAGTCCACGACCATCCGCATCCCCAAGTTCTCCGGCCGCATCTACTTCTCGTACGGCCAGAAGCTCGACTTCAGGCTCACCACCGGCGGCTTGGTGCAGCCGGCCGTCCAGAACCCGTCCGACCCCAACCGGAACATCCTCTTCAACTGGTCGGAGTACACGCTCAACGACTCCGGGCTGTGGCTCAACAGCACCCAGGTGGACATGTTCTCGGCACCGTACGCGGTCGGGGTGCAGCGGGCCGACGGCAGCGTCAGCAGCACCGGGCATCTGAAGTCCGGCGGCTGGAACGGCTTCTTCGACGCGCTCCGCGCGCAGCCGGGCGGCTGGGCCGGCCTGATCCAGACCCGCTCCGACGGCACCGTGCTGCGCGCGCTGTCCCCGCTGTACGGCGTGGAGACCGGCGCGCTGCCGGCGAACGCGATGGACGACTACGTGGGCCGGGTCTGGCAGAAGTACACGACGTCGACGCTGACCGTCACGCCGTTCGCGGACCAGCCGAACACCAAGTACTACGGCCGTGTCTCCGGGAACGTCATGAACTTCACCAACGCTTCCGGCGCGGTCGTCACCAGCTTCCAGAAGCCCGACGCGGCCAGCATCTTCGGCTGCCACAAGCTGCTGGACGCCCCCAACGACCAGGTCCGCGGCCCCATCTCCCGTACGCTGTGCGCCGGTTTCAACCGGTCGACCCTGCTGGTGAACCCCAGCCAGCCGGACACCACGACGGCGAACTTCTACCGGGACGCGGTGACCAATCACTACGCGCGCGCGATCCACGCGCAGACGGCCGACGGGAAGGCGTACGCGTTCGCCTTCGACGACGTCGGCAACCAGGAGTCCCTGGTGCACGACGGCAGCCCGCAGCAGGCGTATCTGACGCTGGATCCGCTGAGCTGACACGCGAGCGGTCCCGCACCCGGACGGCCGGGTGCGGGACCGCTGTCACCAGCGCCGGCTCAGCCGGTCGTCAGGGCCGTGTCGTCCACGACGAAGCTGGTCTGGAGGGAGGAGTCCTCCACGCCGTTGAACTTCAGCGTGACCGTGGAGCCCGCCAGCGAGGACAGGTCGAAGGTCTTCTGGGCGTAGCCGGAGGCCGCGTTCAGGTTCGAGTAGGTCGCGAGGGTCTGCGCACCGGCGGTCACCGTCAGCTTGTCGTACTGGGTGCTGGTGCTGGTCTCGGCGGTGTCGACGTGCAGGTAGAAGGTCAGGGTCGCCTTGCAGCCCGCGGGGATCGTCACCGACTGGGAGACGCTGTCGGTGTGCGAGGAGCCGTACCCGTCCAGCCACGCCTTGTAGGAGCCGCTGTGGGCCGCCTCACCGCTGTCGGTGGTGATGACGCCGCTCGTCGCGGTCCAGCCGGTGCTGCCCGACTCGAAGCCGGGGTTGCTCAGCAGCTGGGTGGAGGTGCAGCCGCCGCCGGTCGCGCTGACCGTCCAGCCGAAGGTGGCGGTGCCGGTCGCGCCGGTGGAGTCGGTCACCGTGACGGTGGTGCTGGACGTGCCCGCCGTGGTGGGCGTCCCCGAGATCAGACCGGTCGAGCTGTTGATCGACAGGCCGGCGGGCAGACCGGAGGCGCTGTAGGTCAGCGCGCCGCTGTTGGTGCTGCTCGCCTGGATCTGGAGGTTCACGGCGGTGCCGACGGTGGCGGACTGGCTGCCCGGGTTGGTGACCGTCACCCCGCTGCTCGGCGGGTTGATGTGGCTGCCGACGTTGATGCCGGCGAACGCGTTGCCCACCCCGGCGTACTGTGTGGAGTTGGTGCCGTACAGCGCGGCTGCCGCGTTGAGGGCGGCGGTGCGGGCCCCGGCGTAGTTGGTGCTGGACGTCATGTACGTCGTCAGCGCCTTGTACCAGATCTTCAGCGCGGCGTCGCGGCCGATGCCGGTGACGGCGACGCCGTCGGAGGTCGGGCTGTTGTAGGTCACGCCGTTGACGACCTTGGTGCCGCTGCCCTCGGAGAGCAGGTAGAACATGTGGTTCGCCGGGCCCGAGGAGTAGTGCACGTCCAGGTTGCCGACGCCGGAGTACCAGCTGTCCGCCGAACCGCCGTCCTTGCTCGGCTTGTCCATGTACCGCAGCGGCGAGCCGTCGCCGTTGATGTCGATCTTCTCGCCGATGAGGTAGTCGCCGACGTCCTTGGAGTTGTTCGCGTAGAACTCCACGCCGGTGCCGAAGATGTCGCTGGTCGCCTCGTTCAGGCCACCCGACTCACCGCTGTACTCTAGGCCGGCGGTGTTGGAGGTGACACCGTGGCTCATCTCGTGGCCGGCCACGTCCAGCGAGGTCAGGGCGTGGGTGTTGCCCGAGCCGTCGCCGTAGGTCATGCAGAAGCAGCTGTCGTCCCAGAAGGCGTTGACGTAGCCGCTGCTGTAGTGGACGCGGCTGTAGGCGGCGACGCCGTCGTTGCGGATGCCGCTGCGCCCGAAGGTGTTCTTGTAGAAGTCCCAGGTCTCCTGCGCGCCGTAGGCGGCGTCGGCGCCGGCGGTCTGGGTGTTGGAGCCGGTCCCGTCGCCCCAGACGTCGTCGGTGTCGGTCATCAGGGTGCCGGTGCCGGAGGTGCCCCGGTTGAGGTTGTACGTCTTGTGACCGCCGCGCGTGGTGTCGTACAGCTGGTACGTCGAGCCCGACAGCGTGGTGTTCAGGGTGACGGTGCCGCTGTACTGGGTGTTGCCGGTGCCGGTCTTGACCGCCTGGTACCGGTACAGCTCCTTGCCGGTGGTGGCGTCGGTGATGACGTGCAACTGGCTGGGCGTGCCGTCGTCCTGGAGTCCGCCGATCACGGTCTCCCAGGCGAGCTTCGGGGTGCCGTCGCCGGCCCAGATCACCTTGCGGGCGCTGTCGGTGGTGGGCTTCTCGGCGCGCAGGGTCTTCGCGGCCTTCAGGGCCGTGGTCGCGGCGGCGGCCTTGCTGACGGTCGCGGTGGTGGAACGCACCTTGATCGTGCGCTTGTTGTTGAAGGTGGTGCTCACGGTCCCCTTGGCCAGCGAGGCGGGCGGGGTGTGCACGACGAGATCGCCGCCGAGGACGGGCAGTCCGGCGTACGTGCGCTCGTAGCGCGTGTGCAGGGTGCCGTCGTTGTCCTTGACGACGTCCCTGACGACCAGCTTCTCCTGGGCGCCGAGGCCGAGGGCGCGGGCGGTCGTGGTGGTCTGCTGCCGGGCGCTCTTGATCAGCGCCTGGTGCTGGGCCGGGCTGAGCTTGGCCTCCAAACCGCCGGCGCGCAGCGGGCTGGGGTGGACAGCGGCCGGCGCGGCGGTCGCCGGGACCGCCTGGAGGCCGACGGCGAGGAAGGCCGCGGTGGAGACCAGGGCGGCTCCGACCGTGGCCCGCTTGTGGGGAAGGGGTCTGTGGGGTCTCACTCGTACTCCTCCTGCTGCGACCGCCGGTCGGCGGCCGGTGACAGACGGGCAGACGGGTCTGCTGCCCGGGGTGAGCTGAGCTGTGCGGGGCCGTGATCCAGGAACGGGTGGGGTGGATCAGCGTGCTGAGGGAGAATGACAGCATTGACCGAGCCATGTCACCTCACGGCGGGTCAATCGAGGGTTTTCCCTATCGGCCCGAAAGCGCGAACAGGGAGGCGGGAGCGTGGCTTTGGGGCATGGTTGGGGGTGGCGGAATCCGTGCCTTGGCGGAGACGAGGGGCACGATCATGGCCGAGTCGGCCACGACGCCCGCGTCGGCGGCGCACCCGCGGACCGACACGTCGGTGCCGCACTCGGCCCGCATCGGGAACCACTGGCTCGGCGGCGAGGACAACCACCCGGTCGACGCGCGGGCCGGCGACGCGTACGCCGCCGTCTTCCCCGGCATCGTCACCCTCGCCCGCGGCAGCCGCGCCCTCCTGCGCCGCACCGTCACCTACCTGGTCCGCGAGGCGGGCGTCCGGCAGTTCCTGGACGTCGGCACCGGCCCGACCCGTCGTTGACGCAGAGGTGGCTGCCCGGTGGCAGGGCGGCCATCAGCCGGTCGACTATGGAGCGGGCCTGGTCGTGGTCGGCGACGTGGCCCAGGATGTTGCTGAGGACGAGCCCGGTCGGCCGGGTCGGGTCCAGCGTCTTTGCGGCGGCGGCGAGGATGCGGTCCGGGTCGGTGGCGTCGGCGTCGATGTAGGCGGTCGCGCCCTCGGGGAGGAGCGGAGCAGCGTCCGGACGTGGGCCAGGACCATCGGGTCGTTGTCGACGTACACGATCCGCGACTCGGGTGCGAGCCGCTGGGTGACCTCATCCTGCGGGCCGTGGAGGAGATCACCTCGTTCTTCGACGGGCTGCACCTCGTCGGCCCCGGCGTCGTGCCGGTCACCCGGTGGCGCCCGGAGCCCGGTTCGCCCGCCCCGGAGGTCGTCGCGGAGCACGGGGGTCTCGCCCGCAAGCCGTGACCGCCCGGCACCGGCGCCGTCACAGGAGCACGGTCAGCTCCACGGCCACCTCGTCGCCCACCGCGAGCCCTTCCGGCGTGCGCACCGCCTTCTTCAGCGGGAGCAGGTACGTGCCGTCCTTCGGGAAGAGCGAGGTGGCGAAGCCGGTTCCGCCGATCCTGGCCGTGACGGGGATCGCGCCCCAGCCGTAGGTGGCCTGGGCGGCCACCTCGCCGATGTCCGCGGATTCCTGGTCGGGCACGGCGACGAAGTAGTACGGCGACGGTCCCCGCCATTCGACGACCCGGCCGGCGAAGGAGAGTTCCATGCGATCCGTTTCCTTTCGAAAGGAGGGTGCGCGCCGTCGCGCAGAGCGTAGCGTGCCCCGAACCGGCCCAGGCGCCCGGCCCGTTGGGCAGGACCCCGGCAACTCATCGCTGACCGGCACGTTGTTACCGTGCACCGCGTGTCTGACTCCTCACGCGATACCGCACAGGGCGCCGGCTGGGGCGCGGCCGAACCCGGCACCTACAAGCGGCTGATGCCCGACCACGTCGAGAAGCTGTCGTGGCTGAACCCGCGCGTTCTGTGGGCCGCCCGCAACGGCGTGCTGGCGTCCTGGTTCGGCGACCCGACCGGCCGTACCCGCAGCCGCTGGGTGGCCGCGCGGGCGACGGCGGGAGCGCCCGCGGACAAGGTGGTCCGGCGGGACGTACCGGAACGGTTCTCCTTCCTGGTCATCGGGGACACGGGCGAGGGGGGCGACTCCCAGTACGCCGTCGTGCCGGGGTTGCTGAAGGCGGGCCGGGACACCGACTTCGCGGTGATCGCCAGCGATGTCATCTATCCCGTCGGCAGCGCCGACGACTACGGCGACAAGTTCTTCCGGCCGTACCAGGACTACCCCGCGCCGATCTACGCGATCCCCGGCAACCACGACTGGTACGAGGACCTCGGCGCCTTCATGCGGGTCTTCTGCGCCGACACCCCGCCGCCCGGCCCGGAGCCCCGGCCCCGCCCCCTCACCCGCGCCTGGTGGCGTTCCCTGCTGTGGCACCGGGCGCGCCCCGCCGACGAGCAACGGCTGGCCTCGGCACGCGAGTTGCGCTCGGCGCCGGGCCAACAGGCCGTACAGCCGGGCCCGTACTGGGCGATCGACGCGGGACCGGTGCGGATCGTCGGCATCGACACCGGTCTGCTCGGCACGGTCGACGCCGAACAGGGCGCCTGGCTGCGGGAGATATCCCGGGGGCCCCGGCCGAAGATCCTCGTCACCGGATCGCCGTTGTACGTCGACGGGCAGCACCACCCCTGCCCCATCGAGGGCGGCGGCACGGTGGACGAGATCGTCCGGGCTCCCGAGCACCGCTACGTGGCCGCGATCGGCGGTGACATCCACAACTACCAGCGGTATCCGGTCGACGTGGACGGCCGCACGATCCAGTACGTCGTCGCGGGCGGCGGCGGGGCGTTCATGCACGCCACGCACACCGTCCCGCGCGTCTCGGTCGGTGGTGTCACCGAGGACGCGTTCCGCTGCTACCCGCTGCGCGGCGACTCGCTCGCCTTCTACAGCCGCCTGTACGGCCGCAGGCTCCGGCTGCGCCGCTTCTTCACCCTCACCGAGGCGGAGGCGACGGCCGTGGTCGCCGAACGGCTCGGCATCGAGCCGGCCCGCGCACCCGGCCCGGACGTCCGGGTCACCCGCCGTGCCCGCCTGGTCGCGAGCCTCCTCGGGGCCGGCCGTCGCCCCGGCCGGCCCGCCCGGTTCCGGCTGCCCGTCCGGAAGATCTACACCCAGCTGTTCTCGCCGTCCTCCGCCACCTACAGCCCGCCCTTCTTCAAGTGCTTCCTGCGCCTGGACGTCGGTCCGGACGCGGTCCGGCTGCGCTGCTTCGCCGCGACCGGCAACCGCCCGCAGGAAGTCGACCCGCCGGTCGAGGACGAGGTCGTCATCCCGCTGACCCCGCCGGCGTGATCAAGGGGCCGGGCGAACTGATCACACGGTTGTCACACTCGCCTGCGAGAATCGGTGCGGAGCCGACGTACGACCGCTGGAGGAGCCCGTGCCGTCCACCCCCCGCCCGTTGCGCAAGCTGGGCTTCCTCACCATCGGCCTGTTCGACCCGGCGGACCCGGGCCGGGGTCACGAGTCCACCCTGGAGATCATCGAGCTGGGCGAGCGGCTCGGCTTCGACAGCGCCTGGGTCCGCCACCGGCATCTCCAGTACGGCATATCGTCCCCGGTCGCCGTGCTGGCCGCCGCCTCGCAGCGCACCCGCCGGATCGCGCTGGGCACCGCGGTGACACCGCTCGGCTGGGAGAACCCGCTGCGGCTCGCCGAGGACCTCGCGACGGTGGACGTGCTGTCCGGCGGCCGGCTGAACCCAGGCGTCAGCGTGGGCCCGCCCCTGCACTACGACCAGGTCAAGGACGCCCTTTACCCGGACACCGCCGACACGGAGGACTTCAGCTACGAGCGCGTGCGGCGGCTGCTGGACCTGGTGCGCGGCAAGCCCGCCACCGACTTCAGCGGGGTGGAGGGGATCGAGGTCTTCAGCGATGTCGTCCAGCCGCACTCCCCCGGCCTCGGCCGGCGGCTGTGGTACGGCGGCGGCAGCCTCGGCTCGGCGCGCTGGGCCGGCGAGCACGGCATGAACTTCCTGACGAGCAGCGTCGTCAAGGCGGAGAACCCCGAGGCCCCGCTGGACTTCGCGGAGATCCAGCTCTCCCACATCCGCGCGTTCCGCGCCCACCACCCGGACGGGGAGACGGCCCGCGTCTCCCAGGGGCTGGTGGTGATCCCCACCGACTCGGCGACACCCCGGCAGCGCGCCAGGTACGAGTCCTACGCCGCCGGGCGCCTGCCCCGCACGACCTCCCCGCAGGGCCCGGCGCGACTGCTGTTCGCGCCGGACCTGGTCGGCACCTCCGCGGAGCTGGCCGAACGGCTGCACGCGCACGCCGCGTTCCGCGAGGTCGACGAGGTGGCGTTCGCGCTGCCGTTCGCGTTCGAGCACGAGGACTACGTGCAGATCCTCACCGACATGGCGACGCGGCTGGGTCCGGCGCTGGGGTGGCGGCCCGCCGGCTGAGTCACCAGCGGCCCGCTTCCGTGCCGGTGACCGGTTCGGAGGGCCGCCCGTCCACCCCGACCGGCACCTCGCCGTGGAGCATCACCCGGTGCATGACCCGCGGGGAGCCCACGTGCGCGTGGTCGCTCGGGGCCAGGTGCATGGTGGCCCGGTTGTCCCAGAAGGCGACGCTGCCGGGCTCCCAGCGGAAGCGCACCGTGTACTCGGGGCGCACGGCCTGCTCCACCAGCATCTCCAGCAGCGCCGCGCTCTCCGGCCGGGAGACGTCCGTGATCCGCTCGACGTAGTAGCCGTTCACGAACAGCACCCGCTCCCCGGTCTCCGGATGCACCCGGACCAGCGGGTGCACGGAGGCGACCTGGTGGTCCAGCAGGTGGCGGACGTAGGCGTCGTCGCCGGGCCGGGACTGGTAGCCGACACCGAGCCGGTGCTCGGCGCGCAGGCCGTCGACGAAGGCGCGGACCGGTGCGGACAGTCCCGCGTAGGCGGCGGCCAGGTTGGCCCAGGTGGTGTCGCCGCCGTAGGGCGGGACGGCCTCGGCGCGCAGGATGGTCGCGGCCGGCGGATCGACGCGGGCCCCGTGGTCGCAGTGCCAGCCGCGCAGCAGGGTGTGCCGGCGCCGGTCCAGCCACTCGTCGTGGTCCATGCCGTACCGCCCGCCCAGTTCCAGCCGGTCGGTGGTGGTCTCGATCTCGGGGAAGCCGGGCGGCGAGTGCGGTCCGCGGCGCGGGAGCACCACCGGCTCGCCGAAGCGGCGCGCGAACGCGATGTGCCCGACGTGGTCGAGCCGCTGGCCGCGGAAGAACACCACCTTCCAGCGCAGCACCGCGTCCCTGATGAGCGCGGTCACCGCGTCGTCCAGCGGCTCGGCGAGGTCGACGCCGGTGATCTCGGCGCCGATGTGCCCGGCGACCGGCCGCACCTCCACGCCCGGGACGTGCCCCGTTCCGTCCGCGGTCGCCCTGTCCGTCGTCATGCGCCCTCCGGTGCTCGTCCGTATCCGCTACCGGGGAGATCGTGGCACTCCCCGCCCCGGCACGGCGAACTCCCGTATCACCGTGTTCCGGAACACGGCCGTGCCGCCGACGCTGAACAGGGCCAGCCGGTCGTCGACCAGATAGGGGAACACCTCGGCGGAGTGCACGTACCGGCCGTCGTCCACGAACATCTCGACGGACGTGCGGTCCACGAGGATCCGCAGCCGCACCCGGCCGGCGGACCGGTCGAACGGGGTGCGGCTCTCCTGCCGGGTACCGCCGGTGTCGGGGTTGACCGTGCCGCGCCGGTTGAGGAAGGCGTAGTCGCCGTACACCCCGGCGTCGATGTGCCGTACGCCGTCCGGGGAACGGCGCACCTGGACGCCGGCGCCCGTGAGGTCGGACCAGGTGATCTCGGTGGTCAGTTCGTACGAGATGCCGGTGTGGTCGAGCGTGCGGGTGCCGTCGACCGTCAGGTCGCCGAGGCGCACGGTCCGGGAGACGTAGGCGTCGAGCGCGGGGACCGGGCGGGAGGCCAGGTGGTAGCCGCCCGAGGCGGCCTTCTTCAGGGTGATCTCGCGGACGATCGAGTCGGTGCCGTTGAAGCCGTCGCCGTCGATGGTGGGTGTGGTGTGCGCGTAGGCCCAGTTGTTCAGCCAGCCGAGGGCGTGGCGGGTGGCCGGGTCCACCGTGCCGTCCGGGTTCCGCTTCTCGAAGGTGACGGCCGCGTACCAGTCCCAGCCGTGGTCGAGCCACTGCGGGTCGGCGGAGTCGGCGGTGAACGCCGCGCCGTCGAACGAACCGGTCCAGTAGGCGTAGGTGCTGGGCTGCCCGGAGCCGGTGCCGTCCGCGCTCACGCCCAGCACCCACTTCACGGCGCCGTCGTCGGCGGTGATGCGGAACAGGTCGGGGCATTCGAGGACGCCGAGGCCGTCCTTGACGAAAGCGCCCGCGTACGTCCAGGACCTGAGGTCCGACGAGTGGTAGAAGCCGACCTTGTTCCGTTCGGCGAGGGCCATCACCCAGCGGTCGTGGTCGTCGTCGCGGATCACCTTGGGGTCGCGGAAGTCGAGGACGCCCGGGTTGGCGAGAACGGGGTCGGTGCCGTGGTTGGTGAACGTACGGCCGCCGTCCGTCGAGTAGTACAGGAACTGCTCCTGGTGGTCGGTGCCGCCGCCGGGTGACATCGTGACGACGGCGACGACCGCGCCCGCGCCGAAGCCGGCCGTGCCCGCGGTGTCGACCACCGCCGAGCCCGACCACACGTCGCCGTTGACGGTCGTGTCCTTGGGGACGGCGATGCCCCGGTCGGTGAAGGAGACGAGGTCGGTGCTGGTGGCCAGGCGCCACGCGGTGCCCTCCAGGCCGTCCAGGTAGTCGGCGTTGTAGAGGTAGTAGCAGTGGTACTCGCCGTCGATCCAGACCGGGCGCTGCGGGTCGTTCTTCCACTGGTCGGGCACGGTGAAGTGGTAGTCGGCGCGGTACCGCGCGCATCCGGCCGCCGGCCCGGACCGCGGCCTCGCCCCGGCGGGCGCCGCGGGCAACAGTGCCGCGCCGGCTCCGGCGGCCGTGGAGGCGAACAGGGCCCTTCTGCTCAGACCACGCATCGTTCGGTGTCCCCTTCCTGACGGTTCATCGGCTGAAGGGACTGTAGACCTAACTCGTTAAAGGTCAAGTGTTCCCGCACCTTGACACGGATGTGACGCGCTTTTCATCATCGGGGGCATCACTCCTCGACTAACACGAGTTAGGCACGCTTGGATGACCGACTCGCTCTTCTCCCGCCGCGCCCTGCTGCGGTACGGCGCCTACGGCGCGGGAGCCGCCGCGCTCGCCGGCACCGCCGCGAGCTGGGACCGGCTCACCGGAGCCGACATCCCCGGCCGCGACGACGGCTCCCTGGTCGTCGCCACCCTGGGTTCCGCGTTCTCCCCGGGCGGGGTCCGCGCCCTGGTCGACGGCTTCCGCCGGCTGCACCCCGACATCAAGGTCCGCGTCAACGCCGTGCAGGCCGTGGACTGGTCGGACTTCTTCGCCAAGATCCTCACGCAGATCGCGGCGGGCACCGCGCCCGACCTGGTCTACGTGGCCACCGAGGGCGTGCAGTTGTTCGCCCGCCACCTGGGCGTCCCCCTGGACCGCTGGGTGCGGCGGGACGCGGCCGAACTGCGGGAGTACTTCGCCGACGTCCACCCCTCACTGGTGGAGTCGATGATGTACGAGGGCAGCCTGTACCAGCTCCCGATCGAGTTCAACGCCGCCGACATGTACCTCAACACCCAGGTGCTGCGGCGCGCCGGCGCGGAGTTCCCGGCCGGCGACTGGACCCGGGACGACTTCACCGCGCTGCTGCGCCGGATGAAGAAGGCGAGCGACTCCCACTTCACGCCGTACTTCTGGACCAACCGGCTGTGGGGCGGGGTGGTCCCCTGGCTGTTCGCGAACGGCACCAACCTGCTCGCCGAGTCCAAGGCGCCGGGCGGCTCCTGGCTGTGGGACGCCTTCTACCCGGCGGACCGGCGGCGGGGCCGCGGGGGCGGCTTCCGCTGGACGACCCCGCAGGCGACGGACGACCGGGTGGTGGAGGCGTACGACTATCTCGCCGCCCTGGTCCACGACGGGCTGTGCACCCGGCCCGAGGGCGGCAACGGCCAGAACCTCATCGGCGTGTTCTCCACCGGCCGGGTCGGGGTCACCCCGGCCGGCGGCTTCTGGGCGGGCGGTCTGCATCTGGCCGGGATGCGCGCCGACGGCTTCGACGTGCAGTACTTCCCGCGCCGGCACACCCAGCGGCACCAGTTCGGCGCGGCCGGTTACGCGCTGCTGCGCACCTCGAAGAAGCAGGACGCGGCCTGGGAGTTCATCAAGTACTCGGCCCGCCGCGACACCCTGGGCAAGCTGTTCACCACCAACCAGACCACCCCGGCCCGCCGTTCGATGCTGACCGCGGACCGCTACCGGGAGACCGGCCCGGCGCACTGGCGGGTCTTCTACGACACCCTCGACCGGTTCCCCGACACCGGGCCCGTCCCGGCCCCGCCGCAGGTCGCCGAGGTGACCCAGGTGCTGCTGAAGCACACCGGGACGGCGCTGTCGAGCCCGGGTTCGGTCGGGCCGGCGCTGCGCCGGATGCAGGGCGATCTGGAGAAGGCCATGGAGCGTGACGTATGACGGACACCCGGATCTCCTCCGTGCGACCGCGGGCCGCGAGCCGGGCCGCGCGGGCCGTGCGCCCGGGAGCGCGTGAGCGGGGGACGCGGCTGCTGGCGGCGGTGTTCCTGGCGCCGACCGTGGTCGGGATCGTGATCTTCACGGTCGTACCGATCGTCGGTTCGGTCGTGCTGAGCCTCTTCCACTGGAACGTGATCGACTCGCCCCGTTTTGCCGGTACGGCCAACTACCGGGAGGTGTTCGGCGACACGACCGTTCTGGTGTCCTTCCGCAACACCCTCGTCTTCATGGTCTTCGCGGTCGCCGCGCAGCTCCTGATCGCGCTGGCGCTCGCGCTGACGCTCAACGGCCGGATGCCGACGTGGCTGCGGTCGGTGTTCCGCTCGGCGTTCTTCTTCCCGCTCGTGCTGTCCGCCGCGTCCATCTCGGTGGTGATGAAGTACCTGTTCAACCAGGACTTCGGAGTGGTCAACTGGCTGATCGGCCTGTTCGGGATCGCTCCCGTGCCGTGGCTGACCTCCGAGCACGGCGCGATGGCCACGGTGGTCGTCGTCTACGTGTGGCAGCAGTTCGGGTTCTCCTTCCTGCTGTTCGTCGGCGGACTGAACAACATCCCCAAGGAGATCCACGAGGCCGCCGCGCTCGACGGCGCGACCGGCCCGCGCAAGCACCTCGCCATCACCCTGCCGCTGCTCTCCCCCACCCTGCTGGTGGCCTCGGTGGTCGGCATCATCAACGCGCTCCAGGTCTTCGAGCAGCCGTACGTCCTCACCGACGGCGGGCCCGGCGACTCCACCCGCACGGTCGTGATGGTCATCTACGAGAAGGCCTTCGAACAACTGCGGTTCGGCGAGGCGTCCGCGGTGGGCGTGCTGCTGTTCGTGCTGATCATGGCGGTCACCGCCCTCCAGTTCCGGCTCAGCCGGCGTTTCGTCCACTACCAGTGAGCCGGGTGAGTCCCATGAGCCAAGCAATTCCGACCCTCAGCCGTGCCCGGTACGCGCTCGGACCGTGGGCGCGGATCGCCGGGCTGACGGTGTGCGCGCTGCTGACCCTCGGGCCGGTCGTGTGGACCGTGTCCACCTCGCTGCGCACTCCGGCGGAGTCGTTCGACCTGCCGCCGCAGATCATTCCCGCGCATCCCAGCGCCGCCGCCTACCACGGTGTGTTCGAGCAGATCGACGTGTGGCTGCTCGCGCTGAACTCGACGCTCGTGACCGCGTTGATCGCGGTCGGCCAGATGATCACCGCGGGGCTCGCCGGTTACGCGTTCGCCCGGCTCGACTTCCGTTTCAAGAAGCCGCTGTTCGGTCTGGTCCTGGCGACCATGATGGTCCCCTTGCAGGTCACGATCGTCCCGGTGTTCCTGGTGCTCAAGTCGATGGGCCTGACCGACACCCTGCTCGGTCTGATCGTTCCGGCGTTCCCGACGGCGTTCGGCACCTTCCTGATGCGCCAGTACTTCCTCGGTATGCCGAAGGACCTGGGCGAGGCGGCGATGCTGGACGGCGCCGGGCCCTGGCGGATCTTCCGGTCCGTCTACGCCCCGCTGGCCCGGCCGGGCCTCGCGATCGTCGGCGTGCTCGCCTTCAACTACCACTGGAACGAGTTCTTCCGCCCGCTCATCCTGGAGACCTCCGGCCAGAACTACACCCTTCCGCTGGGGCTGGTCTCGCTCCAGGGCAACCTCGGCACCGGTTCCATCTCGGTGGTCCTCGCGGGTGTGGTCCTCTCCATGATCCCCGCCGTCGCCGTGTTCGTCGTCGGCCAGCGCCCTCTCCGCGAGGGCATCACCTCCGCAGGAGTCAACCGTTGAGCCCCGCCGCTCCCGCCCCGGACCCGGACGCCCCCCGCTTCCGGGTCCGCCCGCCCGCCCACTGGATCAACGACCCCAACGGCCCCTTCCGCTGGCGTGGCCGTCACCACCTCTTCTACCAGCACAACCCGGCCGCCCCGGTGCACGCCGACATCCACTGGGGCCACGCCTCCAGTCCCGACCTGGTCCACTGGGAGCACCACCCGATCGCCCTCACCCCGACGCCCGGCGGCCCCGACGAGGCCGGCTGCTGGTCGGGGTGTGTCGTGGACGACGACGGTGTGCCCACGGCGGTGTACACCGGCGTCGACCACGCCCACACCGGGCTCGGCACCATCTGCCTGGCCCGCGCCGCCGACCCGGCCGACGACCGGCTCCTGACCTGGCGGCACCTGCCCGTCCCGGTGGTCCCGGGGCCGCCCCCCGGACTCGACGTGGTGATGTTCCGCGACCCGTTCGTCTTCCGGCACGCCGGCCGCCGCTGGGCCCTGGTCGGGGCCGGCCACGCCGACGGCACCCCGTCGGTGCTGCTGTACGGCTGCGACGAGCTGACCGACTGGCGGTTCGCGGGTGTCCTGCTGGACGGCCACGACCCCGTCGCGGCCGGCGCGTTCGGCGACAAGGCGGTCGGCTGGGAGTGCCCGCAGCTCTTCGAGACGTCCGGCGGCGACCACGTCCTGGTGGTGTCCCTGTGGGACGGGGACCCCCGGACCACCGGCTACCTGACCGGCCGGCTGACGCCGGGAACGCAGCCCCGGTTCGTGCCCCGCACCGGCGGCCGGCTCGACCACGGCCGGGACTTCTACGCTCCCGCCGTCCTCCAGGAACCGGGCCGGGCGCTGATGTGGGGCTGGTCGTGGGAGGCCCGGGACGAGGCGGCGGTGCTGGCGGCGGGCTGGGCGGGCACGCTCACCGCGCCGCGGGTCGTCGACGCCGGTCCCGACGGCACCCTGCGGGTCGTACCGGCCCCGGAGCTGGAACTCCTGCGCGCCGACGCGCCGTTCGCGACCGGGCCGGGCCGGGCGGTGCCGCTTCCGCCGGCGTACGACCTGACGGTGAGGGCGTACGGCGCCACCACCGTCACGCTGCTGCGGTCGGCGGACCGTGCGCTGACGCTCCGGCTGGACCCGGACGCCGGCACCGTCGTCCTGGACCGCTCCGGGTGGCCCCGCGAGGGCGTCGGGGGATCGGCTCCGGTGACGGTGGGAGTGCCGCCGGGGCCGGGCCTCTCCGTGCGCGTGCTGGCCGACGGCTCGCTGCTCGAACTGTTCGTGGCGGACCGGGCGACGGTGACCGAGCGGGTCTACCACCGGCCGGGCGATGTCGCCGAGCTGCTGGTCGAGGGGGACGCCGGGGTCAGCGCGTGGGAGCAGGTCCCACCGAGGCGCGGCTGACCACGGGACAGGCCAGCCGCCGCACGGTGGCGGGCGGGGTGCGGCCGGTGTCGATGGCGTCGAGCAGCAGCCGGGCCGCGGCCTCGCCCATCGACCGGTGCGGCAGCGCGACGGTGGTGAGGGCCGGGGTGAGGAAGGCGGCCATGTGTTCCTGGTCGTCGTAGCCGACCACCGACAGCTCGCCGGGTACGGCGATCCCGAGCCGGGTCGCGGCGTGCAGCACGCCCGCCGCGACCCGGTCGTTGTAGCAGAAGATCCCGGTGGGCCGGTGGTGCGGGGCGGTGCCATCGAGCAGCCGGGTGGCTCCCTCGTAGCCGCCGGTGATCTCGCCGCCGGTGCGCACGACCCACTCCTTGGGCACGGTGATGCCCTCGGCGCGCAGCGCGTCCCGGAAGCCGCGCAGCCGTTCCACCGAGGCGATGTCGTCCTGCCCGCCGACCAGGGCCACCCTGCGGTGTCCGGCCTCCAGGAGCAGGCGTGCGGCGGTCCGGCCGCCGGCCCGTTCGGCGGGGATGACGGCGGGCAGCGAGTCGTCCTCGGGCAGGCAGTTGGCGAGCACGGAGTGGGTGCGGTGCAGGCCCTCGGGAACCCGGACCCGGCGCAGGGACATCGCGGCGTAGATGATGCCGTCCACGCGCCGGTCGAGGAGTTCGGCGACGGCCGCGTCCTCCTTGGCCCGGTCGCCGCCGGAGTCCACGGTGAGGACGAGGTGGTCGCTGTCCCAGGCGGTCTCCATGGCCCCGCGCAACAGCCGGCCGGCGAACGGGGACGTGGCGATCTCGTCGGTGACCAGCCCGATCACGGCCGTACGGCGGCGGCGCAGGCCGCGGGCGACGGGGTCGGGCCGGTAGCCGAGCTGTGCGGCGGCCTGCCGGATGCGTTCCTGGGTGGCGGGTGAGAGGTTGCCCTCGGCGCGGCCGTTGAAGACGAAGGAGACGGCGGTGTGGGAGACGCCGGCGAGCCGGGCGACGTCCCGTGAGGTGGGCCGCCCGCCGCCCACGCCGTTCCTGTCCGCGCCGCCGCCCATGCCGTCCGCTGCCCTCTTCCCACCCGTCCGGTTGATCACCGCTCACCCTATCCGTGAGGCTGGGGACAGACACAGGGGGAGACGATCGAGGGAAGGTCATCGTGAACGGTGTTCCGCAGTACACGCTCGACGACGGTACGACGGTCCCGGCCATCGGCCTGGGCACCTGGCCCCTGGACGACACGCAGGCCGAGCGGGCCGTGCGCACGGCGCTGGAGGCGGGCTACCGGCTGGTCGACACCGCGGCGAACTACCGCAACGAGACCGGTGTCGGCCGGGGCGTGGCGGCCAGCGGGGTGCCCCGCGAGGAGGTGGTGGTGACGACGAAGCTGCCGGGCCGCCACCACGGGTACGAGGAGACCCTCGCGTCCTTCGAGGAGTCCCGGCGGCGGCTGGGCCTGGAGTACGTGGACCTGTATCTGATCCACTGGCCGAACCCGCGGGTGGGCAGGTACGTCGACGCGTGGAAGGCGATGATCCGGCTGCGCGAGGACGGTCTGGTCCGCTCCATCGGCGTCTCCAACTTCACGCCCGAGCACCTCACGCGGCTGGAGAAGGAGACCGGGGTGCTGCCGTCGGTGAACCAGATCGAGCTGCACCCGCTGTTCCCGCAGGAGGAGATGCGCGCCTTCCACGCGGTGAAGGGGATCGTCACCGAGAGCTGGAGCCCGCTGGGCCGGAGCGGCGTTCTGCTGGACGACCCGGCGGTCGCCGAGGTCGCGCGGGCGCACGGGGTCACGCCCGCGCAGGTGCTGCTGCGCTGGCACGTACAGCTCGGCGCGCTGCCGGTTCCGAAGTCGGCCGACCCCGGACGGCAGCGCGCCAACCTGGACGTCTTCGGCTTCGAGCTGGACGAGGACCAGATGGCGGCCGTCGCCCGCCGCTCCCCGCGCCGGCTCGGCGGGGACCCCGGGACGCACGAGGAGTTCTGAGCTCACGAGGAGTTCCGGGTTACGGCTCCTCGACGGGCTCTTCCTTCCGTTCCTCGCCGTGCGCGCTCGTCCGTCCGGGCGCGGTGAGGCTGCCGAGGATGTCCAGCAGTTCGGCGCTGCGGCTGCCGGGCTCGGCGTGGAAGACGACCAGGGTGAGTCCGTCGGTGCCGTCCACGGACAGCTTGTGGGAGTGCAGGTCGAGGTCGCCGACCTGGGGATGGCTGAGGTGGCTCACCCGGCCGCGCCGGGGACGCACCTCGTGGCGGGCCCACAGGGTGCGGAAGCGTTCGCTGCGCAGGGACAGCTCGCCGACCAGGTCGCGCAGCCGGGGGTCGTCCGGGTCGGTCCCGGCCTCGGACCGCAGGGCGGCCACGCCTTCCGCGGTCAGGTCCGTCCAGTCCCGGCGCAGGGCGCGCTCGGCGGGGTCGAGGAACACGGCCCGCAGCAGGTTGACGCCGGGCGCGTAGTTCGGGGTGAGCGCGGTGGCGAGGGCGTTGGCGGCCAGGCAGTCGGTGTAGCGGTTCTGGAGGTAGGCGGGGTTGCGCGGCCAGCCGTCGATGAGCTGGAGCAGGCTCGCCGGGACCTGCCGCGCCCGCCGCCCCGGGCGCACGCCGGGCGCGGGCCGCTCCTGGGCGAGCCCGACGAGGTGGGCGGTGGCGTCCATGTCCAGCCGCAGCACCCGGGCGATGGCCTCCAGCACCTGCACGGAGGGGTTGCGGTCGCGGCCCTGCTCCAGGCGAAGGTAGTAGTCGGAGCTGATGCCGGCCAGCATCGCGACCTCCTCGCGGCGCAGCCCCGGCACCCGGCGCAGGCCGCCGCCGGGCAACCCCACGTCCTCGGGCCGTACCAGCGCCCGGCGGGCGCGCAGAAACTCACCGAGCGCGTTCGATCCGTCCACGCCCCCACCGTACGGCCGGCCCGGCCGGCGGTGACTGGCCCTGTCACTCCCAGGATCGTCGGGGCACTGCCGTACCGGGCGGATCGGGCGGACGGTGGAGTGCGAAACGAGCGAGGCCACGGGGAACGTCCGGTGGCCGGAACATCCTGAGAGGTACGACATGTCTGCACAGCTCGGTGGCACCGTCACCCCGGCCGACGGCCTGACCCTGACCCGCGTCGGGTACGGCGCCATGCAGCTGGCCGGGCCGCACGTCTTCGGCCCGCCGCGCGACCGGGACCGGGCGGTGGCGGTGCTGCGCGCGGTGGTGGAGGCGGGCATCACCCACATCGACACGGCCGACTTCTACGGGCCCGTCGTCGTCAACCGGATCATCAAGGAGGCCCTGCACCCCTACCCGGACGAGCTGCGCATCGTCACCAAGGTCGGGGCCCGGCGGGGAGCCGACGGCAGCTGGATCGTGTCCCGGCACCCCGAGGACCTGAAGGCACAGGTGTACGACAACCTGCGCAACCTCGGTGTGGACACGCTGGACGTGGTCAATCTGCGGCTCGGCGACATGGACACCCCGAACGAGGACCCGGTCGCCGACCAGTTCGGCGCCCTGGCCGAGCTGCGCGAGCGCGGGCTGATCCGGCACCTGGGGCTGAGCGCCGCGTCCGCCGCGCAGCTGGACGAGGCCCGGACGATCGCGCCCGTGGTGAGCGTGCAGAACCTCTACAACCTGGCGAACCGGCAGGACGACGCGCTGCTGGAGCGCACGGCGGCGGAGAACATCGCCTTCGTGCCGTACTTCCCGCTCGGCGGGTTCACCCCGCTCCAGTCGGACACGCTGGCGAAGGTGGCCGCCCGGCTGGAGGCGTCGCCGCAGCAGGTGGCGCTGGCCTGGCTGCTGCGCCGCTCGCCGAACATCGCGCTCATCCCCGGCACATCCTCCCCCGGCCACCTGCGGGAGAACATCGCCGCGGCGGACCTGGTGCTGCCGGACGACGCGATGGCCGAGCTGGACGGCATCGCGGGCTGACCGGACCGGGGCGGGGTACCCGGGGCCGCGTGAGGCGGTCGGAGGCGTCGCGGGAAGGAGCCGGAGGTGGCGGCGGAGGACCGGCTGCGGACGTACCGCGGCAAGCGCGACTTCGAGCGCACCCGTGAGCCGTCGGGGCAGGCGCGGCGGACGCGGGGTGAGCAGCCCCGGTTCGTGGTGCAGATCCACGACGCGCGGCGGATGCACTTCGACTTCCGGCTCCAGGTCGACGACGTCCTCAAGTCCTGGTCGGTGCCCAAGGGCCCGTCCACCGACCCCGGGGACAAGCGGCTGGCGGTGCCGACCGAGGACCACCCGCTGGAGTACGAGGACTTCGAGGGGGTCATCCCGAAGGGCGAGTACGGCGGCGGCACCGTGATCGTCTGGGACCGCGGGTCGTACGAGCCGCTCAGCCACGACGGCCGGGGGCGTCCGGTGGACTTCGCGGAGTCCCTGGAGCGCGGGCACGCCACCTTCCGGCTGCACGGCGCGAAGCTGCACGGCGAGTACGCCCTCACCCGCTTCCGCGGCGGCACGGACGGGGAGGAGGCCTGGCTGCTGGTCCGCAAGGGGCCGGCGCGGCCGGACGGGCACGGCACCCCCGATCCCCGGCGGGCCCGCTCGGTGCGCAGCGGGCGCACCCTGGCCCAGGTCGCCGCCGCTGCCGGGCGGGAGTGACACCGGCTCGGCGGCGCGCGGGCGGAAGGATGCGGATCGCCGGGTTCCGGCCCCGGCCCGCCTCCTCGGCCTCTATGTTCGGGCGGTGTCCGCCCTCGCCCCTGGAGGCCCCGCATGCGCACCGCACTCCGTACCGCCGTCGCCGGCGTGGTGACCGCCGCCGCCCTCGCGCTCTGCGGCCCCGCCGGGGCGACCCCGGCCGGGCCCGGTGTGACGGCCCGGATCCTCGCGCAGACCACCGTCGACGGCACCGACTACACCCTGCGGGAGATCACGGTCCCGCCCGGCCAGAGCACCGGCTGGCACTACCACGACGGCCCGCTGTACGGCGTCGTCGAGCAGGGCACCCTCAGCCACTTCGA
The DNA here is from genome assembly GCF_014650735.1 of Streptomyces canarius. Classification (NCBI taxonomy): domain Bacteria; kingdom Bacillati; phylum Actinomycetota; class Actinomycetes; order Kitasatosporales; family Streptomycetaceae; genus Streptomyces; species Streptomyces canarius. The sequence goes on from NZ_BMVN01000042.1 coordinate 57,251, forward strand.
CGCCACGTGCGGCTCGGACGGCGTGTACCGGACGGGCGCGACGATCCGGGAGCCGTCCGGCAGCGACCACGTACACATCGGCCGCAACCTGGGGGACACGCCGCTCGTCCTCGACGTGCTGTACGTGCTGCCGCACGGCTCCCCGTTCTCGCAGGACGCGCCGAACCCCGGCTGCGCGTTCCACTGATCAGTCCCCGGGCAGCGGCTGTTCGGCCCAGATGGTCTTGCCGGCGCCGGTCTGCCGGCTGCCCCAGCGCTGGGTGAGCTGGGCCACGAGCAGCAGTCCCCGGCCGCCCTCGTCGTAGGCGTGCGCCCGGCGCAGGTGCGGGGAGGTGGAACTGGCGTCGGAGACCTCGCAGATGAGAGCGCGGTCGCGGATCAGCCGGAGCTGGATGGGCGGTTCGCCGTAGCGGATGGCGTTGGTGACGAGTTCGCTGACGACGAGTTCGGTGACGAAGGCGGTCTCCGCCAGCCCCCAGGCGGTCAGTTGCCCGCTGGCCGCCTGCCGCAGGACGGCGACCTGGGCGGGGTCGGGCGGCACGTCCCAGGTGGCGACCCGGTCGGCGCCCAGGGCCCGGGTGCGCACGAGGAGCAGGGCGACGTCGTCGCCGGGCTGGTCGGGCAGGACGGCCTTCAGGACGTTGTCGGCGAGGGCTTCGAGGGAGGCGGCGGGTGCGGTGAGGGCGCGCCGCAGTTCCTCGGTGGCGCCGTCCAGGTCGCGCTCGCGGTCCTCGATCAGGCCGTCGGTGTAGAGGGCGACGACCGAGCCCTCGGGCAGTTCCCGTTCCGTCGCCTCGAACGGCAGTCCGCCGACGCCGAGCGGTGGCCCGGCGGTGACGGGGAGGAACTCCGCGGTGCCGCCGGGCAGGACGACGGCCGGGGCGGGGTGGCCGGCGGCGGCCAGGGCGAGCCGGCGGGAGACCGGGTCGTAGACGGCGTACAGGCAGGTCGCGCCGAGTTCGGCGACCTCTTCCCCGCTGTCGTCGGCGGCGAGGTGGGTGACCAGGTCGTCGAGGTGGGTGAGGAGTTCGTCGGGCGGCAGGTCGACGTCGGCGAGGGTGCGGACGGCCGTGCGCAGCCGGCCCATGGTGGCGGAGGACTGGATGCCGTGGCCGACCACGTCGCCCACGACCAGGCCGACCCGGCCGCCGGAGAGCGGGATGACGTCGAACCAGTCGCCGCCGATGCCGGCCAGGGATCCGCTCGGCAGGTAGCGGTGGGCGACGTCGACCGCGGCCTGCCCGGGCAGGCCGCGCGGGAGCAGGCTGTGCTGGAGGGTGAGAGCGGTGGCGCGTTCGCGGGTGAAGCGGCGGGCGTTGTCGATGCAGACGGCGGCGCGGCTGGCGAGTTCCTCCGCGAAGACGGCGTCGTCGGGGCCGTAGTCGTCGGGGTGGCCGATGCGGACGCAGACCGCGACGCCCAGCGTGGTGCCGCGGGCCCGGAGCGGCACCGCGATCATGGAGTGGGCGCCCTGCCGGAAGGGGCGGCCCCCGGGCGAGCGTGCGTTGCGTTCCGCCACCCACTGGACGAACTCGGGCTCGCCGGCCTGGCTGAGCACCGCGCGGCTCTCGTGCAGCGCGCGGGCGGGCGGGGAGGTCGGCTGGTAGACGTCGGTCTCGCCGAGGTACAGGGCCGCCGCGGGGTGGCCGGGGTGGTGGGAGCCGTGGGCGACGCGGCGCAGGACGACCCCGCCGTCCGGCAGCGTCGGCGGTTCGTCGGCGCCGAGCACCCAGTCGAGCAGGTCGACGCTGGCGAAGTCCGCGTACTGCGGGACCAGCACCGCGATCATCTCCTCGGCGGTGCCGATCACGTCCAGGGTGGTGCCGACGCGGGTCGCGGCCTCGTTCAGCAGGGCGAGGCGGCGCCGGGCCCAGTACTGCTCGCTGCTGTCGGACGCGGCGAGCGCGACCGCGGCCGGTTCGCCGGAGGCGTCGCGCACCGGCCACATCTCGATGCTCCATGCCTGCTCCTGGTCGAGGGCGGGGGCGTCGGTGTAGCTCTCGTAGCGGACCGGCCGACCGGTCCCGGCGACCTCGCGCAGCTGGGCCAGGAAGCCACGGCTGTGCTCGGTGTCCGCGACGGTGTCCGGGAAGAACCGGCCGAGCAGCGCTTCCTCGGGGACGCCCATCGCATGGCAGGCGGCGGCGTTGACGCGCAGGTAGCGCTGGCGGAGGTCGAACACCGACATGGACATGGACGCCTGCTCGAAGGCCCGGGCGGCCAGGGTGGTGCCCGGGGGCAGGGCCGTGACGACGTAGCCGGCGGGCTGTCCGGCGGCGCCGGTGAGCGGGCAGACGGTCAGGGGCAGCACGAGGCGGTGGCCGTCGTGGTGGCGCAGGGCGACCGGGCCGGCGGGGCCGGTGAGGATGTCGCCGGGGACATCCTCGGCCAGCAGGTCCGTGGCGGGTCGGCCCACGACCTCGTCGGCCGGGTGGCCGGTGAGCAGCTCCGCTCCCTCGGTCCATCCGGTCACCGTGCCGTGCGCGTCGATGACCGCCACGGCGGCGACATCTTTCATACGCCCCAGAATGATCCGATTGTCCCGGCGCATCAAGCGGCGGGGTGTCCGCTTCAGCCCCGGTGGGCGCGGAGGGCGGCGAGGGCCCGGTCGGCGTGGGTGTTCATGCGCAGTTCGCTGCGGACGACCTCCAGGACGGTACGGTCCTCGGCGATCACGAAGGTGACCCGCTTGGTCGGTGCCAGGGAGAAGCCTCGCTTGACGCCGAACCGCTCGCGGACCGTGCCGTCGGCGTCGGAGAGCAGGGGCATCCCGAGACGGTGCCGGCCGGCGAACTCCTGCTGCTTGTCGACAGGGTCTCCGCTGATCCCGACGGGCCGGGCGCCGACGGCGGCGAACTCGGCGGCGAGGTCGCGGAAGTGGCAGGCCTCGGCGGTGCAGCCGGGGGTGAGGGCGGCGGGGTAGAAGAAGAGGACGACCGGGCCGTCGGCCAGCAGCTCGCTGAGCCGGCGGGTGGTGCCGGTCTCGTCGGGCAGGGCGAAGTCCTCGGCCTTGGCCCCGATCTCGACGCGCTCGGTCATGACCGCGCCTCCCCGCCCCGGGCGACCGCACGCGCCCACAGCACCAGCGGCACCTGGAGGGGCAGCCGGGTGAGGGCCGCCGCCCTGAGTGGCGCGGGCCGGTGACGCCAGTCCACGGCCATCTGGACGTTGGCCGGGAACACGCCGACGAAGAAGGCGGCTGCCGCCTTCGCGGCGAGCGCGCGGGTGCGGGGCGCCGCGATCCCGGCCGCGAGGGCCAGCTCGACGGCCCCGCTCCCGTACGTCCAGGCCCTGGGCGAGCCCGGTAGCGCACGGGGCACGGTCGCGTCGAACTGCCGTGGAACGGCGAAGTGGGCCACTCCGGCGGTCGCCAGCAGACCGGCGAGCAGCAGGGGTGAGCGTGGGGACCGGGGCACGGTACCTCCTTTGGTGTCCTGCCGCCGGATATTACTCGACGGTAGGCGCGGGCGTGGCCGTTCCCGGCAGACGGACACGGGTTGCGCACTCGGCCGACGGCGGGAGCGGAGGTGACCGCTCCGCACCGGACACGCACCGGGCCGCCGGCCCGCCCCGGCGACGGTGAGGACCCGCCGCCGGGGCATGCCCGGAAGGACCGCGGGTCAGGGCGTGCCGTGCGGGCGCGGTGGTACGACCCCGCAGCTGCGCGAGCGCGTGCTGTCTGGCCTGCCCTCCGGTGGTCGGACGGGCTTCCTTCGGCACGTGCCCTCCCTGAGTGAGTGCCTGTCGAACCCAAATCCAGCCAGACAAGATTGCCAACAATTTCGTCTGCAAGGACTCGGCCCCGGCGTCCCGGCTCATCCGGCCCGGTAGAGCTCGGTGAGCAGCTCCAGCACCACCTGGAGGGCCGGGTGCGGATCGTCGCGCCACCAGGCCAGCCGGACGGCGACGGGCTCGGCGTCGCGCACCGGCCGGTAGACGATCCCGGGCCTCGGGTACTGGTGCGCGGTGGACTCGGCGGTCACCCCGATCCCGCGTCCGGCGGCGATGACGGTGAGCCAGTCGTCGACGTCGTGGGTCTCCTCGGTGGCCGGCCGGGAGTCCGGCGGCCACAGGTCGGGGGTGGCCGTGCCGGTACGGCGGTCCACCAGCAGGAGCCGGTCGGCGAGGTCGGCCAGCCGCACGGAGCGGCGCCGGGCGAGCGGGTCGTCGGCGGCGAGCGCGCACAGCCGCCGCTCCAGCCCGACGAGGGCGGTGCCGAAGCGCCGGTCGTCCAGCGGTCTGCGGACGACGGCGAGGTCGCAGGCGCCCTCGGCGAGCCCGGCGGAGGGCGAGTTGACGCGGACCAGGTGCAGGTCGGTGTCGCGGTGGGCCGCGCTCCAGCGCCGCTGGAAGGCGACCGTGTGGCGGCCCAGCGCCGACCACGCGTAGCCGACGCGCAGCCGGGTGTGCCCCGAGGTGGCCTCCCGGACCAGGTCGGAGACGTCGGCGAGGACGCGCCGGGCCTGGGCCACCACGCGCACGCCGGTGGCGGTGGGGGTCACCTCGCGGGAGGTGCGCCTCAGGAGCCGTACGCCCAGGGCGCGTTCGAGGGAGGCGACGGCGCGGGAGACGGCGGCCTGGGAGACGCCCAGGGCGATCGCCGCGTCCGTGAACGTACCTTCGTCCACGATGGCCACGAGACAACGCAACTGGCGCAGATCGATGTCCTGCATACGCTCAGCGTATAGATCGAAAGACGCATGCATTTTGCGCAAGCGTGCCCCGCGCGCACGATCCCGGGCATGGGATCAGCTCTCGAACACCCCGTCGCCGCCGGGCCCCTGACCACGTCCGCGCCCTCGCCCCGGCCGCTGGCCGCAGTGGCCGCCATGGCCGGCAGCGGGCTGTCCAACCAGACCGGCGCCGCCGTCGGCGCGCTCGCCTTCCCCGTCCTCGGTCCCCTCGGCGTGGTGGCGGTACGGCAGTACGTCGCCGCGCTCGTCCTGCTCGCCGTGGCCCGCCCCCGGCTGCGCGGGTTCGGCTGGCCGCAGTGGTGGCCGGTGCTGCTGCTGGGCGGGGTGTTCGGCACGATGAACCTCAGCCTGTACAGCGCCGTCGACCGGATCGGGCTGGGCCTCGCCGTGACCCTGGAGTTCCTGGGACCGCTCACCGTCGCGCTCGCCGCGTCCCGGCGGCGGCTGGACGCCGGGTGCGCGGTGCTGGCCGGGGCCGGGGTCGTGGTCCTGATGCGTCCGCGCGCGTCCGCCGACTACACCGGCATGGCCCTCGGCCTGGCCGCCGCGTGCTGCTGGGCGTCGTACATCCTGCTCAACCGGGTCGTCGGGCGGCGCATCCCCGGGGCGCAGGGCGCGGCGGCGGCCTCGGCCGTGTCCGCCCTGGCCTTCCTTCCCGTCGGCATCGCCGTAGTGATCGGCCGGCCGCCGACAGCCGGGGCCGTGCTGTGCGCCGTCGCCGCCGGGGTCCTCTCCTCCGCCGTGCCGTACCTGAGCGACCTGCTCACGCTGCGCCGCGTACCGGCACAGACATTCGGCCTGTTCATGAGCGTCAACCCGGTCCTGGCGGCCGTGGTCGGCCGGGTGATCCTGGACCAGGGCCTCGGCGCCGTGGAGTGGGCGGGCATCGGCGCGGTGGTGACGGCCAACGCCTTGAGCCTCGCCACGCGGCACCGGCCCGGCACGGCACGTACCTGACCGACGCCCGCGCCGTGCCGGGGGGAGGGAGGAGGGGCTTCGGCGACACCTACAGCGGCACCACCTGCACCGGCCGCGAGCACCCGCGCGACAAGCGGTGGACCGGTCCGGCGGCACACCGGTGCCGGGCCCATCGGGGTGGCGGCCTGGCCCCGGTCCGATCGTGGCCGCGCGTGGGGCCGGGGGCCCCGCCCCTCAGGAGGCGTCCCCCATACGCACGGGCCCTACGACCGAGCGGCCACCCCCTGATCCCGGCCTCGCTCGGACCAGGTGGCCGGGCGGGCGGCTGCACGACGCCGCGCTCCTCCCGCCGCGGAGGACGTCCGCGCGGGGAGCCGGTCTCCGTGCCGGCCGGACCGCGGGCCGCGCCTCAGACGCCGCGGACCGCGACGAGCTCCGCCCACCGGGTGACCCCGCCACGGCGGACCCGTATGCCGTGACGTGTCGCCAGGGCGTGCACGATCGCCTCGCCCCGGCCGTGTTCGTCCGGGTCCAGCCAGCCGAGCCGCTGCCCCGCCGGGCGCGCGGGTCCCGTGTCGGTGACCTCCACGCGCAGCGTGCCGCCGCCGTCGCCCGGCTCCCAGGACAGCCGCAGCTCAGCCGGGGGCCGGGCGTGGATGATCGCGTTGGTGACAAGCTCCGACACCACCAGCAGCGCGTCCTCGACGATCTCCTCGGACACGTTCCAGTCGGCGAGGGCCGCCGCCGCGCACCGGCGCACGGCCGAGACGGCGCCGGGGGCGGGCGGCACCGGACACACGAGTTCGTGTGCCGCCGCCCGTAGCAGCGTATTGAGCTGTGCCGCCATGTTCTCTCCCGATGGTGTGGGCCGGCCGGGCGCGTGAGTCGACGCCTTGCCGGACTTCAAGGAAACCTAGGGAGACAAATCGGGCTGGTCAATGAACGGCGGTCGGCATTACCGAACGCACCGGCCCGGGACCCGTGTCCCGTCCGCGCGGCGAAGGTTCCGCAGCGGTAATAGGCTCGCTTCATGGCCGGCCCAGTCCAGTCGATCGAAAGGGCGGCGGCGATCCTGCGTCTGCTCGCCGGCGGCCCCCGCCGACTCGGTCTCGGCGAGGTGGCGGCGTCGCTCGGGCTGGCGAAGGGCACCGCCCACGGCATCCTGCGCACGCTCCAGCACGTCGACTTCGTGGAGCAGGACGCGACCACCGGGAAGTACCAGCTCGGAGCCGCCCTGCTGCACCTCGGCACCAGCTACCTCGACGTCAACGAACTGCGCTCGCGCTCCCTGAACTGGGCCGACGCCCTGGCCGCCCGCAGTGGGGAGGCGGTGCGCCTCGGGACCCCCCTGGAGGGCAGCGTCCTCATCGTCCACCACGTGTTCCGGCCGGACGACACCTTCCAGACCCTGGACGTGGGCGCGCTGCTGCCCCTGCACGCCTCCTCCCTCGGCAAGGTCCTGCTGGCCTTCGGGACCGCGACCGTCGAGCCGGTCCGGCCACCGGGGCTGGAGGCGTACACCCGGCACACACTGGTCGATCCCGAGCGGCTCGCCCGGGCGCTCGCCGAGGTCAGGGAGCTCGGCTGGGCCGCCGAGATCCAGGAGATGAGCATGGGCGAGGCCGGGCTCTCGGCGCCCATCCGGGGGCACGGCGGGCTCGTCGTCGGCGCCATCGGGCTGTCCGGGCCGGTGGAGCGGATCTGCGACAGCCAGGGACGGCCCCGCCCGCATCTGGTCAGCCTGATCCGGGAAGCCGCGCGGGCGATCTCCAGGGACCTGGGAGCCGCCCGCTGGTAGGCCGGGACAGCCGCCCCTCGATCCGTCGGAAGGACAGACCCGATCATGGTGGAACGGTACGTGATGTCCGTCGATCAGGGCACCAACTCGACCCGCTGCATCCTGTTCGACCACCGTGGGCGGCTGGTCTCGGTCGCGCAGAAGGAGCACCAGCAGCACTTCCCGAAGCCCGGATGGGTCGAGCACGACGCCGTCGAGATCTGGCAGAACCTGCGGCGCGTGGTGCCCGAGGCCCTGTCGGACGCCGGGGTGGACCAGGGCCAGATCGCGGCGATCGGCCTGGCCAACCAGCGGGAGACGACGGTGCTCTGGGACCGGCGGACCGGCGCGCCGCTCGGCCGGGCACTGGTCTGGCAGGACACCCGCACGGCGCCGCTCGTCGACGCCCTCGGAGAAGACCCCGGGGAGGCGTTCTTCCTCGACCGGTGCGGCCTGCCGCCGTCGACCTACTTCTCCGCGCTGCGCATCCGGTGGCTGTTCGACCACGTCAAGGGGGTCGAACAGCGCGCCCGGGACGGCGAGGTGCTGTTCGGCACGATGGAGAGCTGGCTGATCTGGAACCTCACCGGCGGAACCGACGGCGGTCTGCACATCACCGACGTCACCAACGCCAGCCGCACGATGCTGATGAACATCCGCGAGCTCGCCTGGGACGACGAGCTGCTGGACTTCTTCCGGGTGCCCCGCTCGATGCTGCCCGAGATCAGGTCGTCCGCCGAGCCGTACGGCGAGGCCCGCTCACTGCTGCCGGGCGTCTCCATCACGGCCGCGCTCGGCGACCAGCAGGCCGCCCTGTTCGGCCAGACCTGCTTCTCCCCGGGCGATGCCAAGTGCACCTACGGAACGGGCAGTTTCCTGCTGCTCAACACCGGGGCCGACCTGGTGCGGTCCCGGCACGGGCTCCTCACGACGGTCGCCTACAAGATCGGGGACCAGCAGCCTGCCTACGCCCTGGAAGGGTCGATCGCCGTCACCGGCGCGCTCGTCCAGTGGTTCCGTGACCGTCTGGGACTGATCAGCAGCGCGCCGGAGATCGAGACCCTCGCCCGGACGGTCGAGGACAACGGCGGCTGCTACATCGTCCCGGCCTTCTCGGGCCTGTTCGCGCCGCGCTGGCGCAGCGACGCGCGCGGGGTCATCGTCGGGCTCACCTCGTACATCACCAAGGGACACCTGGCGCGGGCCGTCCTGGAGGCCACCGGGTGGCAGACCCGGGAGGTCGTCGACGCCATGAACGCCGACTCCTCGGTCGCCCTCCAGCAGCTCAAGGTGGACGGGGGCATGACCGCGGACAACCTGCTCATGCAGTTCGTGGCCGACGTGCTCGACGTGCCGGTGGTACGGCCGATGGTCGCCGAGACGGTCTCGCTGGGCGCCGCCTACGCGGCTGGGCTCGCCGCCGGCTACTGGCCCGACCTGGAGGTGCTGCGCCGCAACTGGCACAAGGCCGGCCAGTGGCTGCCCGCCATGGACCCCGAGCGGCGGGAGGCGGAGTACGACAACTGGCTGCGGGCCGTCGAGCGCTCCCTGGACTGGGTCCGGCCACCCCGGTCCTCCTGACGCGGGCGGCGGCCCCGGCCCGCCGCCCGGGTTCAGCGGCTCGCGGTCCGGGCGGTGCCCACGGGGGCCAGCCACAGGCCCACGATCGCGTCCGCGAGGCCCGTGGCCACCTCGTCCCAGGTGGCGCGCGGGGTCGGGGTGCCCTCCGCCAGGGCCCGCTCCCGCTCGGCGCAGGTGTGCAGGATCAGCAGCCGGACCATCTGGCCGCGCTCGGCGCGCACCTCGGGCGGCAGCTCCCCGAGGGTGCGGTTCAGGCCCTCGACCGCCTCGCGCAGCGCCGGCGAGGCCAAGGACTCCTCGACCATGATCTCGTGCAGGGCCGGGTCGGTCATGACCTGGGCGCAGAACCGGGCGTACCAGGTGGGGCTGCCGAGGCTCGCCAGGTGCTCGGTCACCGGCCGGACCAGGCAGTCGACCCAGTCGCGTACGTCCGTGGAGTCACCGGCCGCCGCCAGGGCCCGCTCCCGCAGTGTCTCGATGTGCTCGGCGTGCCGCCGGGCGACCGCGCGGACCAGGTCGGCCTTCGTGCCGAAGTGGTAGCCGACCGCGGCGTTGTTGCCCTGTCCCGCGGCCTCGCTGACCTGGCGGTTGGAGACGGCGTACACGCCGTGCTCGGCGAACAGCCGCTCCGCCGCGATCAGGATCGCCTCCCGGGTCGCGCTCACCTGCTCGGCCCGCGCCGTCCTGCGCGCCATGCTCACCACCGCTCCGGGACTGCGCACCGCCCTGGGCCGGCCCGTCCCGCGCTCCGTCCCAGGTCCTCGACCGGGGCGGCGAGGTCCAGCGAGGGCAGCCTACGGGCCCGCCCGCACCGGCGGGGACGGGCCCCCGCGGGCCGCCGCTCCATGCCGCTACAGTAAGTCAAGCAGTTGACTTAAACGAAGCCCCGGTCACCCCGTCCGGTCCTTCGGCTCGCCCTCGTTCCCCGCCCCGCTGTCCCCTGTTCCCTGTTTTTTGTTCCCTGTTTCTTGTTCCCTGGAAGGTCCTCCTATGTCCGACGCCCCCGCCCGGCCCGCCGAGGCCGGCCGTTCCGCTCCGGCACGGCCGGGTGCCGTGGTCGCGGTGCTGGCCCTGGCCGGTATCACCGTGTCGCTGATGCAGACCCTGGTGATCCCGATCGTCCCGGAGCTGCCCGGCTATCTGCACGCCTCGGCGTCCGACGCCGCCTGGGCGGTCACGGCCACGCTGCTGGCCGCCGCCGTCGCCACCCCGGTGGCCGGCCGGCTCGGCGACATGTTCGGCAAGCGGCGCCTGCTGATGGTCAGCCTCGTGCTGCTGGTGGCCGGCTCGGTGGTGTGCGCGCTCAGCGACACGCTCGTCCCGATGATCGTCGGCCGTGCGCTCCAGGGGCTCGCCGCCGCCGTGGTCCCGCTGGGCATCAGCATCATGCGCGACGAGCTGCCGCCGGAGAAGCTGGCCGGTTCGACCGCGCTGATGAGCGCCTCGCTGGGCGTCGGCGGCGCGCTCGGGCTGCCCGCGGCGGCCTTCATCGCCGACCACTTCGACTGGCACGTGCTGTTCTGGACCTCCGCGAGCCTCGGCGTCGTCGCGTTCGTGTGCGTGCTGGGCCTGGTGCCGGAGTCGCGTGTGCGTACGGGTGGGCGCTTCGACGTGGCCGGTGCGCTGGGCATGGCCGTCGGCCTGGTCTCCCTGCTGCTGGCCATCTCCAAGGGCGCCGACTGGGGCTGGGGCAGCGGCACCACGCTGGGCCTGCTCGCGCTCGCCGTCGTCGTCCTGCTGGGCTGGGGCCTCTTCGAGCTGCGCACCGCGCAGCCGCTGGTCGACCTGCGCACCACCGTCCGCCGCCAGGTGCTGTTCACCAACCTGGCCTCCATCGCGTTCGGCTTCTCGATGTTCGCGATGTCCCTGGTCCTGCCGCAGCTCCTCCAGCTGCCGACCCAGACCGGCTACGGCCTCGGCAGGTCCATGCTCACCGTCGGTCTGGTGATGGCGCCGCAGGGCCTGGTGATGATGGCCATGGCCCCGGTCTCCGCCATGATCACCAAGTCCCGGGGGCCGAAGATCACCCTCATGATCGGAGCGGTCATCGTCGCCGCCGGGTACGCGCTCAACATCGTGCTGATGAGCGAGGTCTGGCACCTGGTCCTGGTCTCCTGCGTCATCGGCGCGGGTGTCGGCTTCGCCTACGGCGCCATGCCCGCGCTGATCATGGGCGCGGTCCCGGCGTCGGAGACGGCCGCCGCGAACAGCCTCAACACGCTGATGCGGTCCATCGGCACGTCGGTGGCCAGCGCGGTCGCGGGCGTGATCCTGGCCCAGCTGACGATCAGCCTCGGCGGCCACGCGCTGCCGTCCGAGAACGGCTTCAAGGCGGTCATGGCACTCGGCGCGGGTGCGGCGGCCCTCGCCTTCGTCCTCGCCTCCTTCCTCCCCCGCCACCGCCCCGACACCCCGGCCCCGACCCCGACCCCGGAACCGACGACCGAACGGGTCGCCTGAGCGGGGCGCCACCGGCCGAGGGGGGCGGCTGAGGGGCCCCTGCCGCCGGAACGGGTCGCCCGACCGAACGGACCTCCGCCGCCGGAAAAGGGGCGCCCGAGCAGCACTCGGCCGGCCGGGCGGGGCGACCGAGCGGACCCTCCCGCCGCAACAGGTCGCCTGGGCGGGGCGCCACCGGCCGAGGGGGGCGGCTGAGGGGCCCCTGCCGCCGGAACGGGTCGCCCGACCGAACGGACCTCCGCCGCCGGAAAAGGGGCGCCCGAGCAGCACTCGGCCGGCCGGGCGGGGCGACCGAGCGGACCCTGCCGCCGGAACGGGTCAGCTGAGGGGACTCGTCGGCCCGCCGGCTGCCCCGTCCGGGACGGCCCTCGGTGGTTCCTCCCGCCGCACCGGGCCGGTCCGGTGCCGTGGCCGCCCACCCAGGCGGCAACGGGTCGGTGTCAGGCGGGCCCGGTACGGCGCGCCGGCCCATCCCGGCCACCACTCCCCCACGGCGTCGGCCCAGCCTCCGCGCCCAGCCGGCACCCGCAACACACGGCGCCCGCCCAGCGCCCCGTAGCCCCCCGCACCGACCCGGCGCCCGCGCACAGTCCGTCCCCACCGGCAGCCCCGAGCGCCCCACACCGGCCACGGTCCGTCCTCGCCGCCACGCCCCACGCCGGCCCCGCCCCGTGCCGCTCCAGCCCGGCCGGCGTGCGCCAGTGCCCGTGCCCGTGTCCGTGTCCGTCGCGGGACCGTTCAGGGGAACCCGGTGGGAAAGGGGCGTGACGGCGTCGGGGGTGGTCGAGATCTCTGCCGTGACCGCCGTGCCCCTGCCGCTCATTCCGCCCATGCTCGCGACGCCCGGCAGCCTGCCGCCCGCCGCGCAGGACGCGCGGTGGGCGTACGAGACCAAGCAGGACGGCCAGCGGGTGATGGTGTACCTGCCCGGCGACGGAAGTGTGCTGCTGCGTGCCCGCTCGGGCGAGGACATCACCGGTGCCTACCCCGAGCTCCGGCCGCTCGGCGGGGCGCTGGGCACCACCCCCGCGGTGCTGGACGGGGAGGTGCTGGCCCTGGACGCGCGGGGCCGGGCCGACTTCCAGCTCCTCCAGAGCCGGATGGGCCTCGCGCACGCCCCCGCGCGGGCGGCGCGCCGGGCCGCGCAGGTCCCGGTGCACCTGGTGCTGTTCGACGTGCCCCATCTGGAGGAGTCCCTGGTACGACTGCCGTACGTCCGGCGGCGGGCGCGGCTGGAGGAACTGGGGCTCGCGGGGCCGTACTGGTCGACGCCGGGAGCGGTGACCGGGCACGGCGCCGAGGCACTCGCGGCGACCAGGGCACACGGCCTGGAGGGCCTGGTGTGCAAGCGGCTGGACTCGGTGTACGAACCCGGCGTGCGCTCCCGCGCCTGGATCAAGATCCGGAACATGCGGGCCGAGGACGTGATCGTCGGCGGCTGGCTGCCCGGCAAGGGGCGGCTGACCGGACTGCCCGGCGCGGTGCTGGCCGGCCAGCGCGACCCGGAGGGCCGGCTGCGGTACGTCGGCGGGGTGGGCACCGGCTGGAGCGAGGCCGAGCGCGTCCGGCTGGCGGACCTGCTGCGGGACACGGCGAGCGACCGGTGCCCCTTCGAGCCCGTGCCGCGGGTGCCCGGCGCCCGCTGGGTGCTGCCCCGGCTGGTGGGCGAGGTCAGCTACAGCACCCGTACCCGCAACGGCATGCTGCGCCAGCCCTCCTGGCTGCGGCTGCGCCCGGATCTCACCCCGCAGGAGTCGGCGGCCGACCTGCCCGGGGAATCCGGCTGAGGCCGGTGGGTCTATCGTGTCCGCATGCCGGTTCCCGAACTGATCCGAATCGTCTCCCGCGACTCGCCCATGGCCCTGGCCCAAGTCGAACGGGTCCGCGCCGAGTTGGCGGTGCTGCACCCGGGCGTGCGCACCGCGGTCGTACCGGTGAAGACCACCGGTGACAAGTGGCTCGGCGATCTGTCCCAGGTCGAGGGCAAGGGGGCGTTCACCAAGGAGGTGGACGCCGCCCTGCTGGCCGGGGAGGCGGATCTCGCGGTGCACTGCGTCAAGGACGTGCCCGCCGACCGGCCGCTGCCGGCCGGGACGGTGTTCGCCGCGTTCCTGAAGCGGGACGACATCCGGGACGCGCTGGTACACCCGGACGGGCTCACCCTGGACGAGCTGCCGGCCGGCACCCGGATCGGCACCTCCGCGGTGCGTCGCATCGCCCAACTGGCCGCCACCCACCCGCACCTGGAGTGCGTGCCCTTCCGGGGCAACGCCAACCGCCGGCTGGAGAAGCTGGCCGCCGGCGAGGCGGACGCGCTGCTGCTGGCGGTGTCCGGCCTGGAGCGCATCGGGCGGACGGACGTGATCAGCGAGGTGCTGAACCCGGAGACGATGATGCCGCCGATCGGCGCGGGCATCCTCGCGTTGCAGTGCCGGGAGGACGACAGCGAGCTGATCGACGCGGTCAGCGGGCTCAGCGACCCGGCCACCCACCGGGAGGCGACGGCCGAACGGATGTTCCTGCACGTGTTGCAGGGCCACTGCAACAGCCCCATCGCCGGGTACGCGCGGGTGGACCTGAGCGGCGAACTCTCCCTGCGGGCCTGTGTCTTCACCCCGGACGGCAAGACCCGGCTGAACGCCCACGAGTGGGCGGGCCGGCTCGATCCGGCCACCCTCGGCACCTCGGTCGCGGTGGCGCTGCTGCGGCAGGGCGCGCGCGAGATCATCGACGGCATCCCGCACTGAGCGTCGTACGACGCCCCGCGCGGGTGCTCGTCAGGCGGAACCGGGCTCGGTCTGGTCCCTCAGGAACGCGCTGACCTGGTGGGCCAGGCTGCCCTGACCGGTGCCGGCGGGTGCGGCCGGCGCGGCCGGCTCCACGATGCCGATGCCGCCCGCCCACAGCCGGCGGTCGGCCCACTCGTCCTCCACCCGCAGCTGCACCTGCACGTCCACGTGCGTGAGGGCGGCCTCGGGCGCGGCGGCGTAGAGGACGGCGGTGGCCCGGCGCAGCGGGTAGACGTCGAAGCCCTCGATGAACTGGGAGTTGCGCCAGTCGATGAAGGCGCCCTCGCCGTCCGGACCGACGCGGACGTCGATCTGACCGTCCTCCAGGTGGATGCCGTAGTGCCGCGCGCCGCGGTTCTCCACGGTCACCCGGACGCTGAAGTACGTCAGCCCGGCGGCGGCGTCGTCCCGTCCGCGCGGCGGCTCGGCCGGCTCCAGGCGGTGGACGCGGACCCGCAGACCGGCATGCTCCTCGTACTCCTGCCAGTCCCCGACCACGTTCGGCTCGTACACAGTGCCCCTCTCGACCTTCGAGAGCTGCTGTCTATCTGTGCGCTCAGCGCACTGTCAAATGCGCGTAATGCGCTGTGGCCAGGGGATTCACCCGCTTTGATCGGTGATCAAGCGCTGCGCAGGAAGAATCCGTTCGCGGCGCCTCGCGGCCGGGTACGCGCGCGTGCCGCACATCACGTCCGCGGCAAGATCAGCGGGCCAGCCGGCCGAGCAGTGCGGAGGCCGCGGTGATGCCCGCCGCGGCGGCCACCGCCAGCACCCCGAAGTCGGCGGCGAGATGCGCGGGCGTACCGAGCAGCAGGCCCCGCAGGGCGTCCACTTGATAGCTCAGCGGGTTGACCTTGCTGACCGCCTGGAGCCAGCCCGGCATCACGGACGCGGGGTAGAGGGCGTTGGAGCCGAAGAACAGCGGCATGGTGATCGCCTGCCCGAAGCCCATCAGCCGGTCGCGGCTGAGCACGATCCCCGCGATGGTCATCGACAGGCAGGAGAAGAACACGGAGGCGAGGACCACCGCGAGGGCGACGCCGAGCAGCTTGAGCGGGTTCCAGGTGAGGGCGACGCCGAGCAGTGCGGCGATCACGATCACGACGACCGCCTGGACCAGCGACTTCACCCCGGCCGCGAAGGCCTTGCCGGTGATCAGGGCCGAGCGCGGGGTCGGGGTGACGAGCAGCTTGTTCAGGATGCCCGCGTCCCGCTCCCAGATGATCTGGATGCCGTAGAAGATCGCGATGAACATCGCCGACTGGGCGATGATGCCGGGCGCCAGGTAGTCGATGTACGGGACCCCACCCGTGGGTATCGCCCGGATCCGGGTGAAGGTCTGGCCGAAGATCAGCAGCCACAGGGCGGGCTGGACCGCACGGGTGTACAGCTCGGTCCGGTCGTGGCGCAGCTTCTGGAGCTCGACGGCGCACATGGCGATCACCCGGGCGGGCAGGACGCGCCAGCCCGCGCGCGGCACGGGCGGGGTGAGCAGCAGGGCGATGCCGTCTCCGGGGGTGCCGTCAGCCGACGCGGTGCGCGGTGCGGCGGGTGCTTCGGACATCGCGGAAACCTCCTCCGGAGTGGTCGTCGAGGCCACTGCCGGCGACGTCGCGGAAGACGTCCTCCAGCGTGGGCAGGCGGTCGGCGCCCCGCCGCTCGGCGAGGCCGTGGCGCAGTGCCGCCGGGGTGCCGAGGGCGCGGACCCGGCCGCGGTGCATGAGGCCGACCCGGTCGCAGTACTGGTCGGCCTCGTCCATGTAGTGGGTGGTGACCAGGACGGTCATGCCGGTGGCGGCGCGTACGGCGTTGATGTGCTCCCAGACGCCGGTGCGGGCGATCGGGTCCAGGCCGATCGTGGGCTCGTCCAGGATCAGCAGCCGGGGTGCGCTGACCAGGGCCTGGGCGAGTTCCAGGCGGCGGACCATGCCGCCGGAGTAGGTCCCGGCCAGCCGGTCGGCGGCGTCGGCGAGGCCGACGGCGGCGAGGGCCTGGGTGACGCGTGCGGCGCGCTCGCGGCGCGGCACGTCGAAGACCCGGGCGAACAGGGCGACGTTCTCCCGGCCGGTGAGTGCGCTGTCGGCGGACAGCTGCTGCGGGACGTAGCCGAGCAGCCGGCGCACCGCCATCCGTTCCTTGGCGGCGTCATGTCCGAAGACGCGGACCATGCCGGCCGGGACGGGAAGCAGTGTGGTGATGCAGCGGATGGCGGTGGTCTTGCCGGCTCCGTTGGGGCCCAGCAGCCCGAACACCTCGCCCTCCCGGACGGCCAGGTCGAGCCCGTCGACGGCGCGGGTCTCGCCGAAGGCATGGGCGAGCCCGGTGCAGGACACGGCTTCGACCCGGACACGGTCCGCGGCCACGGAGGAAGCCCCGACGGCACCGGGTACGCCCTCGGCCGGACCGGCCGGACCACCCTCGAAGGCCCCAGGGCCCTCCGAGGCCACCGGGGCACCGGCGGGGGCACCGGCCGTGCCGGGGGTCTCAGCCGTACCGGCGGCGTCGGGCGTGCCCCCCGTCCCGGATCCGTCAGGCTTGTCGCTCGTCATGTTTCCTCGGCCTCCTCGTGCAGCATGACGGCCAGCCTGCGCAGGGCCGGCAGGGCCGCGCGCAGGGCCTCGCGGTCGGCCTCGCCGAGCCGGGAGACGTGCCGGCCGACCAGTTCGGCCCGGCGGCGCTGCCAGTCCGCGAGCCGCTGCTCGGCGGCCCCGGTCAGCAGCAGCCGGGCGGCCCGCCGGTCGGCCGGGTCGGTCTCACGGACCAGATAGCCGTCCCGGACGAGCTGGTTGACCAGGGTCGAGACGGAGTTCCCGGCCAGGTGCAGCCGACGGGCCGCGTCCGAGACGCCGATGCCGGGGCGGGACTCGACCAGCCGCAGCAGTTCGACCTCGGCGCCGCGCAGCCGGGGCGCGGTGAGCCCGCCGCGCAGCCGGCGCCGGATCAGCCGCTGGATGCGCACCAGCGCGTCGGCCAGTTGCTCCGGAAAGGTGTCGGCGTCCACGCTTCGGAGATTACCTCTGCTACAGAGGTAATGCTCCCCAAGGGCTTCCGAAGGGCTCTCCAAGGGCTCCCCGAGGGGGGTCAAGAACGCTTCGTCCGAATAGCCCTGTATGCACTTATTTGTTTTGAGATGCCCCCTAGCGGGAATGGGCACACCAGTGCTTCGGACAGGAGGCACGTCCGTGGGAGCCGGCCCTCGCCGGACGCCCCGGTGTCCTATCCATGGTCCGAGCGCACCTCCCACGGTGTCTGTCATCCAGCACCTGTTGAGAGAGGTGCGCGCGATGCGTGTCACTGGCAGCACGAAACCCCATCCACACGACGACGCCCCGGACACCAGCGCCGCTTTCGAGCGGCTCGCCGGGCTGCCCGACGGTCCCGAGCGCCGGGCGCTGCGGGACGAGCTCGTCCGGTTGTGGCTGCCCATGGCCGAGCGGATCGCCGTGCGGTTCCGCGGCCGGGGCGAGGCCCTGGAGGACCTGTACCAGGTGGCCGCGCTGGGCCTGGTCAAGGCCGTCGACCACTACGATCCCGACCGCGGCCGGGCCTTCGAGGCCTACGCGGTGCCCACCATCACCGGGGAGATCAAGCGCCACTTCCGCGACCACATGTGGACCCTGCATGTGCCGCGCCGGGTGCAGGACCTGCGCAACCGGGTCCGTGCCGCCACCAAGGAGCTGGCGCAGACGACGCCGGGCCGGGCGCCCACCGTCGCCGAGATCGCCGCGCTCACGCGGCTCAGCGAGGACGAGGTGCGCACCGGGATGGAGGCGCTGGAGTGCTTCTCCGCGCTGTCCCTGGACGCCGAGGTGGCCGGCACGGACGGCTACGCGCTGGGCGACTCCCTGGGCGGCCCCGACCCGGGGTTCGACCTCGTCGTGGACCGGGCCGCGGTCAAGCCGTGTCTGGAGGCGCTGCCGGAGCGTGAGCGCACCATCCTCTACCTGCGGTTCTTCGGCGGTATGACGCAGAGCCGGATCGCCCAGCAGCTCGGTATCTCGCAGATGCACGTCTCGCGGCTGCTCAGCGGCTGCTTCGACCGGCTGCGCGACGAACTGCTCGCGGAGGCCCGGGCCCGCTGAGTCCCTGTTCCCCCGGCTCCCGGGAGCCCCCGTTCCTTCGGCGCCCGGGAGCCTACTGCCCCTCGGACCCGGGCACCTGGGTGGGGCCGTACCGGTCCAGCGCGTCCTCCAGCTCGGCCCTGATCTCGGCCGGGATGTCGCCGCGCCGCCCCCAGATCAGGATCAGCTCCGCGATGTTGCGCAGCTTGATGTTGGTGTGCTGGGAGACCTCCTTCAGCACCTGCCATCCCTGGTCCGGGGTCACCCGGCCGAGGGCCACGACCATCCCGATCGCCTGGTCGATCACCGCGTGGGAGGTCATGGCCTCCTTCAGCTGGTCGACCTCCGCCTGTAGCGCGGCGATCCGGTCCGGCTCGATCTCTCCCATCCCTCCATCGTGCGCAGGGGCCTGCACCCCCGCCACCCGGGGTACTCGACAGGCAGCCCACCCGCTTCCGGTCGGACACTGGTGTCAGACCGGTGGCCGCCCGGCCCCGAGAGCAGGACGCGACTGCCATGAACCACGACACCCGCACCGGCGGCGAGCCACGCAGAACAAGGGTCGTCTCCACCCACTCCGTCTTCGGCGCACCGTGCTGGGTGAGCCTGACCAGCCGCGATCTCCAGGCCACCCAGGACTTCTACGCGGCCGTCCTCGGCTGGCGCTGGCGCAGCGCCAAGCTCGGCGAGCACTTCCGTATCGCCCTGGCGAACGGGGTCCCGGTGGCCGGGATCGCCGCCGTCGCCTCCATGTGGCAGATGGCGGTGGCCTGGACGCCGTACTTCGCCGTACCGGACGCGGACGTGGCCGTGTCCCGGGTCCGGGAGCGCGGCGGCACGTCGGCGGTCGGACCGCTGTCCTTCCCGCCGGGCCGGGCGGCACTGCTCGCCGACCGGGACGGGGCCACGTTCGGGATCTGGCAGGGCGAACTGGTCGGCAACTGGGAGGCGTGGCGGCAGGCGGCACCGACCTTCGTCCGGCTGCACACCCGGGACGCCTTCGACGCCGCGATCTTCTACGGCGAGGTCCTGGACTGGGCGACCGGGCAGCCGGGCTGCTGCGAGGTCGAGTACGAGGGCGGCGAGGTGGTGCTGCGCAGCCAGGGCGACATCGTGGCGCGCATCGACTCGGGCGCGGTGGAGGCGGCCCCGGACCCCTCGGTACGGCCGCACTGGCAGATCCACTTCGCGGTGGCCGACGTGCCCGGCTGCGCCCGCACGGCGGAGAAGCACGGCGGCAGCGTGCTGCGCGAGGAGGACACCGAGGCGATCCTGCGCGACCCGGACGGCGCGCAGTTCACGGTGACGTCCCGCCGGAGCCGTTGAGGCCGGCGCTCGAGACGGAGGCGCCGCACCCCCGGGCGGGGTGCGGCGCCTCCGTCTCGGTCCCCTGGCCGCCTAGCCGGCGGCACGCGAGGGGCGCGACAGCAGGACCAGGCTGCGCGCCTCGACGCGCAGCTTCGTGCCCGCCTTCCGTTCGCGTTCGTCGGGGTCGCCCTCGGGGTCGGCGGTGTCGATCAGGGTGGTCCAGCGCTCGCCGAAGGAGTCGTCGGGCAGGCGGAAGACGACCGGCTCCCAGTAGCCGTTGACGAACAGCAGGAAGGAGTCGTCGACCATGCGGCGGCCGTAGGAGTCGCGTTCGGCGATGGCGTCCCCGTTGAGGAAGACCCCGACCGTGTGCGCGTCCCCGCGCTGCCAGTCGCGGTCGGTCATCTCCCGGGCGTCGGGCCGCAGCCACATCAGGTCGGGCAGCGGCTGCTTGGCGTGGGTCGCGGTCTCGCCGCGGAAGAAGCGGCGCCGGCGCAGCACCGGGTGCGCGGCGCGCAGCGCGATCAGTCGCCGGGTGAACTCGGCGAGGGCGTGCTGCTCGTCGGCCAGGTCCCAGTCCACCCAGGAGATCTCGTTGTCCTGGCAGTAGGCGTTGTTGTTGCCCCGCTGGGTGCGGCCGAGTTCGTCGCCGTGGCAGAGCATCGGGATGCCCTGCGAGAGCAGCAGCGTGGCCAGCAGGTTGCGCTGCTGGCGGGCCCGCAGTTCGAGCACGGCCGGGTCGTCGGTCTCGCCCTCCGCCCCGCAGTTCCAGGACCGGTTGTGGCTCTCGCCGTCCCGGTTCTCCTCGCCGTTCGCCTCGTTGTGCTTGTCGTTGTACGACACCAGGTCGCGCAGGGTGAAACCGTCGTGCGCGGTGACGAAGTTGACGCTCGCGCGCGGCCGGCGCCGGCTGTGCTGGTAGAGGTCGGAGGAGCCGGTGAGCCGGGAGGCGAACTCGCCGAGCGAGCCGGGCTCGGCCCGCCAGAAGTCCCGTACGGCGTCCCGGTACTTGCCGTTCCACTCCGACCACAGCGGCGGGAAGTTGCCCACCTGGTAGCCGCCCTCGCCGACGTCCCAGGGCTCGGCGATGAGCTTGACCCGGCTGATGACGGGGTCCTGCTGGATCAGGTCGAAGAACGCCGAGAGCCGGTCCACCTCGTGGAACTGCCGGGCCAGCGTGGCCGCGAGGTCGAAGCGGAAGCCGTCGACGTGCATCTCCGTGACCCAGTACCGCAGCGAGTCCATGATCAGCTGGAGCACGTAGGGGTGCCGCATCAGCAGGCTGTTGCCGGTGCCGGTGGTGTCGTAGTAGTGGGCCCAGTCGCCGTCGACCAGACGGTAGTAGGAGGCGTTGTCGATGCCCCGGAAGGACAGCGTGGGGCCCCGTTCGTTGCCCTCGGCGGTGTGGTTGTAGACCACGTCGAGGATGACTTCGAGGCCGGCCGCGTGCAGCGCCTTCACCATGGCCTTGAACTCGTTGACCTGCTGGCCGCGGGTGCCGAAGGCGGCGTAGGCGTTGTGCGGGGCGAAGAAGCCGATGGTGTTGTAGCCCCAGTAGTTGGACAGGCCGCGGTCCTGGAGCACGCCGTCCTGGACGAACTGGTGCACCGGCATCAGTTCGACGGCGGTCACCCCCAGCGAGGTGAGGTGCTCGGTCACCGCGGGGTGGGCGAGGCCGGCGTAGGTGCCGCGCAGCCGTTCCGGGACGTCCGGGTGGGTCATGGTCAGGCCGCGCACATGGGCCTCGTAGATCACCGAGTCCGCGTACGGCGTCCGGGGCGGGCGGTCGTCGCCCCAGTCGAAGAACGGGTCGGTGACCACGCCCAGCATGGAGTGGCCGGCGCTGTCGGCCGGGGCGGGTCCGTCCGGGGCGCGCTCGTACAGGGAGGGGTGGTTGTCGATCTGGCCGTCCACGGCGCGGGCGTACGGGTCGAGCAGCAGCTTGGCCGGGTTGCAGCGGTGGCCGAGCGCCGGCTGCCAGGGGCCGCGCACCCGGTAGCCGTAGCGCTGGCCGGGGCCGACGCCGGGCAGGTACGCGTGCCACACGAAGCCGTCGACCTCTTGCAGCGGGACAGCAGTGGCGGCGCCGGCGTCGTCGACGAGGATCAGTTCCACGTGCTCGGCGACCTCGCTGAACAGGGCGAAGTTGGTGCCCTGCCCGTCGAAGGCGGCACCCAACGGGTAGGGGTGCCCGCTCCACACGGGCACCCCTTTGCGGCGCTTTCGGGCGGTCACCGGCTGCCCTCCAGGGCATCGTCACCGGCGGGCGCCGGCGCGGTGAGCACGGCCACCGGCTCCTCGCGGGGCACCGTGCGGCCCTCCCGCAGCGTCGGCGCGGGGGCGGTGGGCACCAGCGGGACGCGCTGGCCGGCGCGGGCGCGCTGCGAGAACCAGATGATCTTGCTGCCGGTGTCCGAGGCGCAGCAGCCCCAGCCGTCGCTCATCGCGGCGATGTCCGCGAGGCAGGACCGCAGGTCCTGGTCCGGGCGCAGATCCGGGTCGTCGTCACCGAAGGCGGTGATGAGGTGCTGGCCGTTCCACCACATCTCGATCGAGGTGTGTTTGTCCGTCGCGTGCTCGTCGATCGCCCGCAGCAGCAGTTCGGCGCCGCGGCAGACGGGGGCCACGAGGTTGTCGAGGTCCCAGTGGCGGAGGTGGGCGGCCAGGATGCGGCTGACCTGTCCCACCCGTTCCGGGCTGACTTCCACGTCGAGGTGGTAGTAGCAGGGCACTGCGGTCTTCATCGTCGCTTGCTCCTCACCGGCGAAGCTCTCGCTCCCCTTGCCCTGTCCGGGAGGGATCCCGGACACATAGCGTGAGCGCTGATCGCTTCTGAGTCACCTCCACGGTGAGCCCGCTACGCCATTCGTGCAACACGAGGGCCCGACACCCCGAACGGTTGAAGCTCCAACAAGACGCTGCGTCGTCGCGCGTGCACCATAAGTGAAAGCCTCGATCGCCGTAACGGTGCCGCGCCCTCCCGTGCGCGGACGCCACCCGACCGTCGGGAACGCGCCCAGTCGAGAGCGTGGAAGGTGGCTGAGGGCCATGCTGCTACCCGCCAAGGCCGAAGTGGCCCGGCAGTTGCGGCGTTACCGGGCGTGGGAGCGCGTCATGCTCGCCTCGCCCCACGACCGCACGGTCCGGGCCACCTTCGAGGACTCGGGTTACACGCTGTGCGTGCTGATGGGCAAACGCTGTGCCCGCGAGGCCGCGGACGCGGCCGAACGCTATCTCCGTACGAACCTGGTGACCTACCTGCGCGAGCAGGACGGACGGCCGAAGTCACGCCGGGCGGTCAGAAGAGCGCCGCCGCCGGAGCGGCGTTCCACGGCGCCAAGCCCCTGACCTGGCACCGTACAAGGCGTTCCTCTCGGGACCGGCGCGCGCCGGCCCGACTTTCGGATCGCGGAGCCGGGCCGGGTGCCCGGCTCCGCGCACGGCGGAGGTGAGATACATGCGCAGGACCCCGGCCATCGGCCGTGTACCGGTACGTGACGTCCGGCCGGCCGTGGAGTGCGGCAGGCGCCCGGCGAAAGCGGTGGCCGGGGAGACCTTCGAGGTCACGGCCACCGTGTTCCGCGAAGGGCACGATGCCGTGGGGGCGAACGTGGTCCTGCGTGATCCCCAGGGCCGCCGGGGCCCCTGGACGCCGATGCGGGAGCTGTCCCCGGGCAGCGACCGCTGGGGTGCGGAGATCACCCCGGACACGACGGGCCGTTGGACCTTCCGGGTGGAGGCCTGGAGCCATCCGCTGGCGACGTGGCGGCACACCGCGTCCGTGAAGGTGCCGGCCGGGATCGACACCGGCCTGGTCCTGGAGGAGGGCGCCGAGCTGTACGAGCGGGCCGCCGCCGGAGTACCCAAGGGTCCCGAGCGCGCCCTGGTGCTGGCCGCCGCGCACGCCCTCGGCGACGACTCCCTGTCGGTGCACGACCGTCTGAAGGCGGCGCTGTCCCCGGAGGTGGAGTCGGTCCTCACCCGGTTCCCGCTGCGGGAGTTGGTCACCGCCTCCGACCCGATGCCGCTGCTCGTGGAACGCG
>NZ_BMVN01000043.1:0-79932 GCF_014650735.1 Streptomyces canarius
CGCCCCAGTCAAACGATCCCTGATCGCCTATGACCACTGAAGACATCGGACTCATTCATCTAGGCCGTGCGCACCTCGGTCCCGGCGTCCGCCCGCGCCTTGGCCAGGGCCGGCCGCTCCGGGGGCAGGCGGCGCATCAGGACGCCGTAGCCGAGCCCGGCCGCCGTCCCCACCACCGCGCACATCCCCCACAGCCACCCGGCGCCGAGGCGGTCGATGACCACGCCCGACATCAGGGGCGCGATCAGGGCGGCCACGGACCAGGAGAGGGTGTACATGCCCTGGTAGCGCCCGCGGCCGTGGACCGGGGAGAGGCGGACGACGAGGCCCGTCTGGGTCGGGGCGTTGACGATCTCGGCCAGGGTCCACACGCACACGGTGACCATGAAGACGCCGACCGAGCCGGCGAACGCGGTGAGCCCGAAGCCGTATCCCGCGAGGATCGAGGAGGCGACCAGGAGGGTGCGCGGGTCGCGGTGCTCGATGAACCGGGTGACGGGGATCTGGAGGGCGACGATCAGGATGCCGTTGACGGCGATGGCGAGGCCGTAGTCGGCCGGGGAGAAGCCGGCCCGCCCCATGGCCACCGGCAGGCCGACCGAGCCCTGCTGGAAGACCAGGGCGACGAGGAAGGACAGCCCGACGACGGCCATGTACCGCCCGTCCCGCAGCACCGTGCCCAGGCTGACGCTGTCCTCCGCCTGCCTGGCCGTGGCCGCCGGCCGCGACTCCGGCACCTTGGCGAAGACGACGACCGCGCAGGCCAGGGTCATCCCGGCCTCGATCAGGAACCCGGCGAGATAGCTGAACTCGGCGATGAACCCGGCGGCCATGGAGGAGACGGCGAAGCCCAGGTTGATCGCCCAGTAGTTGAGGGAGAAGGCCCGCACCCGGTCCTCGGGGCGGACGATGTCGGCCATCATCGCCTGCACGGCCGGCCGGGAGGCGTTGGAGGCCATGCCGACGAGGAAGGCGACGGCGGCGATGGCGACCGGGTCGGTCATGAAGCCGAGCAGGGCGACCGAGGCGGCGGTGGCGGTCTGCGCGATGAGCAGCGTGGGCCGCCGGCCGAGCCGGTCGGCCATCACCCCGCCGCCCAGCGAGGAGACGACCCCGCCGAGCCCGTGCAGGGAGGCGACGAGACCGGCGTACGAGGCGGAGTAGCCCCGGTCGAGCGTGAGGTAGAGGGCCATGAACGTGGCCACGAAGGCACCCAGCCGGTTGACGAGGGTGCTGGTCCACAGCCACCAGAACTCCCTGGGGAGCCCGGAGACGGATTCGCGGGCGGCACGTCTCATACGGGCTGGTGACATCGAGGATCCCCCACGTCTGTAAGCGGCTCAAGCGGCGAGCACACGTTACGAGCGGGGGCCTCGGAAACGCCAGTCGATTAACAGGTCGCGTCAATCGGGCCACGGCCGGGCGGCGCCTCGGCGACCGGCGTGCCGCTCCCTCCCCCAGGCCCGACACGGCCCCCCATCCCCTTAGGTAGGCTCAAGGCCATGGCCGACGCACCGTACAAGCTGATCCTCCTCCGCCACGGCGAGAGCGAGTGGAACGCGAAGAACCTGTTCACCGGCTGGGTGGACGTGAACCTGAACGAGAAGGGCGAGAAGGAGGCAGTCCGCGGTGGCGAGCTCCTGAAGGACGCCGATCTCCTCCCCGACGTGGTCCACACGTCCCTCCAGAAGCGCGCGATCCGCACGGCCCAGCTGGCGCTGGAGGCCGCGGACCGCCACTGGATCCCGGTCCACCGCTCCTGGCGCCTGAACGAGCGCCACTACGGCGCCCTCCAGGGCAAGGACAAGGCGGCGACGCTGGCCGAGTTCGGCGAGGAGCAGTTCATGCTCTGGCGCCGCTCGTACGACACCCCGCCCCCGCCGCTGTCGGACGACTCGGAGTTCTCCCAGGCCCACGACGCGCGCTACGCGACGATCCCGCCGGAGCTGCGCCCGCGCACGGAGTGCCTGAAGGACGTCGTCTTCCGGATGCTCCCGTACTGGTACGACGCGATCGTCCCCGACCTGCTGACCGGCCGCACGGTCCTGATCGCCGCCCACGGCAACAGCCTGCGGGCCCTGGTCAAGCACCTGGACGGCGTCTCCGACGCGGACATCGCGGGCCTGAACATCCCGACGGGCATCCCCCTCTACTACGAGCTGGACGCCGACTTCAAGCCGGTCACCCCGGGCGGCAAGTACCTGGACCCGGAGGCGGCGGCGGCCGCGATCGAGGCGGTCAAGAACCAGGGCAAGAAGAAGTAAGCGCCCACGCGTAAGCCCCCTACCTGCGGTTCATTCGCTGGGAGGGGGCTTTTCGCTGCCTCTGGGCCGTCAGGGCGATGGGGTCGCGTGCTCTCCGGGCTCCGGCTCCTGTCTCCACTCCGCTCTGGCGCCGGCTAGCAGCGTGTAGTACTCGGTGGACTCTTCGTCGGACATCTCGCCCTCCTGCCTCAGCGAGCGGGAGCGTATGCGCCCTCGAAGACGGCAGCCACAGCATTTCCGGGTGCGCTCGCGGCTGCTCGGCATGAGGTGGGCGTACGCCCGCAGATGTGTCACCAACGTCCCGGGACAACACAGCTAGAGGCCGTCGCGTTCGAGATGAGTGAGCCGTCAGGGCCGAGAGAGAAGAAGCGCGGTGGGCCCATGGCTTCCATGGCTCTTTGCAACGCCGCGTCCCGCTCCGCGGGATCAGGGCCGTGCGGGTCCTGGACCCGGAACCCGTGCAGTCGGATGCTGGCCGCGTCGATGTCGTCCGGCTGGGGGCGGCCCTCCAGTACGAAGCCGCAGAGCGCGCGCAGTGCGTCTTCGCCCAGTTCCAAGGGGTGGAACGGCAGTGGGTACGGCTCTGCGTCCTCGTCCGGCCAAGGAACGACTTCTGCCGGGCGCTCTCCGGCCCAGTAGGGCAGCTCGAAGGAGAGCGGTTCGCCGATGTTCTCGATGATGCCGCTGTCCGGGGACAGACTCAAAGAGCGGACGAGTCGGCCGTCCTCCCACACGGCGAACGCGAGCCAGTCCACGACGCTGTGCATGGCGTGCAGCACGAGCCGCCGGCCGATGCTTGCCGCCACGAGGTGTTCCGGGAGTTGGGACGGGAAGTCGATCATCACCCTCTGGTCGCCGATGACCTCAAGGCCGGGCCAGCTCGCCGCGTACACCGTCCCCTCCGGGGGGTACACGCCGTCCCAAAGAGTCGCGCCCTCGCTCTGCTCGATCTCCCAGCCCGGGTAGAACAGCCGCATCATGCCGGCCGTGCGTGCGAGGTGCGCTGGGCCTGCTTCTCGCAGCAGCCCCGGTACGTCGCCGTCGGCGTACACCAGAAAGCCCGTCTTGGCTCCCAAAGCCCCTCCCCAGGGTGTGGCCCTCGTTGGCGGGTGCACAGTAGCCGCCCCCACTGACAACACGAGATCTGCGCCTTCGGTGCGGATCAGGGGCGTTTTCGCGGTCTGGGACCTTCCTGGAACCTTAAGGAACCCTCGCGCGGGGGCGCCCCGCGGCGCGTGGCTGCGGGGCGCCCTGTGGGGTTTAGTCGATCTTCTCGCCGTCGTGCATGCCGCCCTTGCAGAGGTTGTCCGTCAGGTCGGCCGTTCCGCCGCCCTGCTTGCACTCGGAAGGGGTGACGTAGGACGAGGCGCCCTGTGCGGTGGCTGCGGTGGCGGTGGCGGCGCCCGTGAGGCCGAGTCCGGTGAGGGCTGCCGTGGCGATGACGGCGGCGAGGATTCGTCGAGTGCCCATGTGGTTCCCCTTTCACGGATTGCCTTCGAGGGGCACTAGCCAGCTTCACCTCCACCCATGTGGGTGGCACATCGTGTTCCGCCATTCGGGTGACAGTGCCGTCGGGTGCGGGGCCGTAGCCCGCCCACCGACTCCCCTCCGCCCCGTGCTATGCCTGCTTGAGCTCATGAGAACGGGCGAGGGGGGCGGCGATGGCAGAGCGGGCGTGGGCCACGGCAGGGAGCAAGGGCAGGCCCGACCGGAAGTCGGCGAGCCGGGCGCGGCTCGCGGGTATGGCGCTGATCGTGCTGTCTCTGACGGGGGCAGTGCTGAGCTACCTGACGTTCACGGTCTGGGTGCCAGGCCAACAGCAGCGCTACGAGCATTACCGGGCAGCCGAGCCGTGCCCCGCGCAGGCGACCCCGCGTGAGGTGGCTGCGCAGGACTGCCTCGTCACCTGGCACTTCACCGTCACGAAGGTCGAGTCCACGTTCACAGGGAAGGTCACGGTCTACGAGGCGACCCTCAGGGACGAGGGCGACGACTCTCGGCAGAGGACCGTGCGGTTCGGCGGCTCCGGGCCGCTCTTCGGCAAGCTGCGTCGGGGCGACGAGGTCACCGCGACCGGCTGGCGCGGCGACGTCGTCGTCCTCGGCAAGGGAGGTCTCCGCCAGAACACCTCCGACGCGCCCCGCGACGAGCATCCGGGAAACGCCGCCCTGGGCGTCCTCCTCGCACTCCTCGCGGCCCAGTCGCTGGTGTTCGGCGCGGTCCGCCTGGCCAGGCCGACCGCCTACGCGCCCCTCGTCTGGGAGCCGTACGGCAGGTGGCTGGTCTTCACCGACATCTGCGTCGGCGTGGGCGTGGGGGCCGCCTCGGTATGGCTCCACATCCCGTGGTGGACCGTGCTCGTGACCGTGCCGGTCGTCGTGTGCGCAGTGATGGCACGGCTTGTGCGCCGGCAGCGGCGCGCGGCGGCGTCCTCGGCGAAGACGAGGCGCCAACAGGACTCACGAGTGAGTTCGCGATAGGCCCGACGTTTCCCGGCGTTGCAGCACTCGCACCGGAACAGGTCAGGTCAGATGGCAGGAGGCCGGGCCATGGTCAGGGCTTGAGGAAGTCCGGCTTCGGCTGTTCCCTACTCTCGGTTGTCTGCTCAGACATGAGCTGCGTCGCGTGGGCAGCGGTTGGCCGAGAACGCGCGGGTGTGCTGGATCGAGCAGGACGAACCATGGGGTCTTGAGGCACAGCTCATCTCCCGACTCGACCTCCCGCTCAATCTCGACCGGAACCGTCACAACGCGTTTCACAGCCACCTGAAGGAGCTACGGGCGCAAGCACGCCGACGGGCACGGGAGTTGCCCATCAGCGCGTGAGCCGGTGGACGGGCCGACGGGCCGTCTCCGGTCTGTGCCCGGGCCGTCCGGGGCCGCATCGGCAACCGCGCCGAGCGGTTCATGCCTCCGCCTCCACGGCCCGCGTCACTGCTTCCCTCATCCCACGCCAGCCCCGGGGCCGCTGCGGCGCCAACCGTGCGACCACGCGGCCCAGCCATTCGGGATCGCCCAGGAGGTGTGCCTGTCCCGCGTCGATGACCTGCGTCGTCAGCAGTTGGAGGAAGACGAGGTGGGCGCCGGGATAGTGACGGGGGTGCCGGTCGAAGCGGGCGATCCAGTTCTCGTAGGGGTGGCGCAGGGTCATGTGCAGGTAACCGCTGCCGTGCCCTCGCCAGGGGCCGGGCAGGCCACCCAGGAGGCCCCCGAAACCGTTCGACCCCCTGGCCGGGTATTTGCCGCCCATGGTGAGGTTCATGCCCAGCATGATCCGGGACCACGGGATCGGCTGCCCTTCCGAGCCGGGCTCGTGCTGGTACAGCCCGTCCCTTCGGAACTGCACCCAGTGATCCTTGCCGGAGTCCCCCACCACCCAGCTGCCGTTGGACAGTTCCAACGGTCCCAAGGATGCGCTCGTGTCCGTCATCCGCTCATTGGAACAGAGGTCCAACCCCGCTCGCCCCTCACTCCGGAATCCGGTGGACACGCCAGGACACGCACCCGGCGCGGTTCCGTCGCGCCGGGTGCGTGTCCGCGCACTCGGACCGGGTCCGGTCAGGACAGTTGCGGTACGCAGCCGAACCAGTTCACCGCGTGGTCGTCCTTCGTGTAGCCCATGCACCTCATCGTCTTGTCGTGCAGGGTGCTGGTCCCGGCGATGTTCTCGTCCAGGTAGTCCGTCTTGTGGCGCGGCTGGACGAGGGTGTCGATGTCGATGACGTACCAGCGGTGTCTCTGTTCCGGGATGTCGCAGCCGTGGGCGGTGACGTTGCGGCTCGGCCCTTCACTCCATATCGGGCGTTCGGCGCGCTCACAGTGCGCCTTCTCGGATGCGGCGGCGGTGCCGGCGCCGGTGCCGAGCAGCGCCGCGGCACCCATGGCCACCGCCGCGGCGGCGCCCAGCAGGCGGTGCGGTGTGCGGTTCATCAAGTGGTCTCCCTGGCAGTCGCCATGACGGACGGTGGGTGACCCGTCGTCTCCCTGTGATCGTCACACCGGCTCCGGGGCCCGTCCTGGCGGGGGGCACGCCCGTCCCACGTCCCGGTGACGGACGTGGTGCCAATGCAGCAGCGGGAGTGACGCAGGTCACTCGGCGGCACGTCACATCCCGGACTCCCCCTCCGTCAGAGAGGTGCAAGCAGCCGCAACCCACTCAGGAGCACACCATGGACGCTCGGCTCAACGTCTTCGCCAGCCCCGTCGCCGGCAAGGTGTTCAAGCACTTCAACGCTGCCGGCAGGGCGATCACGGAGTCCACGCTGCCCGCCGCCACGCAGGAGCTGGTGAAGCTCCGTGCCAGCCAGATCAACGGGTGTGGGTTCTGCACCGACATGCACACCAAGGACGCCCTGGAGGCCGGGGAGACCCAGACCCGGCTGAACCTGGTCGCGGTCTGGCGTGAGGCCACCGTGTTCAGCGACGCGGAGCGGGCCGCGCTGGAGCTGGTGGAGCAGGGCACCCGGATCGCCGACGCGGCCGGCGGGGTCCCGGACGAGGTCTGGGCGAACGCCGCCAAGCACTACGACGAGGAGCAGCTCGCCGCCCTGGTGGCCCTCATCGCCGTGATCAACGCCTACAACCGCGTCAACGTCATCGTCCGGCAGCCCGCCGGCGACTACGTTCCCGGCATGTTCGCGTAAAGCAGCGGAGAACGGCCTCACGGGTGCATGCGGGCGCCCTTCAGGACCTTGTCCACCCCGTTCTTCGGGCCGTACACCGCCAGGCCCACCAGGTCCAGCTCGGCGGTCGGGACGGCGCGGACGGCCGCGCGGTTGTCGCGGTCGTTGCCCGTGGTGAACAGGTCCGCCGTGAACACCGCGCACGGCAGGACACGGGTCAGTGCCCTGCCGTGCGCCGCCTTCAGGGTCTCCTTGGTGCCCTCGAAGACCAGCACCGGCTGGCGGAACATCGGCAGGTACGACACGCCGTCCGCGTCCTCGTACGGGTCGCCGACCACCTCGGGGACCGTCGGGCCCAGGCCGCTGACCAGGAACGCGGTCACGTTCAGGCGCTGCCAGGGTTCCAGGTCCTCGCGCAGCAGCACGGCGATCTTCGTGTCGAAACGGATGGGTTCAGTGTTCATGGACTGAGACTCGCGGCCGGGTCCCGGCCGCGTCTTGTACGTTTTTTGCATGGCCGCCGGGCAGGAACTCGTCAGCGCGTGGCGCCCCCGGGTGCCGGGCGTCACCGAGGTCTTCCACGCCCGCTTCACCGAGTACGCGTATCCGATGCACGTCCACGACGCCTGGACGCTGCTCATCGTGGACGACGGGGCCGTACGGTACGACCTCGACCGGCATGAGCACGGCACCCCGCTCGACACCGTGTCGCTGCTGCCGCCGCACGTGCCGCACAACGGGTCGCCGGCCACGCCGGGGGGTTTCCGCAAGCGGGTCGCCTACCTGGACAGCAGCCGGCTCGGGGAGGAGTTCATCGGGCCTGCCGTGGACTCCCCCGATCTCAGGGACCCCGTGCTCCGGCTGCGTGTCGGGCAGTTGCACTCGGCCCTCGCGCGGCCCGGTGACGAGTTGGAGGCGGAGAGCAGGCTGACGCTCGTCGCGGAGCACCTGCGGCACCGGCTGCGGCGGCGCGCGGCCGAGGGACGGCACGAGAGTCCCGTACTCGCCCGCCGGCTGAGGGAGTTGCTGGACGCGCGGGTCGT
Organism: Streptomyces canarius; assembly: GCF_014650735.1. Taxonomy (NCBI): domain Bacteria; kingdom Bacillati; phylum Actinomycetota; class Actinomycetes; order Kitasatosporales; family Streptomycetaceae; genus Streptomyces; species Streptomyces canarius. The sequence goes on from NZ_BMVN01000043.1 coordinate 7,929, forward strand.
CGAGGGGGTCTCGCTGGAGGAGGCCGGCCGGTTGCTGCACGCCCATCCGGCGCATCTCATCCGGGCGTTCAGCGGCGCGTACGGCATCGCCCCGCACCAGTACCTGATGTCGCGGCGGGTCGGGCGGGCCCGGCGGCTGCTGCTGGACGGGGTGCCGCCGGGCGAGGTGGCCCCGGTCGCCGGGTTCTACGACCAGGCCCATCTCACCCGGCACTTCAAGAAGCTGGTCGGGGTGACCCCGGGGCGTTACCGGAGCAGGGCGCGCTGAGCCTCGTACAGGTTGCGCGGGCGTACGGCGTCCGGGGTGCCGTACAGCTCCAGGCGGGAGTGCAGGTCGCCGGTGAAATCGGGGACGTCGGTCTGGTCGAACTCGCGGACCTCGTCGATGCCGACGGTCGCCGAGTACGGGGCGAGGCCGTCGATCTTCACCAGGCCGGCCCGGCCGTTGGTGACCCGGATGTTCCAGTGGGTGAAGCGGGCGCCGAAGAGCGGGCCCGCGCTGGCGTCCCCGCCGTGGCGGCCGTTGTTGTCGACGGTGATGTCGGTGCGGACGTTGGCGAAGGGCAGTCCGCGGTGGCTGTCGAAGGTGCCCATCCGCATGTCGCCGCGCGACCAGACGTTGGAGGAGGAGAGCCCTTCGACGTTGATGCCGTGCAGTTGGGTGTTCGCGGGTGCGGGGACCGTGCGCTCCTCGATGGTGAAGTCCTCGACGAGGTTGTCGTGGGAGCCCTCGCGGCAGAAGTACGGGTGGTGCGAGCCCCGGCCGGCGACCCGGGTGCGGCGCAGGGTGCAGGCGGAGGCGGCGACCAGGCCGAAGCCGTTGTCGACGTGGCGGACCGTGACGTCGTCCACCCAGCAGTCGTAGGCGCACTGGAGGACGACGCCGTTGTAGCCCTTGTCGAGGAGGTGGGGGGACTGCGGGGTCTGCACCGCTTCGAGGGTCAGCCCTTCGACGCCCGATCCGGTCAGTTCCGTCACGTGCGTGGTCAGGCGCGGGTCCCACTCCGGGCGGATGTCGAGGGGCAGGGGGCGTTCCAGGGTGACGCGCCGGCCGTGGACGCGGTGGACGCGGACGGGCCATTCGTAGGGGACGTACGACGTCAGTTTCGTCTTGTCGTCCCAGACGTACGCCGCCGGGCCGGGGCCGTCGCCCGCCATGTGCTGGAGCAGGGTGTGGGCGGCGTCGTCGGCGAGGCGGAGGAGGACGAGCCGGCCGGGGCGGAAGGCGGAGGCGTCGGCGACCGTGACCGTCCACGAGCCGCGCTTCGCCGGGGCGACGGTGGTGAGGGTGGTCCACTCGTCCCGCCGGTTGCCGGTCCAGCCCTCGAAGGGCCAGGCCCGGTCCCTGATGGCGGCGGTCAGGGAGTCCCAACGGGCCCTCGGCGCCAGCCAGATGAGGCCGCCCGCCCAGGACCAGGAGGACTTGTCGCCGCCGTAGCGGGAGCCGTAGACGCCGATGAGTTCGGTGAGGTTCTTCGTCGCGTACAGGGTCGTACGGCCGCTGCCGGCGCCGCGCAGGACGACGTTCGAGTCGCCGAGGCGGATGACGTCGTCGATGCGGTAGGTGCCGGGCGGGATGGTGACCGTGCCACCGCCGGCCCGTCCGGCGGCGGCGATGGCACGGTTGATCGCGGGGGCGCAGTCCGTGGTGCCGTCGGGTACGGCGCCGTACGCGGTGACGTCGGCGACGACCCGGGGGCGGGGGAAGCGGACCGCTCCGGCCCGGTAGCCCGCCCGGCCGATGTACGGGATCTGCGGGTGGGTGAGCGGGGTGCGGGTGAACTCCCGCCACAGAGCGGGGGGTTCGGCTACCCGCGCGGTGCCGGTCGCGGCGCCCAGGGCCACCGCGGTGGCGCCGGCGAGCAGGGTCCGTCTGGTGAGGTGCGCGTTGCTCATGTCCACCCGCCCCTTCATCTTCCCGGTATGCAGGTCAATTCATGTGTGTGAATGACGTTCAGGGATGCGTTGGCGGTGAGCATGCCACTGCGCCCCGGGGTGGGAAAGGGGTCGTACGGAAGAAAGGCGAGTGTCAGTCCGCGGGGCGGTCGATCAGGTGCGTGAACGCCTCCAGGTTGCGCGTGGACTCACCGCGCGCCACCCGCCAGGCGTACTCCTTGCGGATCGAGGAGGCGAAGCCCAGCTCCAGCAGGGTGTTGAAGGCGCCGTCGGCCGCTTCCAGGACCTGGCCGAGGAGCCGGTCGACCCCGTCCGGGGTGACGGCGGCGAGGGGCAGCCGGGCGGTGACGTAGACGTCGCCGAGGTGGTCCACGGCGTAACTCACGCCGTACAGCTTGAGGTTGCGCTCCAGCAGCCAGCGGTGGACGCCCGCCTCGTTCTCGTCGGGGTGGCGGATGACGAAGGCGTTGAGGGAGAGGGAGTGGCGGCCGACGAGGAAGGACACCGTGGTGGACAGCTTGCGCGTCCCGGGGAGCTTGACCACGTAGTTCCCGGGCTCGGGGCTCTCCCACTCCAGTTCCGCGTCCTCGAGGACGCTCTCCAGGACCTGTCCGGCCTTCTCGACATCACCCATGGTGGGAGCGTACGCGACGGCGGTGGGACTGGGTCGCGGCCGTGTAGACGTCGGCGGTGGCGGCGGCTGCGGCGTCCCAGCCGAAGGACTGGGCGTGCCGGGCGGCGGCCCGGCCCATGCGCGCCGAGAGCGCGGGTTCGTCGGCGAACCGGCGCAGCACGCGCGCGTAGTCGGCCGGATCGTGGCCCTGGACGAGGAAGCCGGTCTCGCCGTCCCGCACGGCCACCGGCAGACCGCCGACCGAGGCCGCGAGCACCGGCGTCCCGGACGCCTGCGCCTCGATGGCGACCAGCCCGAAGGACTCGCTGTACGACGGCATGACCAGGACGGACGCGGCCCGGAACCAGTCCGCGAGCTGCTCCTGGCCGACCGGCGGGCGGAACCGCACGACGTCCGCGATGCCCAGCCGGGCCGCGAGCTTCTGGAGCCCCTCCGGCTTGGCGAGCCCGCTGCCGCTGGGGCCGCCGACGACCGGGACGAGGATGCGGGAGCGCAGCTCCGGGCGCTCGTCCAGCAGGACGGCCACGGCGCGCAGCAGGATGTCCGGCGCCTTGAGGGGCTGTATGCGGCCCGCGAAGAGGGGGATCAGGGCGTCTTGCGGGAGACCGAGACGGGCGCGGGCGGCGGCGCGGGCTTCCTCCACGGTGGCGGGCGAGCCGTCCTCCAGGGTGCCGTCCTCCAAGGCGCCGTCCGTCAGGGGGCCGCCCGTCAGCGAGCCGTCCGTCAGGGAGCCGTCCGTCGCGAAGTCACCCGTCGCGAAGTCACCTTCCCGGAAGGGGCGGAAGCGGTCCAGGTTGACGCCGGGGTGGACGACGGCGACCTTCGCGGGATCGGCGGCGTAGTGCTGGACCAGCTCGCCGGCCTCCTCCGCCGTGTTGGCGATCAGCCGGTCGGCGGCGGCCACGATCTGGGTCTCGCCGATGACCCGGGCGGCGGGCTCGGGGGTGTCGCCGTCGGCCAGGTTGGCGTTCTTGACCTTGGCCATGGTGTGCATGGCGTGCACCAGGGGCACCCCCCAGCGCTGGGCGGCGAGCCAGCCGACGTGGCCGGAGAGCCAGTAGTGGGAGTGGACGAGGTCGTAGTAGCCGGGGCGGTGGCCGGCCCATGCCTGCATCACGCCGTGCGTGAAGGCGCACAGCTGGGCCGGGAGGTCCTCCTTGGCCAGGCCCTCGTAGGGACCCGCGTCGACGTGCCGGACGAGGACGCCGGGGGCCAGTTCGACGGTGGGGGGCAGGCCGCCGGTCGTGGCCCGGGTGAAGATCTCGACCTCGATGTTGATCGCGGCCAGCCGCTGGGCCAGCTCCACGATGTAGACGTTCATGCCGCCCGCGTCGCCGGTGCCGGGCTGGTGGAGCGGGGAGGTGTGCACGGAGAGCATGGCGACCCGGCGGGGCCTGCGGTACAGCCTCAGCCGCGTGCCGGCCGACGGGGAGCGTCGCCCGAGCCTGCTGACGTACTGGCTCACCTGGCGTTCCTCCTTGTTGCGGGCATGCCTGACGAGGGCCCAGCTCGCCCTCCAAGCTGGTCCAACAGCGAGCGGGTGCCCGGCCATTTCCCACTCGGGCGGCTTTGCCGAATCATTACCCGCGATCGATCAACGGTTCGAATGTCGTCGGCGTCGGCGGCAAGCCCCCGGCCCCGCCCGCTTACCCTCGTACCCATGACAGCCCGCACAGCCACCCGGCCCGTAGGAGCGGTGACGCGCGGGACCACCAACCCCAACCGGCTGCGCCGCATGGACCGCTGGATCGCGGCCACGCACGGCGCCGAGCTGCGCCGCGCGAGCGACCCGGTGGCGATCGACCTGGGGTACGGCGCCGCTCCCTGGACCGCCGTGGAGCTGCTGGCCCGGCTCCGCGCGGCAGCGCCCCGCGCGCGTGTCGTCGGCGTCGAGATCGAACCGGCGCGGGTGGCGGCGGCCCGGCCGTACGAGCGGGAGGGGCTGGCCTTCCGGCACGGCGGCTTCGAGATCCCGGTCCCCGGGCGCCCGGTGCTGATCCGGGCCGCCAACGTGCTGCGCCAGTACGACGAGGACGAGGTCGCGGCGGTCTGGGAGCGGCTGCGCGCGCGGCTCGCCCCGGCGGCCGGCGGCTCGCGCGGCGGGCTGCTGGTCGAGGGGACGTGCGACGAGATCGGGCGGCGGCACGTGTGGGTGGCGCTCGGCCCGGAGGGTCCGCGCACGGTCACCTTCGCCACCCGGCTGGGCTCCCTGGACCGCCCCTCCGACCTCGCCGAGCGCCTGCCGAAGGCGCTGATCCACCGCAACGTCCCGGGCGAGCCGGTGCACGCCTTCCTGCGTGACTTCGACCGCGCCTGGGCCGCCGCCGCGCCCTACGCCTCCTACGGCGCCCGGCAGCGCTGGCTGCGCACGGTGCGGGACCTGACCGCCGACTGGCCCGTCACCGACTCCCCGGCCCGCTGGCGGCAGGGTGAAGTGACGGTGGCCTGGGCGGCGTTGGCGCCCCGGACCTGACTCCGGCACCCCGGGCCGGACAGCGCCGTCCCCGATCCGGCTCCGCCTCGATGTCACCCGTTCGGGGGAACAGAGACGGAACGATCCCCGCGCGTCGTTCGTCACACCGACGAGGAGATCGCCGTATCCGGTGACGAGCGGGGGGAATTCCGGTTTCCGAGGCCCTCTGTCGCTTTGCGCGCGGCCGTGGCACGATCCCTCAGACGCCCGTAAGTTACTGACGGTAAATCAGTTTGGGGGAAGAGGTATGGGACCGGGCAAGCGCGGCCTTCTCACGGCCGCCCTGACCGTGATCTGCGCGGTGACCGTCCTGTCGGCGCCCGGCACGGCGTTCGCGATACCCGAGCCCTCCCGCACCCCGTCGGGGACCCCCACCCCCGGAGCGACCCCCAGACCGGCCGGGACTCCCGCGCCCGGCAAGGACCTTGAAGAGGTCCGCGCGAAGCTCGACAAGCTCTACCACGACGCCGCCGTGGCCACCGACGTGTACAACGCGGCCGAGGAGAAGGCGGAGAAGCAGTCCGCCGAGATCGTGGCGCTGGCGAAGAAGATCGTCGAGGGCCGGCGGAAACTGGAGGAGCTGAAGGACCGGGCGGGCGCCGCCGCCCGTGACCAGTACCGCACCGGTGGCCTGTCCGACACCGCCCGGTTCCTGCTCAGCGACGACCCGGGCCGGTTCCTGGACGGCGCCGGCCGGGTGCTCCAGGGCCAGCAGGCGGCGAAGAAGCTGATGGCGGAAAAGGCCCGCACCCAGCAGGAGTTGCAGAGTTACGCCGACGACGCCTCCGCCCGCTGGAAGGAGCTGGAGGCGAACCGCAAGGCGAAGGACGCCGCCAAGAAGAAGATCGAGAAGCAGATCGACGCGGCCGAGGAGCTCCAGTCCCGGCTGGAGAAGAAGGAGAAGGAGCGGCTCGCCGAGCTGGAGCGGGAGGCCGCGGCCAGGGCGCAGACCGCCTGGCTGGACACCGGCGCCCTCAAGGACGTCCACGGAAAATCCTCCGCACGGGGCGAGAAGGCCGTGAAGTACGCCACCCGGCAACTCGGCAAGCCGTATGTGTGGGGCGCCGAGGGCCCGGACTCCTTCGACTGCTCGGGCCTGACCTCCCAGGCCTGGGCGGCGGCCGGCCACCCCGTCCCGCGCACCTCGCAGGAGCAGTGGAAGCAGCTCAAGCACGTCGACGTGAAGGACATGCGGCCCGGTGACCTCGTCATCTACTTCGACGACGCCAGCCATGTCGGGATGTACATCGGCGAAGGCGCGATCATCCACGCGCCGCGCCCCGGGCGGACGGTGACGATCGCGGGCGCCGGCTCGATGCCGATCCTGGGGGTCGTACGACCGGACGCGTGACCGGTCGCGCGCGGTGCGGTGCGGTCCATGTCCCCGGTGACGTACGTCATGTGACCCACCGCACGTCCGGTCCCCGCCCAAACTCCCCCAGGACGTGAGCTTCGTCATCCCGCCGGGGCCGTCGGCGTGTCCAACTGCGCTATGGATAGCGGCATATGACAGTGACGGGCACCGGAGCGACGCGGCTCACACCATTCCGTCGGGGCGGTCCCAGCCGCTATGGTCCCGGTCGGTGGGTCGAGACCCCTCGACGCCGCCGTGCCCTCGGGGGGAGGGAAGGAACCCAGGACAATGCCCGTACCCGTACCGCGGCAGAGAGCGATCCCGGCCGTGGAGAGTGGTCAGGCGCAGGCCGCCCGCGCAGTCGGCGGCCCCCTCAAGGAAGAGGCCCACCGCGACGCCACGGCCGTGAACGGCACCGGCGCCACTCTCACCCTGCTGCTGATCGAGGACGATCCGGCCGGCTCGCCGATCGTGCCCGACCTGCTGGACCCGGCCGGCAAGCCGATCCGTGTCCGCACCGCCCGCAACCTCACCGAGGCCGAGCGGCTGCTCACCGACGACGTCCACTGCATCCTGCTGGACCTGGCGCTCCCGGCGCCGGGCGGCAGCGACACCGACGACGAGCTGGCCGTGCTCAGGCACGTCCTGAAGCTCGCGCCCCGGCACGCCGTGCTCGCGCTGACCGCCTCCGGCGACGCCGAGCGCGGCGCCGAGGCCGTGCGCGTGGGCGCCCAGGACTACCTCTTCCGGGACGAGCTGGACGGCCGGCTGCTCAGCCGCGCCATCCGCTACGCGGTGGAGCGGAAGCGGTCCGACACGGCCGAGCGGCGGCTCGCCGAGGGCAAGCTGCGCGCGCAGGAGAACCGCCGGCTGGAGCGCGGCCTGCTGCCGACCCCGCTGCTGGAGGGCTCCTGCCTGCGGTTCGCCGCGCGCTACCGCCCCGGCCGGTCCCGGGCGCTGCTCGGCGGCGACTTCTACGACGCCGTCCGCACCCCCGACGGCACCGTGCACGCCATGATCGGCGACGTCTGCGGGCACGGCCCGGACGAGGCCGCGCTCGGCGTGGAGCTGCGCATCGCCTGGCGGGCGCTGACCCTGGCCGGGCTGTGCGGGGACGAGCTGCTGAACACGATGCAGCAGGTGCTGGAGCACGAGCGCGCCGACGAGGAGATCTTCGCGACGCTGTGCACGGTGGACATCGCGCCCGACGGCCGCCGGGCGGGCCTGTGCCTGGCCGGCCATCCGGCCCCGCTGGTCGCCCGCCCCGGCCGGCCGGCGCGGCTGCTCCCCTACGAGAACAACGGCCCCGCCCTGGGGCTGCTGCCCGGCGCCCGCTGGCCGCGGATGCAGGTCGAGCTGGGTGCCGAGTGGAGCCTGATGCTCTACACCGACGGGCTGATCGAGGGCCGGGTCGGTGAGGGCGGCGAGCGGCTCGGTCAGGACGGCATGCTGGAGATGATCCGCCGGCAGCTCTCCGAGGGGCTGCGGGGGGAGGAACTGCTGCGGGCCGCGGTGAGCGAGGTGCGGCACCTCAACGGTGGTGAGCTGACCGACGACGTCGCGGTGGTGCTGCTGGACCGGACGCGGTAGGCGGAAGCCGCGCCACGCACGCACCCGGCAACCGGCAGGCGGCCCCGCGGCGGGATGCCGTCAGCGACCGCCGTTGTACGGGCCGTACGGGCCGTCGCTGCTGCTTCCGCCCCGGCGGCGGCCCCACCCGCGTCCGCCGCCCACCTGCTGGAGGGCGGGGCGGACGTCGACGAGGTAGACGATGCTCGCCACCGCGCCGGCGATGGGGAGGATGGACAGCAGCGAGAACAGGTAGCTGACCACGAGGGCGATGCCGAGGATGATCAGCCAGAAGACCTTGTTCTGCTTGTCGGCGGCGCGGAAGGCGTCCTCGCGCCGGAACGCGGCGTCGGCCAGCCCGAACGCGGCCAGGGCCATCAGAATGATCTTCAAGATGCCCATGAACCCCGCGAAGCCCAACATCAGCATGCTGCCCACCGCCCGTTGATTCCCGATTCCCGGCTACGCCGCCACCGTACCCATAGAACGGGCCGGACACCCCAAAGGTGCCCGGCCCAAAGCCGTCTCGTCGGCCATGGTCACCTGGCCGGCGGGGTCGTCTTCTTCGCCGTGGTGGAGGTGGTGGAGGTGGTGGCGGTCTTGCGGGGGGCCGGGGCCTTCTTCGCCGCGGGCTTCTTGTCCGCGACCGGGTCGGCCTTCGCCTCGGCCGGCTTCGGCTGGTCGTCCTTGACCGCGACCGGCTCGGGCTTGCCCTCGACCACGATCGCGAGGTCCTCGATCTCCTCGGCGGCCTCGCCGCGCCAGGTCTTCACGGCCTGCTCGCCGTGCTCGGCGACCCGCTCGTAGGTCTCGCGGGCCTTGACGGCGTACTCGGCGGCGACGCCGACGCTGCGCAGGGCGAGGTCCTGTGCGGTCTCGCCGAGCTTCTTGAGGTCGACGTCGATGGTCCCGATGAACTCGTTGACCTTGGTCTGAAGGGTCACCTGCGCCTCCTTGGCGCGGGCGGTGGCCTTCTCCTGCACGGCCTTCGGGTCGGTGTTGCGCACGGCCTCGATGCGCGCCGGGGCCTCGGCGCGCAGCTGCTCGACCAGGGCCGGCACCTTCTTGGCCTGCTGGAGCGCCAGGTCGGCGGTGCCGGCGGCGAAGTAGAGCGGGGTCGGGTCGCTGAGGGTCTTGCGCAGGTCGTCGGTGATGGCCATGGTGAGGGTCCTCCCGGATCGGATTCGCGTTCGGCTGGGTGGGTGTGGTCCGCGGCGGGCGTCCGGAGCCCTGGTCCGGCTTTATCCGGCCGTCCGCCGCGGGCCGGCGTCCGTGTCACTTCCGGTGGCATCGCCTGAGCCGGCCGTACGGCTGCCGCCGCCGGTCCCCTGGTCCACGGGTCCGTCCCCGGGCCCGTCCTCCTCGGCGCGCTCGCCGATCCCGAAGCCGTTCTCCTTGCGGAAGGACTCGTAGATCTGGAGCAGCACCTGCTTCTGCCGCTCGTTGAGCGTGGGGTCGGCGAGGATGACGGCGCGCGTCTCGACCTCGTCCCGGTCCCGTTCGGCGTCGAGGATGCCGGCGCGGACGTACAGCGTCTCGGCGGAGATGCGCAGGGCCTTGGCGACCTGCTGGAGCACCTCCGCGCTGGGCTTGCGCAGCCCGCGCTCGATCTGGCTCAGGTACGGATTGGACACCCCGGCGGCGTCGGCGAGCTGCCGCAGCGACAGCTGGGCGTTCCGCCGCTGTTCGCGCAGGTACTCACCGAGGTTGCCGACGTTCAGCGATGCCATGCCTCCACCTTGCCCCACCTTCGCTAACAATTGCAAGCACCCGCTTGCAAGAGTGTGTCGTGTCACGGGTCGAGGAAGGCGTCAGGATTGGAGAAGCGCCCGCCGCCGGGGCGCCGCTACGGTGGCCGGCATGGACGACGCCACCGCACGGCACGCCGCCGACAGTCATGACCTGATCCGTGTGCACGGGGCACGCGAGAACAACCTCAAGGACGTGAGCGTCGAGATCCCCAAGCGCCGGCTCACGGTGTTCACCGGGGTCTCCGGCTCGGGCAAGAGCTCGCTGGTGTTCGACACCATCGCCGCCGAGTCGCAGCGACTGATCAACGAGACGTACAGCGCGTTCGTCCAGGGCTTCATGCCCACGCTGGCGCGGCCCGAGGTCGACGTGCTCGACGGGCTGACCACCGCGATCATCGTCGACCAGCAGCGGATGGGCGCCGACCCGCGCTCCACGGTCGGCACCGCGACCGACGCCCACGCGATGCTGCGCATCCTGTTCAGCCGGCTCGGCACCCCGCACATCGGCTCGCCCAAGGCGTTCTCCTTCAACGTCGCCTCGATCAGCGGGGCGGGCGCGGTCACCGTGGAGCGCGGCGGGAAGACGGTGAAGGAGCGCCGCTCGTTCAGCATCACCGGCGGCATGTGCCCGCGCTGCGAGGGCCGGGGCACGGTCACGGACATCGACCTGTCCCAGCTCTACGACGAGGACAAGTCGCTCAGCGAGGGCGCGCTCACCATCCCCGGCTACAAGCCGGGCGGCTGGAACTACCGCCTCTACACCGAGTCGGGCCTCTTCGACCCGGACAAGCCGATCCGCACGTTCAGCCGGCGGCAGCTCGACGACTTCCTGTACCGCGAGCCGGTCCGGATGAAGATCGCGGGCATCAACATGACCTACGAGGGTCTCGTGCCGCGCATCCAGAAGTCGATGCTCGCCAAGGACCGGGAGGCGATGCAGCCGCACATCCGGGAGTTCGTGGACCGGGCGGTCACGTTCACCACCTGCCCCGACTGCGACGGCACCCGGCTCAGCGAGGCGGCCCGGTCCTCGAAGATCAAGGGGGTCAGCATCGCCGACGCCTGCGCGATGCAGATCAGCGACCTGGCCGCGTGGGTGCGCGGGCTGGCCGAGCCGTCCGTGGCGCCGCTGCTCACCGCGCTGGGCGAGACCCTGGACTCGTTCGTGGAGATCGGCCTCGGCTACCTCTCCCTGGACCGGCCCACGGGCACGCTCTCGGGCGGCGAGGCCCAGCGGACGAAGATGATCCGCCACCTCGGCTCCTCGCTGACCGACGTCACGTACGTCTTCGACGAGCCGACCGCCGGCCTGCACCCGCATGACATCCGGCGGATGAACGACCTGCTGCTGCGGCTGCGCGACAAGGGCAACACGGTGCTGGTGGTGGAGCACAAGCCGGAGGTCGTCGCGATCGCCGACCACGTGGTGGACCTCGGCCCCGGCGCCGGTACGGCGGGCGGCACCGTCTGCTTCGAGGGCACCGTCGCCGGGCTGCGGGCGAGCGGCACGCTCACCGGGCGGCACCTGGACGACCGGGCGGCGCTGAAGAAGACGGTGCGCGAGCCGACCGGGGCCCTGGAGATCCGCGGCGCCACGACCCACAACCTGCGGAACGTGGACGTCGACATCCCGCTCGGCGTGCTCACGGTCGTCACCGGGGTCGCCGGCTCCGGCAAGAGCTCACTCGTGCACGGGTCGATCCCGGCCCGCGAGGGCGTGGTGTCGGTGGACCAGGCGCCGATCCGTGGCTCGCGGCGCAGCAACCCGGCGACGTACACCGGTCTGCTGGAGCCCATCCGCAAGGCGTTCGCCAAGGCCAACGGCGTGAAGCCGGCGCTGTTCAGCGCGAACTCCGAGGGCGCCTGCCCCTCCTGCAACGGCGCCGGGGTCGTCTACACCGACCTGGCGATGATGGCCGGGGTCGCTACCACCTGCGAGGAGTGCGAGGGCAAGCGGTTCGACGCCTCGGTGCTGGAGTACCACCTGGGCGGGCGGGACATCAGCGAGGTGCTGGCGATGCCGGTGACCGAGGCCGAGGAGTTCTTCGGCGGCGGCGAGGCCCGTACCCCGGCCGCGCACCGCATCCTGCGGAACATGGCCGACGTCGGTCTCGGCTACCTCACCCTCGGCCAGCCGCTCACCACCCTCTCCGGCGGCGAGCGGCAGCGGCTGAAGCTGGCCACGCACATGGCGGAGAAGGGCGGGGTCTACGTCCTGGACGAGCCGACCACCGGCCTGCACCTCGCCGACGTGGAGCAGTTGCTGGGCCTGCTCGACCGGCTGGTCGACGCCGGCAAGTCGGTGATCGTCATCGAGCACCACCAGGCGGTCATGGCGCACGCCGACTGGATCATCGACCTCGGCCCCGGCGCCGGCCACGACGGCGGCCGTGTCGTCTTCGAGGGCACCCCCGCGGACCTGGTCGCGGCCCGCTCCACCGTCACCGCGGAGCACTTGGCGGAGTACGTGGGCGCGTGAGGCGCACACGTCCCTTCAGTGTGCTTCCAGCCACTCCTCCAGCACGGCGAAGTCGGCCTCCGTCAGGCCGTACCGGTGATCGACGCGGTACGGGAGGGCCGGGGCCGGGTGATGGACGGCGAGCCAGGCGCGGTCGGCCCCGGTGATCTCGTCGTCCACCCAGACGAAGGGCCGGCCCGCCGCCCAGCGGGCCAGCGGCCGGGTCTTCCAGTGCAGGGGGCCCGGCCGCTCGTCCGCGTCCGGCCACCGCACGACCGGCAGCGGCGGCAGGCCCAGCCACGGCACGAGGCAGTCGTTGGCGTCGTCCCCCCACGTCGTGGCCCACACCAGCTCACAGCCCAGCGCCGTCAGCCGGGGCCCCAGGGCGGGGTCGACGCGGGGCAGCAGGGGGTGGCCGGCGGGCACCGGCGGGCCGTCGTACAGCGGGTGGGCGCGGTCCGCCGCGCCGAAGGGGATGAGCGGGCCGTCCACGTCGAGGAAGAGCAGCATCACCCTTCAGGTTCGTCCCCCGAGCACCGGTCGTCCAGGGGCCTCGCCCCGGTCAGAACGGCAGCGGCCGGCTGTGTACGACGTCCAGCCGGGAGACCGCGCGGGTGAGCACCACGTACAGCCGGTGGGCGCCGCGCTCCTCCGCCTCGGCCACGGCCGCCGGTTCCACGGCGACGACGTGGTCGTACTCCAGGCCCTTGACCACGCTCGCGGGGACGACGGTCAGCCGGGCGCCGGGCGTGTCGGGGCCGGCCGGGTCGAGGCCGGCCCGGTCGAGCGCCGTCCGCACCCGGTCGGTGTCCGCGTCGGCCGTGACCACGCCGACCGAGCCCTCCCGGGCGAGGGCGGCGCGCACGGCCGTCACGGTGGTGCCGAGCAGGTCCTCGGTGGGCCGCAGGGTCAGCTCCCCGTCCGTGCGCAGGGAGTGGGCTGCGGGCACGGCGACGTCGAGGCGGGCGAGCAGCCGGTTGGCCGGCTCCAGCACGGCCGCCGGCACCCGGAACCCGGTGGTCAGCGGCACCACGGCCGCGTCCGGCCGGCCGAGGTGGCGCAGCTGGACGGACCAGTCGCGGGCGGCCCACGGGGTGGTGCCCTGGGCGAGGTCGCCGAGGACGGTCAGGGAGCCGAACGCGGCCCGGCGGGCGATGGCCCGGCACTCCATCGGCGACAGGTCCTGCGCCTCGTCCACGACGAGGTGGCCGTAGCCCTCGGGGTGTTCGACGAGACCGGCGAGTTCGTCGAGCAGGACCAGGTCGGCGGCCGACCAGCGGGCCGACTTGTACGAGCGCGGCGGGCGGGACCACAGCAGTGCCGCCCGCTCGTCCGGGTCCAGCAGGCCGTCCGCCGCACGGGCCAGCGCCTCGCCGTCGGTGAGGAGTTCGGCGAGGATCTCCTCGGGCCGGACCTTCGGCCACACCGCGTCGAGTTGCCCGGTCAGCGGCCGGCAGCGCTCGACGCGGCGCACCCAGGAGGCGGGCAGCACCCCGGAGCGCCGTTCGGCCCGGTCGCGCAGCCGCCGTACCACCCGGGTGCGCACCCGCTCCCGTCCGACGGCGTACGGCGGTTCCTCGGCGCGCACCTGAGCGACCAGGTCGGCGAGTTCGGCGGCGGTGACGCGCCAGCGGTAGGAGCCGTCGGGCACGACGAGGTCGGCGGCGCCGTCGGTGCTCACGCGTGCGTACAGCGCCCGGCGCAGCACCTCGGCCATGCGCGGGTCGTGCTTGACGGCCGCGGTCCTCAGCGGGTCGGTGCCGGTGACCGGGTGGCGGGCGATCTCGTCCAGCAGGGTCGACTGCCTGACGCCGGTCTCGCCGAGGGAGGGCAGCACCTCGGCGATGTAGGTGAGGAAGGTGCGGTTGGGGCCGAGGATCAGCAGGCCGGCGCGCTGGAGCCGCTTGGGGTGGGTGTAGAGCAGGTACGCGGCGCGGTGCAGGCCGACGGCGGTCTTGCCGGTGCCGGGGGCGCCCTGCACGCACACGGAGTCGGTCAGGGCGGCGCGGACGAGGTCGTCCTGCTCGGGCTGGATGGTCGCGGCGATGTCCCGCATGGGGCCGACGCGGGGCCGCTCGATCTCGCGGGCCACGATGTCGCTGGTCCGGGACTCGCCCCGGCCCAGGTGCTCGTCCTCCAGGCCGGTGAGGTCTGCGGAGTCGCCGCGGCTGCCGGGCGCCCAGCCGAACCGGCGCCGGACCGCCACGCCCTGCGGTTCGCGGGCGCTCGCCTGGTAGAAGGCGCGGGAGACGGGGGCCCGCCAGTCGACCACGAGCGGCGGTGCGGCCGGGTCCTCGGTGACGCGGACCCGGCCGACGTGGTAGCTCTGCCCGCCGTGTCCCGGGTCGCCGTCGGCGAAGTCGAGCCGGCCGAAGAACAGCGGGCCCGGCGGGAGTTCGCGCAGGGCCTTGGCCTGGCTGCGCAGCCGGTGACCGAGGACTTCGGCGTCGGCCCCGGAGGCGGAGACGTCCTCTGCGGTGACGACCTGTTCGGCGGCGCCCTCGACCATCGCGGCGAGGGCCGTACGGCAGGTGTCGTGGTAGGCGCGCTCGGTGTGCAGGGATTCCTTGAGGGCGGGGTCGGGTGACGTCATGGCGGCAGCGTACCGCCGAAACGTTACCGAGTTACATTTTTAACCCAGTCACATACCCTGGCCCCGCAGCTCCGGCAGCCCCTCCGCCAGCCGCCGGAACGCCCGCTCGGCCGCCGCCACCGCGTCCGGTGCCACCTCCGCCACCGGCTCCCCCGCCGCGATCCGCCGCCAGTTCTCCAGGGCGAGGACACGCTGCACGGCGATGATCTGCGCGGCGGCCAGCCGGGCCGCCAGATCGCCCCCGAGCGCCTCGGCGAGCGCCGCCTCCGACCGCTCCTGGTGGGCGTACGCCCGCGCCACCAGGGACGGGGTGCCGTAGAGCAGCCGGTGGAACGCGAGCACGCCGGGGTGGTCGTTCAGCCCGGTGACCGGGTCGCGCCGCTCCAGGCCGGCCAGGAAGTGCCGGCGCAGCGCGTCCACCGGGTCGGCCTCCCCGTCGGCCACCCGCGCGGCCTCCGTCTCGTGGTCCGCGATCCGGTGCAGGACCAGGTCCTCCTTGGCCGGGAAGTACCGGAAGAGGGTCGGCTTGGAGATCCCGGCCGCGGCGGCGACCTCCGCCACGGACACCGCGTCGAAGCCCCGCTCCAGGAACAGCCGTACGGCGATGTCCGACACGTCCTGGTACATCCGCTGCTTCTTGCGCTCGCGCAGGCCCATCTCACCCATGGGGCGAGCCTACGCAGGGCCGTCCGGACCGGTCCGCAGGCCCAGCGCTCGGGTCAGGTAGGGATTCGACCGGGGCGGGATGGTCAGACCCAGCGACGCGGTGGCCGCCGCCAGGGTCATCGCGTACGAGTCCAGCGCCCGGCGGACGTTGGGCGCGTCCCGGCTCGCTCCGGTGACCAGCCGGTCGAGGTCGACGTACGCCGAGCGGACGGTCTCGATCCACCGGTACACCCGCCAGTCCTGACGCCAGTTGCGGGTGCACTCCCGCGGCAGGCGGCGCTCCCAGCGGCGGAACATGCGGTCCCGGATCTCCGGCCGGGTGGGGGTGAGGTGCATGTGCCGGACCAGGTCGTAGAGCGGGTCCCCGACCAGCGCCATCTCCCAGTCGATCAGGGTCAGCGCCAGGCCGTCGTCCCGGCGCACCAGGTTCCAGGGGTTGAGGTCGCCGTGCAGCAGGGCCGGGGTGCGGCGGGTGAGCCGGTGCCGGCCGAGGATCTCGCGCAGCCGGGGCGCGCCGGGCAGCCCGAGGAAGCGGGCCAGTTGCCGCGACTCCGGGGGCAGACCGTCGACGAGCAGGACGAGCTGGTCGCTGAGCCAGTCGTAGAAGTCCAGGCCGACGGCGACCGGGTCGAGCTGGGCGTGGTCGACCTCGGTGAGCGCGGCGAGCTGGTCCACGAGTCCGTCCGCCTCCTGCGGAAGCAGCCCGTGGACCGGGTGGGCGGGCCGGCGGCCGGGGTCGCGCGGACCCTCGTAGGTGTGGATCGCGAAGCGGTCCCCGGAGTACGCCCGGTTGCCGGAGTGGCTCTCCCCCAGCGCCAGGATCCTGGGCGCGGCCACCGCCGCCCGGGACTGCTCGATCGCCCGCAGCACGGCGTGCTCGCTGAGGAAGCTGCTTTCGAGCCGGCGGGCGTCCGCCACCTTGCGCCGCACGACGACGGGGAAGGCGGTGCCGGGGGCCCACACCACCGTGTTGAGGTGCGCCGTGCCCTTGAACACCCGCTCGGCCGGGGCCGCGCCCTCCAGGAGCAGGGCGCCCTCGACGGCCGGGTGGGGGAAGTCGGGGTGCTCCGAGACGCGCCCGTCCGGCTTCCAGTCGATGGCCCGGGTGACCCGGCCGCCGCGGCCCGCCCGCCAGCGGTGGAGGATGCCCTCGATCTCCCGCTCCCCGGGCACCTGCCCCAGCCGCAGCGGCTCGGCGGCGAGCTCCAGGGCGCGGTGCACGCGGGCCGTCGCCTCGTCCAGGCTCTTCTGGTCGAAGGAGTCCTGCAAGGACCGCGCCGCCCTCATCACATCGGGGTACACCGACTGGGCCCGCTCGAAGGCGAGGTAATGGGGCAGGTCCCTGGCCACGCCGTTGACGGCGGCGGGGCGTACCGCCTGCATCGCGCACGCCCAGGCGTCGACGACCTCCTTCTCCTGGTGGTCCGGGTAGCGCATCCGGACCAGGTGGGTGGCGAGGTCGTGCAGCGGGTCGCCGTAGCTCGCCAGCTCCCAGTCGACACGGACCAGGGGCGGGTCGCCGCCGTACGACATGATCACGTTGTCGCGGTGCAGATCGGTGTGGAGCAGGCTGTACGGCCGGCGTGCCATGGCCGGGACGCGTTCGGCCAGCCGCACCAGCGCGTCCTCCGGGACGCCCAGGGCGGCGAACAGACCGCCGAACACCGCCCAGTTGGGCTGCCGGATCTGGAGGTCGGCCATGCGGGCGAGGGCCTGGAGGAAACCCTGGCTGTCGGTGTAGTTGCGCGGCCACAGCGACGGCAGGGGCGGCAGCGTGGCGCTGCTGCGCACCTGGGCCGTCTCGGCGAGCAGGCCCGCCAGCGCTCTCGTCAACAGGCCGTCGACCGGCTTGCCGTCACCGCACACGCTGGACAGCGGTACGCCGTCCACATGGCTGTGGATGGCGAAGCCGTCGCCCTCGGCCAGGCACTCGGGCACGTTGGGCAGCAGGCGGCTGACGGCCCGCAGGATCGCCGGCTCGTTCTGCCAGGTGCGGATCACCACCGGCAGCGCGCCCGCCCGCCGCACCCGCACGGTGACGGGGACGCCCGGCTCCCGGCCGAGCAGCCGGGCCACCGGCTCGGACAGCGGGACCACGTAGTTCTGGTGGTGGAACCCGCCGCTGGCCGCCCCCTCGGCGGCGGCGTACTCCGCGAACGCCTGGAAGACGGCTCGGCTCCGGGCTCCGTCGGCGCGGCCCCCGGTCGTGTCGAGGGGGACGGGAGGTGCGCCCACTGGCCGCTCCGGGGGTCGATCGCGCGAGAACACGAGAAGGGGAAGGCTGGGGAAAGGTTAAGTCCGTGTGACAGCCGGCACGACCGGGCGCCCAGCCGAGTAGCCCAACGGTGGTCTGCCACTCACCTGTGCGGGGTCGTCCGAGGCCGGCTCGTTCGCCATCCCTCGCGCAGGGATCCGAACGGTCGCTCAGCCTGCGTGCGCGGATGCTATCGCATGGGCACGGCGCCGGTGGGCGGCCGGACTCCGGGCCCGGCTCGGGCCGCGGTCACCGGCGGCGCAGCGCCAGCAGCAGGGGCTCCAGCGATCCGACGACGCACTCGGCTCCGGCCTCCCGCAAGATCTTCCCCTTCTGTTCGTTGCGCGCGTAGCCGAGGAACGGCACGCCGGCGTCGCGCGCGGCGGTCAGGTCGGAGGGAGAGTCACCGATCATCAGGGCGGCCGAGGGGGCGGCGCCCATCGCGCTCAGGGCCCGGTTGAGACAGTGCGGGTCGGGCTTGAGGAGGTGCAGGTCGGTGGTGCGGCCGTAGATGTGGGGGCTGAAGCAGGCGGTGAGGCCCCGGCCGTCGAGGTAGGAGCGGACCACCCGGGGGGAGTTGTTCGTGGTGATGGCCAGGCGGGAGCCGACCGCGGTCCAGGTGCGGATCAGCGGGTCGGCGTAGGCGGTGGGCAGCGCGGAGGCGGCGGCCCGCAGTTCCTCCTTGGTGAGGCGTTCCTCCAGTTCGGCGACGAGGTCGCTGCCGGGGTGCCGGCGGTCCACGGCGCGCAGCACCCCGTGCGGGTCCACCGCCTCGCGCTCGGTGTCGTCGAGCAGGCCGTGCAGCCCGCGGCCGGCCAGCCACTCCACCAGTCCGGCCGCCACCCGCTCCGCCTTGTGCCCGGCGAACAGGCGGCAGACGGGCCCGTCGAAGTCCCAGAGAACCACCCGGGCGCGGCGCAGCAGTTCTCGTAGCTGTGTCGCCGTTCCGGCCGCTGTACCGGTCGTCGTGTCAGTCGTTGTCTCTGTGGTCACTAGGAGAGTGTCAGGTCCGTGGAGATGGTTTCCCAGAGGGCGTCGAACCACTTCTGGGACTGCTCCACGAACGCGGCGTCCCGGCGCCCGGTCCGCTTCTCGAAGGAGAAGAGCAGGGATTCGGAGCCGAGGGTGTCGTACATCTCCAGCGTCCCGCTCTCGGTGGGCTCCGCCCGGCGGGTGACCATGTAGTACGCGTACAGCGCCTCCGCGCCGTTGAGCAGGTACAACTTCGCCGGCGGGGTGAACGGCAGGGCCCGGAAGGCGACGTGGACGTCGATGTCGTGGGTGCCGCGCAGGGCCTGGAGGTTGTACTGGAGCACCTGCCCCTGGGCGTTGCGCATCGCCAGCCACCGCTGGTGGACGGCGTCCTCGTCGCTGCCGGCGTCGACCGAGACCGGGAAGGCGAGGTTGATGTCCCGGGACGGCAGCAGGATGCGGACGTCGATCCGCTCCGGTCGCAGCCGGCCGTCGTGGATCAGGCGCAGTGGCTCGCCGAGGGCGGGGATCAGGCTCTGCGCGGTCAGGCAGACGGCGTCGATGCGCACGTGCGGCGCGGCGAAGGCATCGGTCAGCCGGGGCGCGAGGGCCACCATGGTCGGCTGCGGCTCCTCGCGCGCGGGGCCCGGTTCGGCGACCCGGGGCGGGCTGCCCTTGCTGACGTTGCTGAGCAGGCCGTCCTCCTGGAGCACGCGCAGGGCCTGGCGTACGGTGCCGCGCTCCACGCCGAACTCCTCGGCCAGCTCGGCCTGGGTGGGCAGCCGCTCGCCGACGCGGAGGACGCCGGCCCGGATGCGTTCGCGCAGGGTGTCGGCGATCTGCTGGGGCGTGAGCCGTCCGCTGCCCTTCACTGCCACGTTCTCCTGGGTCACGACCAAACGCTACAACCCTGAACCGTCTACGGGGAGTTGTTGAAAAGTTGTTTGAGGATAGGTACCAAGTGGGGACAACTTAATCAGAGTTGGTTGCCAACTTGGTCAAGTTGGTACACCGGAAGGGGGAACGTCCATGCCTGTCCTCGCGCTCCTCTCCGCCCTCTTCGTCGTCGGCTTCGAGCAGCTCGTCCAGTGGCGTTTCGGTGCCGTCGGCCTGGTCGGCCTGCTGCTGCTCACCGTGGGCGTCAAGGCCAAGAGCCCGGCCGTCAGCTCGGCCGGCGCGGTCCTGCTGGCGGTCCTGCTGGCCGGCCCCGCGCTGTGACGCCGGCCATGCCGGCCCGGGGCGTCCGCACGCCGGGCCCGCCTAGGGCGTCAGCACAAGGTCCGAACTGATCGTCTCCCACAGCGCCTCGAACCACAGGCGCGACTGCTCCACGAACGCCGCGTCCCGCTGCCCGGCCCGCCGCTCGAAGGCGAACAGCATGGACCGGGTGCCGTCGGCGTCGTACAGCTCCACGTGCGCGTCCTCGATCTCCCGCTTCCGGCGCCCCAGCGTGTAGTACGCGAACAGCGCCTCGGAGTCGCCCAGCAGGTAGAGCTTCACCGGCGGGGTGAACGGCAGCGCCCGGAAGGAGACCTGCACGTCGACGCCGTGCGTGGTGCACAGCGCCAGCAGGTTCTGCCGCAGCACCAGGCCCTGGGCGTTGCGCTGGGCCAGCCAGCGCCGGTGCAGCAGACCGCCGTCGTCGGCGTCCACCGGCGTCGGGAAGGCCAGGTCGATGTCGCGGCTGGGCAGCAGCAGCCGTACGTCGATCGTGGCCGGTTTCAGCCGTCCCGCATGGATCTGTCGCAGCGGCTCGCCGATCGCCAGGGTGAGCGAGACCGAGGTCAGACAGAGGGCGTCGATGCGCACGTGCGGGGCGGCGAAGGCGGCGGCGACGCGCGGCGCGAGGCCGACCATGGTGGGCTGCGGCGGCGCGGCGGGGCCCGCCGGAGGACGTGCCGGCCCCGGGACCGCCGCCACGGTGGCCGGGCTGCCCTTGGAAACGCCGGTGAGCAGATGCTCCGACTGAAGGATGCGCAGGGCCTGCCGCACCGCGCCGCGCTCGACCCCGAACTCGTCGGCCAGCTTGGCCTGCGTGGGCATGCGCTCGCCCGGCCGCAGCACACCGGACCTGATCCGGCTGCGGAGTTCGTCGGCGATCTCGCGGTGGGACGAGCGGTGCCGCTGGGGCCTCGACCGCCCACTGGAGGAGGCGTGCTCCGGGTCCACGAACAAACACTACAACTTCCCGCCAACTTGCGGCAGTTCCCCGGCAGCTGGTTATAAGCCGCATTCCAGCGGACATAAGTACAGTGAAGTTGGCAACCAACTCGCAGGACCTGGTCGAACTACCCAGTGGTTGGCCGCTCGGGTTCCCTTCCGGAGGGGAGCCGGGAGCCCGGACAGGGGACGGCCACCGGAGCGCACAGCCACAACTGAACAGCGACATCTGAATACCGACATCGCACAGCCACAACTGAACAGCACGCTACGGACGACCAGCACGCGAAGGGAACCACAGCAGACAGGGCGCCGACCTCGCACGAGGCGGCGCCCTTTCGTCACATCAGCAGATCGTCCACCTGGGCCTCACCCTCCCGGTACCGGCGGGCGATCTCCCCGCTGCAATCGTCGGCCGTACGCTGCAACCGCTGGCGGCGCCGCGACACCTCCTGCTCGTAGCGGACCAACCGCCCCATGCCGGCGCTCAGTTCCAGGTCCGTACGCGCCGTCAGGTCCGACAGCTCGACCTCGGCGAGCATCTCGGCGGCCAACTGCCCGTACTCCTCGTTGTGCGGGGTGCCGAGCGTGACGTGGCGGGCCGAGGAGCGCTGCCGGGCCGGGGCGTCCTTCAGGATCTCCGGGAGCCGGTCGACCACGGAGCCGTCCGCCGGCGCCGGCACGGACGCCCGGCCGCGCCGGCCCAACTCCGCGCGCAGGATGTCGATCCGCCCCTGGAGCAGCCGCCGCACATAGCTGAGGTCCGCCTCGTCGCGCTGGGCGTCACGGCGCAGGGTGCGCAGCTCGGGCAGGCTCAGCCGCGCCAGGTCGGGCTCGGGAGGCTCGGCGGGCAGCGCCGGGCCCGTGCTGCCGTCGGCGCGCTGGGCGGGCGGCCGGTACGTCCCCTGCGTCCCCAGCCGCCCACTGGTACTCGGTGTGCTCATCTTGCGTGTGACCGTCCCCTCGACCCGCGTGTGGGAAGCATCGTGCCACCCCAACCAGCCGCAATGTGACCGAGTGCCCCCGAACATCCCCAGATGGGCGGCAAGAGATCCATAGTGGACCCCGTGCGGGCTAGTGCGGGACACCGGGCATGATGGTCCGCATGCGTGCGGTGGTGCAGAGGGTGGACGGCGCGAGCGTCGTCGTGGACGGCGAGACGGTGGGCGCGATCGAGGGCGAGGGGCTGTGCGTCCTCGTCGGGGTGACCCATGAGGACACCAAGGAGAAGGCGGCGCAGCTCGCCCGCAAGCTGTGGACGATCCGGATGCTGCACGACGAGAAGTCGTGCAGCGACATCGCCGCCCCGCTCCTGGTGATCAGCCAGTTCACCCTCTACGGCGACGCCCGCAAGGGCCGCCGCCCCACCTGGAACGCGGCGGCCCCCGGCGACGTCGCCGAGCCCTTGGTCGACGAGGTGGTGGCCCAGCTGCGCGCCCTGGGCGCGACGGTGGCGACGGGCCGCTTCGGCGCCCGGATGAGGGTGTCGCTGACGAACGACGGTCCGTTCACGGTGCTGCTGGAGATCTAGCGGGCGGACCCCTTGACCCCGCCCACGAACGCCGTCCAGGCCGCCGGCCCGCGCGCGTACGCGTCGGTCTGGAGAAGCCCTGGCGGCCTGCTCACGCCGTAGTGCCACAGGCTCACCGCCTCGGCCTCCAGCAGCCTGTACCGCCGGTACTGCTCCTTGAACTGCGTCGGGTCCGCCACCGCCGGCTCCCACAGCGTGACCAGCAACCCCGGCGTCCCATGGAACTGGTCCAGCGCCGGGACGACCTCGGGGCCGCCCAGCGTCTGGCCGCTCTCCATCTTGCTGAACCGGGAGGCGTCCCAGCCGACCTCCTTCGCCACGTCCCGCAGGCTCAGGCCCCGTTCGCTCCTCAGGCGCCGTAACTCCTCGCTGAACCGTGCCCTCGGCTCCCGACTCCGTCCCGTGACCACCAACCGCTGCGGCATCGCGCTCCTGTTGCATTTGCATTCGACCCGTTCAGCGGCCCGGACGCCGTTTGCGTGCGCCATGCTCATGGACATCACCTGAACACGCAGCGTAGCTGTTGCCTCGCGCTACGCACACGCGTTCTCGGAAAGGAGCTGCCCGCGATGACACCGACGTCGGAGTCCCACGAGCCCGGACGTCTTCTCTACGACCCCGCCACCGACAAGGTCGGCGAGTACCGGGACAGAGCCGGCCCCTACGTGATGCTGCGCCCCCTCGGCGGTGGGGTGGAGTGGCAGGCCGACCCGGAGAGGGTGCGTCCGGCCACGGACCGGGAGCGGATCGGGGCGGGCGTGCGGGCGGTCAATCAGCGCGCCCGGGGCATTCCCTCGCTGCCGCCGCCCCTGGACGAGGCGAGCCGGCCACCGCGTCCCGTACCGGGCTGTGCCGCCTGCCTGGAGCTGGCGGAGCGGCGGGAGGCGGCGCGGGTGGCGTACGACCGCAGCGCCGAGACCGACGCGAACGTGCTGCTGCGCCAGCACCAGCGGACGGAGCACCGCGCATGACGGCCGAGCGGGGCGGTCTGCCGTACGAGGAGTGCAAGCGGCGGCAGCGGGAGAACCCGGCCCCGCGGGACCGGACCATGACCCCGCCGGCCAACGCGCTGCCGCCGTTCCATCCCGCGTTCCATCCCGGGGTGCGTGGTGCGCCCGGCGCCACCGGCCCGGCTCCCGCCCCGGGTTCCCCGCCCCGCCCCCGACGCCGTCCCGGGCGCCGCGTGCCCGACGGTGCGGCCGTCAGCGGCTTCCTCGCCGCGCCCTGCGTCGGCGCGCCGCTCGCGGCGATCGGCCTCGCGGCGGTCCGGCGCTGCTGACGCAGCCCCCTGCACAGCCGAAGGGCCGCACCCCCTCTGGCGTCCAACCCAGGGGATGCGGCCCTCAGCCGTCACTGAGCCCGCGCACGGGCGAAAGGTCGCTCAGACCGCGATGGCGACCTCGGCCAGTCCGCCCTTCTGGGCGACGACCGTGCGGTCGGCGGTCGCGCCCGGCACCAGCGCCCGCAGCGTCCACGTGCCCTCGGCCGCGTAGAAGCGGAACTGGCCGGTCGCGGAGGTGGGCACCTCCGCGGTGAACTCGCCGGTCGAGTCGAGCAGTCGGACGTATCCGACCACCGGCTCGCCGTCGCGGGTCACCTGGCCCTGGATCGTGGTCTCACCGGGCTTGATCGTCGAGGCGTCCGGGCCGCCGGCCTTCGCTCCACACATGTACGTCTCCAGAGGGGTCTCGGTCTGACCGGAAGGCCGGTCGGGTTACTTGTTGGCGCCGAGCTCGATCGGCACGCCGACGAGGGAGCCGTACTCGGTCCAGGAGCCGTCGTAGTTCTTGACGTTCTCCACACCGAGCAGCTCGTGCAGCACGAACCAGGTCAGGGCCGAGCGCTCACCGATGCGGCAGTAGGCGATCGTGTCCTTGGCGAGGTCCACGTCCTCGGCGGCGTAGAGCTCCTTGAGCTCCTCGTCCGACTTGAAGGTGCCGTCGTCGTTGGCGTTCTTCGACCACGGGATGTTCCTCGCGGTCGGCACGTGGCCCGGACGCTGCGACTGCTCCTGCGGCAGGTGCGCCGGGGCGAGCAGCTTGCCGGAGAACTCGTCGGGCGAGCGGACGTCGACGAGGTTCTGCACGCCGATCGCGCTCACGACGTCGTCGCGGAAGGCGCGGATCGAGGTGTCCTGCGCCTTGGCCGTGTAGTCGGTCTTCGGGCGCTCGGGGACCTCGTCGCCGGCGACCAGCTCGCGGGCGTCCAGCTCCCACTTCTTGCGACCGCCGTCGAGGAGCTTGACGTTCTCGTGGCCGTACAGCTTGAAGTACCAGTAGGCGTACGACGCGAACCAGTTGTTGTTGCCGCCGTAGAGGACGACCGTGTGGTCGTTGGCGATGCCCTTCTCCGACAGGAGCTTCTCGAAGCCCTCCTGGTCGATGAAGTCACGGCGGACCGGGTCCTGGAGGTCCTTGGTCCAGTCGATGCGGATCGCGTTCTTGATGTGGTTCTTGTCGTAGGCGGACGTGTCCTCGTCCACCTCGACGATCGCGATGGTCGGGTCGTCCAGGTGCTCCTGGAGCCAGTCGGCGTCGACCAGGACGTCGCTGCGGCTCATGCTCTTTCTCCTCCGGGGCAGTCGCGGCGGGGCGTGCGAGTAGAGAGGGGGGCGCGCTCGGTGCCGAGCGGCGCACGGATGCCCTGGCAGCAGGGCGGGTGAGACGCGGGAGCCGGGGCTTCCGCTCAGAAGGGGCGACAGAGCATGGCGGCAACGCGGCACAGGTCCACTGCCCGCCGCTTCGTAAGATCCGCCTGTCGCTTCATGGCCTCGATCGTAGGGACGTCCGGGCGGGCGTGTCACCGGTGTGTCACATGGCGAGATGGGATCGTCCGAATGGCGGGACATGCGACGTGGCCCGGGAGCCGTCGGACGGCTCCCGGGCCCGCGTGCCGGTCATCGCATCTGCGCTACGGACGTGACCGTCTCGCCAGTCGGACAGGTCCCGTGTTCGGGCCCACCGGCGTCCGTTCCCGTCGGCGCCGGTCCCCCTACCCCGCCAGCTTGACGTCCGAACCCTTCACGCTGATCTGCACGCCCTTCGGCGCGGCCTCCACCTTGTCCAGCTTGATGCCGCCGGGAAGCTGGTCGATGACCTGCTGGAAGTCGGTGATCTCGCGGATGCGGTCCTCGGCGATCGCGGCGGCGCCCAGCTGGGGCAGGGAGTCCGCGTGCACCTCGACCTTGTTGTTCACCACGGCCACCGAGCTGAGCACGGACACCGTCTGCTTGATCCCGAGGGACGAGACGGTCCCCTCCACCGCGACCTTGATCTTTCCGTTGCCGCCGTCGGAGAGGCCGACGATCCGGGCCATGACGCCGGGGGCCACCTCGGTCGGCTGGGACTTGGCCGTCTTCAGCAGCTCGGCGTAGGAGATCGACGCCGTGCCGGTCGCGGTGGACGCGGTGGCCGAGCTGTAGTCGCCGGAGAACTCGACGCCCTTCATGTCGGCCTTCAGGTCGTCGACCCGGATGGTCTGGCCGGGCTTGCCGGTGGCCGCCTCGTACTCCTTGATGCCGACCTCGACGTCGTCCAGCGAGCCGCCCGCGACCTGCGTGAGGAACGGGAAGCCCTTGATGTCCACGCTCGGGGTCGAGGGCAGGTTCTCGGTCGCCTTCAGCTTGTCCGCGGCCTCGCCCTCGGCGAAGTGCACCGCGACCCGGTCCACGATCACGAAGAGTCCGCCCAGGATCACGACGATGATCAGGAGTATTCGCAGGGCGCGCATGTGGTGGTTCCCCCGGGTCGGCGACGGCGTTGGTGAATCCGGTACGGACACGCCACGGTAACCCCGCCGGGCCCGGTCACCGGGATTTGTGGATCAGTTGTGACAGGCCGCGCCGGACCTACAGTGGACGTATGTACGCCCGGCGTCGGCACATCTACTTCGCCATGATGGGGACCTGCATCGGCCTCTTCGTCCTGGCCTGGGGGGTCATTCGCATCTGGTCGGTGCCGGCGGCCGTCGGCATGTGCGTGGTGGCCATGGTCATCCCGCCGGTCGCCGCGATGATCGCCAACCGCCGGGGCCCGGAGGACCGCTGGTGGGACGACCCCTCCGGCGACCCGCAGTCCGACGAGTGGTGGGACGAGCTGGACGGCAAGAAACGCCCGCGCCCCTAGAGGGGCCGGCGAGGTCGCGGCCGGCCGGCGGTGGAGGACTCAGCCGGTGGAGGACTCAGTAGACGAGCGCCTGTGTCTCGTCCCCGAGTGCCTCCTGCACGAAGACCTGCGCGCCGGCGATCCGCACGCCCTCGATGACGTCCTTCTCCGTGATCTCCCGGCGGGCGGCGCACTGCGTGCACAGGGTGACGCGTCCGGCGGCGAGGACCGACTCCAGCAGATCGGGCAGCGGCGCGGCGTGCGGCAGCTCGAACTCGGCGGCCCGGCCCGGCAGCGCGAACCAGGACGACTCCCCGGTCAGCCACAGCGAGACCTCGACCCCGCTGGCCACGGCCACCGCGGCCACCGTGAACGCCTGCGAGCACCGCTCGGGAGCGTCCGCCCCGGCCGTCACCTTGATCACGAGCTTCTTCGCCATGCGGGAAGCGTAGCCCTCGGCGGCGCCGCCCCTCACAAGGAGCGCCCCGGCCCGGCCGCGTAAGCTGGGCTGCGGCTCTGTCGTCCGCCCACCCACGCTCAAGGAGCACCCGTGCAAGCATTCTTCGAAATCCTGCTGGTCCTGGTCTGCGTCGGCGTGCTCGCCTTCGCCGGTCTGACCGTGAAGAAGCTGTACCAGGGCCAGCGCTGATCCACACCCACGAAAGCCTCCGCTCATGATCGAGATCCCGTCCGACCTGCACAAGGACCTCGTCCCGCTCGCCTTCCTGCTCGGCAACTGGGCCGGCGCGGGCGTGCACGACTTCCCCGGCTCCCAGAAGTGCAACTTCGGGCAGGAGGTCAGCTTCACCCACGACGGCCGGGACTTCCTGGAGTACCGCTCCCGCACCTGGGTGCTCGACCAGGACGGCAACAAGGTCCGCCCCCTGGAGACCGAGTCCGGCTTCTGGCGGATCCGCCCCGACCGCACGGTCGAGGTCACGATGACCCGCGACGACGGCGTGATCGAGATCTGGTACGGCGCGATGGCCGACAAGAAGCCGCAGATCGACCTGGTGACGGACGCCGTCGCCCGCACCGCTGACGCGCGGCCGTACAGCGGCGGCAAGCGGCTCTACGGCTACGTCAAGAGCGACCTGATGTGGGTCGGCGAGAAGCAGACCCCCGAGGTCCCGCTGCGCCCCTACATGTCGGCCCAGCTCAAGAAGGTCGTCACCCCCGAGGACGTCGAACGCTGGGCGAAGGCCCTCCCCGACGACCTCCCGGACGACGGCATCGCCTTCTTCAAGTAGGCCGCCGCCTCTTTCTGATCTTCTCTTCCACAGGGCCCCGCGCACCGCGCCGGGGCCCTGTGTCGTTTCCGGTTGTTTCCGGCTCCTCGGGCACGTGCCGATCAAGGGGGGCGGATCTGGCGACTCTGGCCGGGCACCTGGCCGAGATGCACGCGCGAACGCGGGAAGCGGACGCCGCGGTGGAGGAGCTGCTGGGGAGGTACGGCCTGTGAGCGAGGACGTGATCGAGGCTCTCCCACACGGCTGGCGGCGGGTGTCCCTCGGCGACATCTGCGAGATCCAGGGTGGCGGTCCAGCCGTGCGCAGGACCGAGCAGATCGAGGCGGGAGTGCCGCTGATCCGTCCGGCCGATCCGCGCAATCGAAGGATCGCGGACCGGTCCGGCATGGTGTGCGTCGCCCCCCCCGGACGGCACGTGACCTGTCCAAGTACCGGGTGCTCGCCGACGACATCCTGGTGACGCGCACCGGGACGGTGGGCCGAGTCGCGCTCGTGACCGCTCAGGAAAGCGGGTGGCTGCAACACCCACCTGTTCCGGGTGCGCGCGCACGATCCCACGCAGGCCGCGTACCTGCTCGCCTACCTCTCGCGTCGGGGAGCCGGTGAATAACTAGAGCGGCGAGCGGTCGGCACCACCGGCATGCGGTCCATCACCGTGCGCACGCTCCATGACCTGGCGGTGCCGCTGCCCGCGCTCGACCAGCAGAGGGAGATCGGAGCCGCCCTCCACGCGATCGACGAGAAGACCAGAGCACACGAGGAGATCATCCGAGCGACCGCGGATCTGCGTGAGGTCCTCTCCGACCTTTTGATGTCGGGCGACCTGCCCACAGGCTCTTCGGCTCCTTGATGGTCGTCGGCCCTCCTACACTGGGCGTGTGGTGAGCACCGACTGGAAGAGCGACCTCAGGCAGCGCGGCTACCGGCTGACGCCGCAGCGGCAGCTTGTCCTGGAAGCCGTGGACACCCTTGAACACGCGACCCCCGACGACATCCTTGCGGAAGTGAGGAAGACGGCGTCGGGGGTCAACATTTCCACCGTCTACCGCACGCTGGAGCTGCTGGAGGAACTGGGCCTGGTCAGCCACGCCCACCTCGGGCACGGTGCCCCGACCTACCACCTCGCCGACCGCCACCACCATCTGCACCTGGTGTGCCGGGACTGCGACAACGTCATCGAGGCGGACGTGGACGTGGCCGCGGAGTTCACGGACAAGCTGCGCCGGCAGTTCGGTTTCGACACCGACATGAAGCACTTCGCGATCTTCGGCCGGTGCCAGGACTGTTCCCTGAAGGGTTCAAGTACCACGTCGTAGGCTTGCGGTATGAAGAGCCCCCTGCTGTCCCTGCCCGGCGCCGTCCCCGCCGAGGGTGTGGACGAAGGTGTCGCCGCCCACTACGGCGACCTGTTCCGTGAACAGCGCGCCCTCGCCGACGGCACCGGTTTCGTCGATCTCTCGCACCGCGGTGTCGTCACCGTCAGCGGCGAGGACCGGCTGAGCTGGCTGCACCTGCTGCTCACCCAGCACGTCAGCGAACTGCCCGTGGGAGAGGCCACCGAGGCCCTGATCCTCTCCGCGCACGGGCACATCGAGCATGCCCTGTACCTGGTGGACGACGGCACGACCGTCTGGGCCCATGTGGAGCCCGGCACCCAGGACGCGCTGATCGCGTACCTGGAGTCGATGAAGTTCTTCTACCGGGTGGAGGTCGCCGACCGCACCGCCGACATCGCCGTGGTGCACCTGCCCGCCGGTTCGATCGCCGACGTCCCGGACGGGGCCGTCGTGCGCGAGACGCCGTACGGCCGTGACGTCTTCCTGCCCCGGGCCGGCCTGGAGGAGTTCGCCGCCTCCCACGGCCCCGCCGCCGGGCTCCTCGCCTACGAGGCGCTGCGCGTCGAGCAGCACCGGCCCCGGCTCGGCTTCGAGACCGACCACCGCACCATCCCGCACGAGCTGGGCTGGATCGGCACGGCCGTGCACCTCCAGAAGGGCTGCTACCGGGGTCAGGAGACCGTCGCCCGGGTGCAGAACCTGGGCAAGCCGCCGCGCCGGCTGGTCTTCCTGCACCTGGACGGCAGCGACGTCCATCTCCCGGTCCCCGGCACGGAGATCCGCGTCGCGGACGAGGGTCCGGAGGGCCGCAAGGTCGGTGTCGTGACGACGTCGGTACGCCACCACGAGCTGGGGCCGGTGGCGCTGGCGGTGGTGAAGCGGAACGTCCCGGTCGACGCGCGCCTCCTGGCCGGGGAGACGGCGGCGGCCCAGGAGGTCGTGGTCGAGCCGTGACCCCGCGCGGGGCTCAGTTGGTCAGCACGCCGACCACCCGGTTGATCATGTCCTCACCCGCGTTCAGCGCGGTCGGCGTGTAGGACAGCACGAAGCGGGTCGACAGGTCGCGCGTGGCGAACACACGGGTGCGGTAGCCGTAGGTCTCGCCGGTCTTCCCCCAGAAGGTCGCGCCGTTCACCGTGGCCGCCTGGAGGCCCATGCCGTAGCGGGCCGGGGTGCCGTCCAGCATGGGCACGGTGGGCAGAGTGACCATCTTCCGCAGGGCCCGCCCCGGCAGGAGCACCCCGCTGAACAGGGCCTCCTGGAACCGGAAGAGGTCGTTCGCGGTGGAGACCAGTTCGCCCTCGCCCCAGGCGGCGGACTGGTCGTAGACCGTCGCATCGCGCAGGCCGCCGTCCGTCATGCGCAGGAAGCCGTGGACGGACGGGCCGTGCGGGCGGGGATCGTCGCCCGGTATCCGCGTGCCGGTCAGTCCCAGGGGCCGCAGGATCCGGGAGGCGATCACCTCGCCGTAGGGTCGCCCCGTCAGTTCCTCGATCAGGAGGGCGAGGAACACGTAGTTGACGCCCCGGTACTCCTGCGCGCAGCCGGGAGGGAACTTGAGGCGGTCCCGCGTCACCGTGGCGACCAGGGCCCGCGGTGTCCAGTGGTCGAAGCGGTGC
The DNA here is from genome assembly GCF_014650735.1 of Streptomyces canarius. Taxonomy (NCBI): domain Bacteria; kingdom Bacillati; phylum Actinomycetota; class Actinomycetes; order Kitasatosporales; family Streptomycetaceae; genus Streptomyces; species Streptomyces canarius. The sequence continues at coordinate 38,549 of NZ_BMVN01000043.1, forward strand.
CGCAGGACCGCCTCCGGTGTGCCGAGGTCCGGCAGGCCCCGGTGGTCGGGCAGCCCGCTGGTGTGCTGGAGCAGATGCGCCACCGTGACGCGGTGGAAGCGGGAGGGCAGGGCGAGGCCGGGAAGGCAGTGCGTGATCGGGGCGTCGAGATCCACCCGGCCTTCCGCCCAGAGTCGCAGCACGACCGTGGCCACGAAGGCCTTCGTCACGCTGCCCGCGCGGAAGCGGTCGTCCGCCCGGACGGACCGGCCGCTCGCCGGGTCGGCCGTGCCCGCCGTGCCGTACCAACGGCTGCCCCGCCGCTCCACCAGCAGCTGGGAGGCCGTCGCCTCCGGATGCGAGAGATCGCCGATCGCGGCGCGTAAGGCGGCGGGGTCGAGCGGGGCAGGGGGGTCCGGGGCGGTGGGGCCGTCCGCGATCGGCACGGCCGTCGCCGGGGTGGCGAGCCCCGCGGTGGCGAGCGTCAGGACGGCGGTCGCGCCCATGCCCGTGAAGGCGCGTCGGGAGAGAGAAGTCATGTGATCGATCCTTCTCCCGCCCGCGCGCCGGGACATCGGGGATGGCCCCGAAGCGACCCTGGTCCGCCCCCGGCCTCAGCCCAGGGCGCGCCCCAGGACCCACACCACCGGTGCCGCCGCCGACAGGGGCAGGGCCACGCCGGCCGTGAAGTGGACGAAGCGGGACGGGTAGTCGTAGCTGGCCACCCGGTGGCCGACCAGGGCGCACACCCCGGCGGCGGCGCCCAGCAGCGCCCCCTTCGTGCCGAAGCCGGTCATGCCGCCCACGGCGATCCCCGCGCCCGCCGCCGCCAGCAGGGCGACCACGACCGACACCGGGGTCGGCAGGGGCAGGGCACGGGCCAGGACCGTCACCGCGACCGCCGCGGCGCCGACCGAGACCGCGTGCGGGTCGACGGCCAGGTACCCGGTGGCCAGGACCGCGAGCGCCGCCGAGGCGACCGTCGCCATCAGGCCGTACATCCGCTCGTCCGGCGAGGCGTGCGAGCGCAGCTGGAGGACGAGGGAGAGCAGCACCCAGAGCCCGAGCGGGCCGAGGATGGCCACCAGGGCGTGGTCGCGGCCCGCCGCGAGGACCGCCACGTCGGACGTCAGCGCGCCCGCGAAGGCCAGCGCGATGCCCTGCCGGGCGGGCCACATGCCGTTCAGCCGGAACCAGCCCGCGGCCGTCACCGCCTGGAGCACCACCAGCGGCACGGCCAGCGCGTACGAGGCGACGGGCGCCGCCGCGGCGAGGAGCAGGCCCAGCACGGCGGTGAGCAGCGCCGGCTGCATGCCGGGCTCGATGATCGGGGAACGGCCCTCCAGGCGGGCCCGCTGGGCGTCGGTGATCCGCGCGTTGCCGGCGAGGGTGGCGGGGCCGTAGGCGGGCCCGGCCTCCGCGTCGGCCGGGGCCGCGGACGCAGCCGCCGCGGGCTCCGGTGCGGGCGCGGGTGCCGGTTCGGGGTGCGGCGCGGGCGGGTACGTCCCCGCCCCCGCGTGCGTCCCGCCGTACGCCCCCGCGGGCGCCCCACCGTACGTCCCCGCGTACGGCTCGGCGTACTGCTGCTGGGGCTGGGGCTGCTGGTACTGCGGCTGCTGGTAAGCGGGCTGCTGGTACCCCGGCTGCGGATACCCCGCCTGCTGGTACCCGCCCTGCTGCTGCTCCTGCCGCGGCAGGTACGCCGTCTCCGCCGCCTGCACCGGCGCGTGCGTCTGCGTCTCCCAGGTCTGGCCCTGCCACTGCTGGGTGAGTTCCGGGTCGTGGCCGGGCTGCCCGGGGTGCGGCTCCTGCGCGGGCCACTGCTGCTGGTAGGGGTCGTAGCCCTCGTAGGGGCCGCCCTGATACGGCTCCTGGTACGGCTGGTTGGTCATCGCTCACCCTCCTGCGAACGGCGGGAGCACCTCGACCGTGCCGCCCTCGGCCAGCCGTACCGTCTCATGCGCGCGGGTCCCGACGGGGTCGCCGTCGACGAGGAAGGAGCATCGCTCCAGTACGCGGGTGAGTTCGCCGGGGTGTCGCGTACGCACGGCGGCCAGCGCGCCGGCCAGCGTGTCCGCCTCGTACGGCTCCTCGGCGACCTGGGCCGCGGCCTTGGCGGCGGCCCAGTAGCGCACCGTGACCTTGGGCATCTGAATCCTCAATCGACGGCAGGGACAGGAACAAAACAAGAGAACGATAAGGACAGTGTGGGTCAGGCTAGCCCGCCGCCGTCACCGACCAGTCCCCGATCCGGGCCATCAGGGCGTCGTCCGCCGCGTGCTCCGCGTGGCCCATGCCCGGTTCGACCCAGAGGTCGGCGTGCTCGCCGGCCGCCTCGGCGAGCATCCGGGGGTGGTCGAGCGGGAAGTAGCCGTCGCGGTCGCCGTGGACGATGAGGAGCGGCGTCGGGGCGATCTCCGGGACCGCCTGCACCGGCGAGAGCGGGACCGGGTCCCAGTCCCGGTGGTGGATGCGCGTGCGCAGGCCGTAGCGGCCCACCAGGCGGCCCTCGGGGCGGGTGACCAGCCAGTGCAGGCGGCGCATGGGGGCCGTGCCCCGGTAGTACCAGCGGGCCGGTGCGCTGACGGAGACGACGGCGTCCGTGCCGCCGTGCAGCGCCGCGTGCCGCAGGACCACCGAGCCGCCCATGGAGAAGCCGACGGTCACCACGCGCGCGTGCCCGAGACCGCGGGCCCACTCCACGGCGGCGGCGAGGTCCAGCACCTCCTTGTCGCCGACCGTGGACCGTCCGCCGGAGCGGCCGTGGCCGCGGAAGGAGAAGGTGACGACGGCGCCGTAGCCGCGCAGGACGCCCGCCACCCGGCGCACGTGCGGGCGGTCCACGTCGCCGGTGAAGCCGTGCGCGATGACGAACACCAGGTCACGGGAGGCCGTCCGGGAGGCGTCCGGAAGGGTGTCGTATACGACGGGGGGCGGATCGTATACGGAATCGATCGGAATTCCGTCGGCGGTGCGGAGAAACGTCCGGATAGGGCCCTGTCTGCCTGTCTCGCAATTCGGACGAACGGTGGAACGTGTCCCATGACCTGCCGGACGGTTGCTCATGTGGGCTATTCTGCTGGGCAGAGGACTCGGGCAGCGTAGCCCCCGGGTCCTTTTGTGCTTTCGGAAGCGTTGTATACGCAGCGGGAAACCTCGGGTGACCGCCGGTGTACGGGGCCTTCGGGATCGCAGAGCAGTACCCGTCCGCACTGTCCTCGCAGGGACCGAGGAGGAACCAGACGTATGAGTTCTCTGCTGCTCCTGACCAATGCCCTCCAGCCGTCGACGGAGGTGCTTCCGGCCCTCGGCCTGCTCCTGCACAACGTGCGGGTCGCCCCGGCGGAGGGACCCGCCCTGGTCGACACCCCGGGCGCCGACGTCATCCTCGTCGACGGCCGGCGCGATCTGCCCCAGGTGCGCAGCCTCTGCCAGCTGCTGCGGTCCACCGGCCCCGGCTGTCCGCTGCTCCTCGTCGTCACCGAGGGCGGCCTCGCCGCCGTCACCGCCGACTGGGGCATCGACGACGTCCTGCTGGACACCGCCGGTCCGGCGGAGGTCGAGGCGCGACTGCGGCTCGCCATGGGGCGCCAGCAGATCGTCAACGACGACTCGCCGATGGAGATCCGCAACGGCGATCTGTCGGTGGACGAGGCGACCTACAGCGCCAAGCTCAAGGGGCGGGTCCTGGACCTGACCTTCAAGGAGTTCGAGCTGCTCAAATACCTCGCCCAGCACCCGGGCCGCGTCTTCACCCGCGCCCAGCTCCTCCAGGAGGTGTGGGGCTACGACTACTTCGGCGGCACCCGCACGGTCGACGTGCACGTACGGCGGCTGCGCGCCAAGCTCGGCCCGGAGCACGAATCGCTGATCGGAACCGTCCGGAACGTCGGTTATCGATTCGTTACGCCGGAGAAGCCGGACCGCTCCGCCGAGGAGGCCAAGGCCAAGGCGGGCCGGGCAAAGCCGGAGGATGCGGACGCGACCGCCGTCCTGGAAGGCACCGAGGTCCACGCGGAGGCGTAGCCGGCCCGCAGCGCACGCATGAGCGGCACCCGGGCGGGGCATCGTCCTCGCACGGCCGCCCTGCGATACGCCCTGCCCACGGCGGGTCAATCCGCGTAGACTCCGCGCGTGGCCAAGGTGACTCGGGATGACGTGGCACGGCTGGCGGGAACCTCCACAGCCGTCGTCAGTTATGTCATCAACAACGGACCCCGGCCGGTCGCCCCGGCAACGCGCGAGCGTGTCCTCGCCGCGATCAAGGAACTGGGGTACCGCCCCGACCGGGTCGCCCAGGCGATGGCGTCCCGGCGCACGGACCTCATAGGCCTCATCATCCCCGACGCCCGCCAGCCCTTCTTCGGCGAGATGGCGCACGCGGTCGAGCAGGCCGCCTCGGAGCGCGGGAAGATGGTCCTCGTCGGCAACACCGACTACATCGGCGAGCGCGAGGTGCACTACCTGCGCGCCTTCCTCGGCATGCGCGTCTCGGGCCTGATCCTCGTCTCGCACGCCCTGAACGACCTGGCCGCCGCCGAGATCGACGCCTGGGACGCCCGGGTGGTGCTGCTGCACGAGCGTCCGGAGGCCATCGACGACGTCGCCGTGGTGACGGACGACCTGGGTGGCGCCCAGCTCGCCGTGCGCCACCTGCTGGAGCACGGCTACGACTACGTCGCCTGTATGGGCGGCACGGCGCAGACGCCGGCCGTCGGCGACCCGGTCTCCGACCACGTCGAGGGCTGGAAGCGGGCCATGGCCGAGGCGGGCCTGTCCACCGAGGGCCGGCTGTTCGAGGCGCCGTACAACCGCTACGACGCCTACCGGGTGGCCCTGGACGTCCTGTCCGGCCCCCATCGGCCGCCCGCCGTCTTCTGCTCCACCGACGACCAGGCCATCGGCCTGCTGCGGGCCGCGCGCGAGCTGCGCATCGACGTGCCCGGGGAGCTGGCGGTGGCCGGCTTCGACGACATCAAGGAGGCCGCGCTCGCCGACCCGCCGCTGACCACGGTCGCCTCCGACCGCTCGGCGATGGCGCGGGCGGCGGTCGACCTGGTGCTGGACGACGGGCTGCGGATCGCCGGGTCCCGGCGCGAGCGGCTGAAGACGTTCCCCTCACGACTGGTGCTGCGCACGAGCTGCGGCTGTAGCTGACCCCGGGCGCTCCTCGGAAGAGGGCCCCGCGCCCGTCTTTATGTCCGGCAAACGAGCTTCTGCCGGGCTTCTCAGGCGGCACTCAGGAAGCTCTCATGGTCACGGGGGACGCTTCTGTCATGACCGAGAGCCAGGGCACCTACGAGCAGCCGCACTCCTACTCCACTCCTGTGAACCCCGAGTGGCCGCCCCCGCCGCCGTACCAGCCGGCGGTCGCGGCCCCCGAGCCCGGGAAGAAGCGCGCCCGCGGCCCGATGGGCCTGCTCGCGGCGGTCGCGATCGTCGCGGCGGCGGTCGGCGGCGGTACGGCGTACGCCTTCCAGGAGCTGACCGGCAAGGACACGGTCGCCACCGCCGGCAGCACCACCACCGTGGTGCCGTCGAGCAAGAAGGGCGACGTCGCCGCCATCGCCGCGGCGGTCAGCCCGAGCGTGGTGGAGATCAACGCGACGCTCCAGAACGGCTCCTCCACCGGGTCCGGCGTGATCATCACGTCGAACGGCGAGATCGTCACCAACAACCACGTCGTCTCCGGCGCCACCTCGGTCAAGGTGCGCACCAGCGACGGCAAGAGCTACACCGCCGAGGTCGTCGGCACCGACAGCTCCAAGGACCTCGCGCTGATCAAGCTGAAGGGCGCCTCCGGTCTGAAGGCGGCGGCGCTCGGTGACTCGGGCAGCGTCCAGGTCGGTGACACGGTCGTCGCGATCGGCTCCCCCGAGGGGCTGACCGGCACGGTCACCAGCGGCATCGTCTCCGCCCTGAACCGGGACGTCACCGTCTCCACCGACGAGAACCAGGGCCAGGGCCAGGACGGCGAGGGGCAGTGGCCCTTCCAGTTCGGCGGCCGTGAGTTCAACGGCGACACCGGTTCGTCCACCACCACCTACAAGGCCATCCAGACCGACGCGTCCCTCAACCCCGGCAACTCCGGCGGCGCGCTGATCGACGCGAGCGGTCACGTCATAGGCATCAACTCCGCGATGTACTCCTCCGCCTCGCAGGCGTCCTTGTCCTCGGACGCGGGCAGTATCGGCCTCGGCTTCGCCATCCCCGTCGACACGGTGAAGTCCGACCTGGCCAAGCTGCGGGCGGGCTCCGACAGCTAGCGACACCGAGTGCAAGGAGCAGGTCATGATCAAGCACGTCCCCCACCGGTTCAGTGAGCGTGGTCCGGCCGGCCTCACCCTGGCCCTGTCCATCGTGTCCGAGCTGCACGTGCCCGTCCCGGCGCCCCGGGCTCCCGAGGTGGCCGCGCCCGTGACGCCGGTCCCCCAGCTGATGGGCCTGCGCACCTCCGCCGCCCGTCCGCACCGCCGCAAGGTCCCCCTGCACCGTCTGAACACGGTCCGGGTCTGACCGGCGGGCGTGTCCCCGGCCCCCGGACATGGGACGCTGAGAGACACCGGCCACGGCCGGGAGGCCCCCACCCCCGGCCGGAAGGCACCGGCCGCCCCACCCACCGCACCCCGAGGAAACGCGAGCGATGAGTCCCGCCGAAGGCGACCGTGACCCCCAGCGCATCCTGATCGTCGACGACGAGCCGGCCGTGCGCGAGGCCCTCCAGCGCAGCCTCGCCTTCGAGGGGTACGGCACCGAGGTCGCCGTCGACGGCGCGGACGCCCTGGAGAAGGCCACGGCCTACCAGCCGGACCTGGTCGTGCTGGACATCCAGATGCCGCGCATGGACGGGCTGACCGCGGCCCGCCGCATCCGGGGTGCGGGGGACACCACCCCGATCCTGATGCTCACCGCCCGCGACACGGTCGGCGACCGGGTCACCGGTCTCGACGCGGGCGCCGACGACTACCTGGTGAAGCCGTTCGAGCTGGACGAGCTGTTCGCCCGCATCCGCGCCCTGCTGCGCCGCAGCTCCTACGCGGCGGCGGTGTCCGCCGAGGCCCAGGCGGACGAGGCGCTCACCTTCGCCGACCTGCGCATGGACCTCGCGACCCGGGAGGTCACGCGCGGCGGCCGGCCGGTCGAACTGACCCGCACGGAGTTCACCCTGCTGGAGATGTTCATGGCCCATCCGCGTCAGGTGCTCACCCGTGAGCAGATCCTGAAGGCGGTGTGGGGCTTCGACTTCGAGCCCTCCTCCAACTCGCTCGACGTCTACGTCATGTACCTGCGCCGCAAGACCGAGGCCGGCGGCGAGCCGCGCCTGGTGCACACCGTGCGCGGGGTGGGCTACGTCCTGCGGCAGGGCGGCGCCGAGTGAGGCAGCTGGCGCGCCGGTACCGGGCGCTGCCGCTGCGGGCGCGACTGGCGATGCTGGTCGCGGCGGCGGTGGCGTTCGCGGTGGCGGCGGTCTCGGTGACCTGCTGGTTCCTCGTGGAGCGGAAGCTGTACGACCAGCTCGACGAGGACCTCCAGAAGTCCCTGCGGAACACGACGCAGACGGACCAGTTGCAGTTCACCCTCGACAACTGCACGGACACCCCGCAGGCCAACAGCTTCCTGCTGCGCGACCGGTACTCCCAGCTCGTCACGGAGGACGGCAAGATCTGCCTGTTCGGTGCCGCGTCGGGCCAGATCAGGGTCACCCAGGCCGACAAGACCGAGATCAAGAACCTCGACCCCAGCATCCTGTACTTCCGCAACGGCAGCGACGACGACGGCAACGAGCTGCGGGTGCTCACCAAGCCCGTCGGCCCCACCGCCACCCCGAGCGGCGGACGCGGGCCCAATGTCGGCGTGCTCATCGCCGTACCGCTCAAGAGCACGCAGAAGACCCTCAACGACCTCGCCCTGGTCCTCCTCCTCGTCTCCGCCGTCGGTGTCGTCGGCGCCGGTGCCGCGGGCCTGGCCGTCGCGCGGGCCGGGCTGCGCCCCGTCGACAAGCTCACCGAGGCCGTGGAGCACGTGGCCCGCACGGAGGACCTGACCATCCGCATCCCCGTGGCGGACGTCAGCGAGGACGAGGTGGCCCGGCTGTCCCGGTCGTTCAACTCGATGACCGCCTCGCTGGCCAGCTCCCGCGAACTCCAGCAGCAGCTGATCGCGGACGCCGGCCATGAACTGCGTACGCCCCTGACGTCGCTCAGGACGAACATCGAGCTGCTCACCCGCAGCGAGGAGACGGGCCGTCCGATCCCGCCCGAGGACCGCAAGGCGCTGCTCTCCTCGGTGAAGGCGCAGGTGACCGAACTGGCCGCGCTGATCGGCGACCTCCAGGAGCTGTCCCGCTCGGAGGGGCAGCACGGCGAACGCGTCCAGGTGGTCGCCCTCCAGGACACCGTCGAGGCGGCGCTGCGCCGGGCCCGGCTGCGCGGCCCCGAGCTGTCGATCACCGCGGACCTGGAGCCCTGGTTCGTCCGGGCGGAGCCCTCCGCGCTGGAGCGGGCGATCGTCAACGTCCTGGACAACGCGGTGAAGTTCAGCCCCGAGGGCGGCACGGTCGAGGTGCGGCTCGGCGAGGGCGTGCTGACGGTCCGCGATCACGGTCCCGGCATCGCCGCGGACGAACTCCCGCACGTCTTCGACCGGTTCTGGCGCTCCCCCAGCGCCCGTGCCCTGCCGGGCTCGGGCCTCGGCCTGTCCATCGTCGCCCGTACGGTGAAGCAGGCGGGCGGCGAGGTCTCCCTGGCCCCCGCCGAGGGCGGCGGGGCGGTGGCGACGCTACGGCTGCCGGGGGCGCCGACCCCGCCACCGGAGACACCGGCCGGCTGACCCGCGCGCTCAGTCCGGCCGGGGCATGGCGCGCAGCCGCTGGACCTGGGTGTGGCCGAGGTCGTGGCCCCGGCGCAGGTGCCGGGTGATCGCCCGCAGTTCGTCCTCGCTGTGGTCGTCCAGGAGGGTCTGCCAGGTCTGGCCGAGGTCGTCCCACAGCGCGGTGACCCGGGCGAGGCGCTCCGGGACGGGGGTGACCAGCACCCGGCGGCGGTCCTGCCGGTCGGGGGTGCGGGTGACGTAGCCGCCGCGTTCCAGCCGGTCCACCAGACGGGTGGCCGAGCCGGTGGTGAGACCGGTGCGGTCGGCGATCTGCCGGACGGTGAGCGGTTCCGGCTCGGCGGTCAGCAGGCTCAGGCACTGCACGTCGGTCGGGTGCAGACCGAGGTGTTCGGCGACGGCCTGGTTGAACAGCACGTAGGCGGCCAGGTAGCGCCGGGACTCCAGGGCCAGCTCCTCGTACAGGCGGGCCCGGTCGGGGTCTGTCACATCGGTCACGGGGTCTCCTCGCCTCCTCGCCTGAAATTACTGCGCGACGCAGTAACTTGTGCCCTAATCTGCTGCGCGGCGCAGCCAATGCGCCGCGCAGCAATCGTACCGATCCAGGGGGACCCCCATGCTCACCATCGCCGTCACCGGCGCCACCGGCGCCCAGGGCGGGGCCACCGCCCGCGCCCTGCTCGCCGCCGGCCACCAGGTCCGGGCGCTGACCCGCCGGCCCGGCTCACCCGCCGCCGAGGCGCTGCGCGGCCTGGGCGCCGAGGTCCGCCACGCCGACTTCGACGACCCCGGCTCGCTCGCCGCCGCCCTCGCCGGCGCCGACGCGCTCTTCGCGGTGACCACCCCGTTCGGCACCGACACCCGGACGGAGGTCCGGCAGGGCACGGCCCTCGTGGACGCGGCGGCGGGGGCCCGCCTCGGCCATGTGGTGCTCACCTCCGCCGCCCACGCCGACCGCGGCACCGGCGTCCCGCACTTCGAGAGCAAGTGGGCGGTCGAACAGCACCTGCGCGCCTCCGGCCTGCCCTGGACCGTGATCGCCCCGGCCGCGTTCATGGACAACTACGCGAGCGGCTGGACCCTCGACGGGCTGCGCACCGGCGTCTTCGCCTGGGCCATGCCGGCCGACCGGCCGCTCACGCTCATCCCGGCCACCGACATCGGCGCGTTCGCCGCGCTGGCCCTCCAGCGCCGGGACGACTTCGCGGGCCGGCGCCTCGACATCGCCTCCGACGCGTGCACCCCCGCGCGGATCGCGGCCGTCCTCGGCACCGCCCTGGGCCGCCCGATCGCCCACACGCAGCCACCCCTCGCCCAGGTCCGCACCCACTCCCCCGACCTGGCGGCGATGTTCGCCTACTTCACCGACACGGGCCTCGACGTCGACGTCACCGGCCTGCGCCAGGCCCACCCCGAGATCGCCTGGCACACGTTCGCGGACTGGGCGGGCGAGCAGAACTGGACGGCGCTGCTAAAGCGTTGACCGAAGGGGCTCGCGGCAACCTTCCCCCGCTCCACGGGCTCATGAACGACTCCAGTCGGTTGTCCGGGTGGGTGCTGCACCCCGGTCACCATCCCCCGGCGCGCCCGTCACCGCAGGAGCCGTACGGCACTGGCGTTCGGGCTGCCGCTCGCGCTCGCCGCCTGCGGCGCCCCCGGCTACGGCCTCCTCGCCCCCGGCGCCCAGCCGCGGGCCTCCGCCGCCGTCCCGGACTGGGCCACCGCCACCGCGGACGGGTTCGCCTCGGTGAACGCGCTCGGGCATGCGGCGGATTCTTCCTCGGCCAGGACGTCCACCACGTGAGCATCCGGGACGCGTACCAGGGCGTCCGGAACGACGAAGGGCGTCCCTAGGTGCCGACGGCTCTTGTCCACAGCTGTGGACAAGAGCCGGGGCGGCACTACCGCACGACCGTGATCCGGTCCGCCTTCGGCGGTGCGATCGGGGACGTCGCCGACGAGTTGGCCGTCAGGTACTTCTCCAGGGCCGTCAGATCGTCCGCGCCGACCAGGTCACCCGTGCCCTGCGCCAGCGTCGGGAAGCCGTCGCCGCCGCCCGCGAGGAAGCTGTTGGTGGCGACGCGGTAGGTGGCCGACGGGTCGACCGGGGCGCCGTTCAGGCGGATGGAGCCGGTGACCACACGGTCCGCGCCGGACTTGGTGAGGTCCAGGGTGTAGGTGAGGCCGGCGGACGGCTGGAGGATCTTCGGGGCCGCCTCGTTGGCGCCGCTGACCTGCTCCTTGAGGACCTGGACCAGCTGGGCGCCGGTGAAGTCCTGGAGGTTCACGGTGTTGGCGAACGGCTGGACCGTGAAGCCCTCGGCGTAGGTGACCACGCCGTCGCCCTCGGCGCCCTTGGCCGCGTAGGTGAGGCCGGCCCGGACCCCGCCCGGGTTCATCAGCGCGAGGCTGGTCCTCGGGTCCAGCTCACGGCCGTGGGCGAGCTGCGCGTCGGCGATCAGGTCGCCCATCGGGGACTCGGTGCCGCCGTTGTTGATGTCGCCGGAGATCCAGCCGATGGGGCGGTTGCCGATCGGGGCGGCCAGGGTGTTCCAGCGCGAGATCAGGTCGGTCATGTCCGGCGCCCTGGGGACGTCCCGGGTCACCACGTGGTTCGCGGACCGCACGGCCGTACGCGCGATGTCGCCGGTGCGGCGGTCGTACGTCAGCGTGGTGTCCGTGTAGAGGCGGCCGAAGGAGGAGGCCGAGGTGACCATGCGGGGGCGGCCGGAGGGGTCCGGGACCGTGCAGACGTACGCCTGGTGGGTGTGGCCGGTGACCAGGGCGTCCACCGCCGGGGTCACGTTCTTGGCGATGTCCACGATCGGGCCGGAGATGCCGTCGCCCGCGCCCGGGGAGTCGCAGTCGTAGTTGTAGGAGCCGGAGGCCGGGTAGCCGCCCTCGTGGATCAGGGCCACGATCGACTGCACACCCTGGCGCTGGAGCACCTTGGCGTACTTGTTGATGGTCTCGGCCTCGTCCTCGAAGGACAGGCCCTTGACGCCGTCGGCGGAGACGATGCCGGGGGTGCCCTCCAGCGTGACCCCGATGAAGCCGATCCTGACGTCCTTCTTCTTCCAGACCCAGTACGGCTTCAGCAGGGGCTTGCCGGTCTTGTCGTCCAGGACGTTCGCGGCCAGGTACGGGAAGTCGGCGCCCTGGAACCCCTGGTCCGTGTAGCAGCCGTCCGCGGGGTGGCAGCCGCCGTTCTGGAGGCGGGCCAGTTCCCTCGCGCCCTCGTCGAACTCGTGGTTGCCGACCGAGGTGACGTCGAGGTCCAGCTTGTTCAGCGCCTCGACGGTGGGCTCGTCGTGGAAGAGGCCCGACAGCAGCGGGGAGGCGCCGACCAGGTCGCCGCCGGCCGCGGTGATCGAGTACGGGTGGCCGGTGCGGGCCTGGCGGAGGTGGGTCGCCAGGTACTCGACACCGCCCGCGTCGATCGTCTTCGTCGTGCCGTCCGGCTGGAGTTCGGTGACCCGGCCGGAGGAGCCGGACGGGGGCTCCAGGTTGCCGTGCAGGTCGTTGAAGGAGAGCAGCTGGACGTCCTGGTAGCGGCCCGGACGGTGGTGGCTCTCGTGCGCGTCCGCCGGGAGCGCGGCGGTCAGCGCCGCGGCCGTGGCGAGAGAGGCCGCGCTCGCGAGAAGGGCGTACGTACGACGTCTGGTGCGCCGGGGCGCGGCTGGCATGGGACCCCCCTGTGGGTCGGCTGTGATGGCTCGGCGCAGCCTAAAGTCAACGCGCGTAGCGCGACAGGGGGTTCATGGTTACATCCTGGTTTCCCTTTGCCCTTGCCTTTACCGGTGCTGCCGCCGTGACCGATGTGCCGGGAATTCGCCCCGGCCGCCCCGTACCCTCATACGCATGAGCAGCGACGACACCGTACAGGGCTTCCCCGCCCGCTCCATCGAGACCTACTCCGCGCTCACTCCGGACCGGGCCGAGGCCGTGCTGCGCCTGCTCGGTGAGGCCGCCCGGGTCGACGGGCAGCAGCCGGTGTCCGAGCAGGGCCGGCTGCAACTGCGCGGCGGAGCCCGCGAGGGCGTTTCGCATCTGCTGCTGACCGTCGACGGCGAACTCGTCGGCTACGCCCAGCTGGAGGACACCGACCCGGTGGAGGCACCGGCCGCCGAACTGGTCGTGCATCCCGCGCACCGCGGGCACGGTCACGGCCGGGCGCTCGGCGCGGCCCTGCTCGCCACCTCCGGCAAGCGGCTGCGGGTGTGGGCGCACGGCGGGCACCCCGCCGCCCGGCACCTCGCCCAGGTGCTCGGCCTGACCCTGTTCCGGGAACTGCGCCAGATGCGCCGGTCGTTGACCGATCTTGAGCTGCCCGAGCCGGTGCTGCCGGAGGGCGTCACCGTGCGCGCGTTCGTGCCCGGCAAGGACGACGCCGCCTGGCTCGCCGTGAACGCCGCCGCCTTCGCCCACCACCCGGAGCAGGGCTCGCTCACCCAGCGGGACCTGGACGACCGCAAGGCCGAGCCGTGGTTCGACCCGGCCGGGTTCTTCCTCGCCGAGCGGCGCGGCGAGCTGATCGGCTTCCACTGGACGAAGGTGCACGCCGAGGACGGGCTGGGCGAGGTGTACGTCCTCGGGGTCCGGCCCGGCGAACAGGGCGGCGGCCTCGGCAAGGCCCTCACCACGATCGGGCTGCGCCACCTGGCCGCCCAGCAGCTGCCGGCCGCGATGCTCTACGTCGACGCCGACAACACGGCGGCGGTGTCGGTGTACGAGCGCCTGGGCTTCACGGTCCACGAGACGGACCTGATGTACCGCACGGAAACCTGAGATCTCCCCGGGTGAGGGGCGGCCGTCCCGACGACCGCCCCTCATCCGCGTTCGTCCGGCGGTCCCCGGGCGCCGCCCCCGCCGGCTCGCCCGCGCGGCAAGCCGGAGCAGTGGGCGGACCCCGCCCGCGCCGTCGGACCGGAGCGGGACGACATGGCCGCGCTCTTCGCTCGTTCCGGCTGCCCACCGGGCGCGTGTGCGCGGCCGTCAGCCCTACGGCCTTCCCGGCACCACACCGACCGCCGGCCGCCCCGGGTCGGCTTCGCGCCGCCCCGGACAAGCCGCTCTGCGGAATGGTCTGGTCCGCTGACCGGGAGGTCCAGGTCACGCACGGGCCCTGGGACCGCGTCCGCGTCCCGCGCGGCCCGCGCTCGTGCCGTTCGCGCCGGTCCCGGGCGCCCCCACCGGCCCGGCCCCGCCCCGCACACTCCCCACCCAGGCCGCCACCGGCACCATCCTCGCCGCCACCACCGCCACCGGCGTACGCCGTCCCGCGCGACACACCGCCCGCAGACCCGGCCCCGCGCCGCGACCCGCGCTCGTGCGGTTCACGCCGGTCCCGGGCGCCCCCACCGGCCCGGCCCCGCCCCGCACACTCCCCACCCAGGCCGCCACCGGCACCGTCCTCGCCGCCACCGGCGTACGCCGTCCCGCGCGGCGCGCCACCCGAAGACCCGGCCCCGCCCCGCACGCTCCCGTACCGGACCGGTGGTTTCGCGGCCGGGAACCCCTTCGGGCCGCCCCCCGCTATCCCGCACGTCATGTCGCCGTAACCATTGATTCAGCCAGGCTTGCGACGCTCGGGCAATGAAGCCCGCCGTGCCAGAGCCTTCGCCGCCCCCCGAGGGGCCCGCGGGGAACGGGGCCGTCACGCTCCGGCCCGCACGTTCCGACGCGCCTGTGTCACCCGTTGCGCGGAAGAATGGGTTCATGAGTCAGCAAGACACCCAGGCAGAGGTACAGCACCCCCAGCCCTCCGTGGGCTCCATCGCCGCGCACCGCCAGCATGCCGTGGCCGCCGTGGTCTCCGACCTGGAACCCGACCTCGACGCGGGTCTCGACACCTACGAGGAGGCGCCGACCGACGGCGCGCCCCTGCCCCAGGGCCGCTTCCTCGACCGGGAACGCAGCTGGCTCGCCTTCAACGAGCGCGTCCTGGAGCTGGCCGAGGACCCGAACACGCCGCTGCTGGAGCGCGCGAACTTCCTCGCGATCTTCGCCAGCAACCTGGACGAGTTCTTCATGGTCCGGGTGGCCGGTCTGAAGCGCCGTATCGCCACCGGCGTCGCCACCCGCTCCGCCTCCGGCCTCCAGCCCCGCGAGGTGCTGGAGATGATCTGGGCCCGCTCCCGCGAGCTGATGGCGCGGCACGCCGCCTGCTACCACGAGGACGTCGCCCCCGCACTCGCGGACGAGGGCATCCACCTGGTCCGCTGGTCCGAGCTGACCGACAAGGAGCAGGCCCGCCTCTTCACGCTCTTCCGGCACCAGATCTTCCCGGTCCTCACGCCCCTGGCCGTCGACCCCGCGCACCCCTTCCCGTACATCTCCGGCCTGTCCCTGAACCTGGCCGTCGTCGTACGGAACCCGGTCAGCGGCCACAAGCACTTCGCGCGCGTGAAGGTGCCGCCGCTGCTGACCCGCTTCCTGGAGGCCTCCCCGGGCCGCTACGTCCCCATCGAGGACGTCATCGCGGCCCCGAACCACCTGGAAGAGCTGTTCCCGGGCATGGAGATCCTGGAGCACCACGCCTTCCGGATCACCCGCAACGAGGACCTGGAGGTCGAGGAGGACGACACCGAGAACCTCCTCCAGGCCCTGGAGAAGGAACTCATGCGGCGCCGCTTCGGCCCGCCGGTGCGCCTGGAGGTCGAGGAGTCCATCGACCGCGAGGTACTGGACCTGCTGGTGCGCGAGCTGAAGATCTCCGAGGCGGAGGTCTACCCGCTGCCCGGCCCGCTCGACCTCACCGGCCTCTTCCGCATCCACGGCCTCGACCGGCCGGAGCTGAAGTACCCCAAGTTCGTCGCCGGCACCCACCGCGACCTCGCCGAGGTCGAGTCGGCGTCCGCGCCCGACATCTTCGCGGCCCTGCGCGCGCGGGACGTGCTCCTGCACCACCCGTACGACAGCTTCTCCACCTCCGTGCAGGCGTTCCTGGAGCAGGCCGCGGGCGACCCGGACGTCCTCGCCATCAAGCAGACCCTGTACCGCACCTCCGGCGACTCCCCGATAGTCGACGCGCTCATCGACGCCGCCGAGTCCGGCAAGCAGGTCCTCGTCCTGGTCGAGATCAAGGCCCGCTTCGACGAGCACGCCAACATCAAGTGGGCGCGCAAGCTGGAGGAGGCCGGCTGCCACGTCGTCTACGGCCTGGTCGGCCTGAAGACGCACTGCAAGCTGTCGCTGGTGGTCCGCCAGGAGGGCGAGACCCTGCGCCGCTACAGCCACGTCGGCACCGGCAACTACCACCCGAAGACGGCCCGCCTGTACGAGGACCTCGGTCTGCTCACCGCCGACCCGCAGGTCGGCGCGGACCTCTCCGACCTCTTCAACCGGCTGTCCGGATACTCGCGCCGCGAGACCTACCGCCGTCTGCTGGTCGCCCCCAAGTCCCTGCGGGACGGCCTGGTCGCGCGGATCGACAAGGAGGTCCAGCACCACCGTGCGGGCCGTCCGGCCTTCGTCCGCATCAAGGTCAACTCGATGGTGGACGAGGCGGTCATCGACGCCCTCTACCGGGCGTCCCAGGCGGGCGTGCCGGTCGACATCTGGGTGCGGGGCATCTGCGCCGTCCGCCCGGGCGTCACGGGCCTGTCGGAGAACATACGGGTCCGCTCGATCCTCGGCCGCTTCCTCGAACACTCCCGGGTGTTCGCCTTCGGCAACGGCGGCGAGCCCGAGGTGTGGATCGGCAGCGCCGACATGATGCACCGCAACCTCGACCGCCGGATAGAGGCCCTGGTCCGGGTGGTCGACCCCGGCCACCGCGCGGCCCTCAACCGGCTGCTGGACACCGGCATGTCCGACAGCACCGCCTCCTGGCACCTCGGCCCGGACGGCGAGTGGACGCGGCACGCGACCGACGCGGACGGCCAACCCCTGCGCAACGTCCAGGAGATGCTCATAGACGCCCGGAGGCGCCGGCGTGGCACAGCAACACCTTGACCCGACGGACCCCACGGCCGGGGCGGTGACGGGAGACGCCCTCGCGGGCTACCTGCGCGCCCAGGCCACGGAGTTCCTCCGCGCCCTGCGCCTGCACCGGGAGACCGGGGGCCAGGCGGCCGGCGCGGAGGAGCCCGTCGACGCGGCCCGCGCCCTGCGCCGCTCGGCCCGCCGCATCAGCGCCAGCCTGCACACCTTCCGCCCCCTCCTGGACCCCGACTGGTCCGAGGAGATGCGCCCGGAACTGGCCTGGCTGTCCGGCACCCTGGGCCTGGAACACGCCTACGAGGCCCGCCTGGAACGCCTGTTGCTGGCGTTGCACCGGCTGTCGGGCGCTACGGTCCTGCCCGCGCAGGCGGTGGACGTCGCCGTGGCCGCGGGCAGTCGTACCGCCGGGACGGCACGGGCGGGAACGGCCGCGGTGCAGGGCACCGGCGGCCCCGCCCACGCGACGGCGACAACGGAGCGCGGCACCCTCACGGTCGGCGCGGCGAAGGCGGGCGCCCTGCTCGAACGCCAGCTCACCCTGGCCCGGACGCGCGCCCACTCCACGGCCCTCCAGGCCCTCGGCTCCTCCCGCTTCCACGCCGTGGCCGACAAGGTCGCCGTACTCGCCAGCGAGGTCCCCCTCACCCCCGCCGCGCCCGCCACCGCCCTGCACCCCCTGGCCGCCGCGGCCGAGGAACGCCTCACGGACGCCGTCGCCGCGCTCCCCCTGGTCACCGCCGGCCACCCCTACAACGCGGAGGCCCTGGTCCACGGCCTGTCCCCGGACCCGTCCCCGCACCCCCAGGACAGCCCCTGGCACCAGGTGCGTCTGCTGCTGCGCCTGCACCGGTACGCCCGCGAGGTGCTGCACGACGGCGACGCCCCGGTGGACGTGCGGCTGCTGACGGCGGGCCAGGCGCTGAACCGGCACCGGGACGCCTCGGAGGCGGCAGCGGCGGCGGCGCAGGCGGCCCGCACCCCCCGGATCACCCCGGCGACGGCGTACGCGCTCGGTGTGCTCCACGCCGACCAGCGGCACGAGGTGGAGGCGGCCCGGTTCGCGTTCCAGCAGGCGTGGCAGAAGCAGACTGTCCCCGCGCCCTGACCCCACGAGGAGGCGGTGTGAACGACACCGTGGTGCAGGCGGCCGGCTGTGTGCTGTGGCGCCGCTCCCCGGTCTCCGGCGACCTGGAGATCTGCCTGGTCCACCGGCCGAAGTACGACGACTGGTCCCACCCCAAGGGCAAGCTGAAGCGGGGCGAGGACCCGCTCGCCGGCGCGTTGCGCGAAGTCGCGGAGGAGACCGGGTGCACCGCCGCTCCGGGCGGGGAACTGCCGACCCTGCGCTATTCGGCCAACGGCCGCCCGAAACGGGTGCGGTACTGGGCCGCCGAGGCGGTTTCCGGCCACTTCACGCCGAACGCCGAGGTGGACCGCATCCTGTGGCTGGCCCCGACGGCGGCCCGGGACCGGCTGACCCAGCCGCGCGACGGGGACCTGGTGGACGCGCTCCTGCGGGCCCTGGAGCGCCGGTGACGGCTCAGGGGCCGGTCGTGTGCCCCTCCGCGTCCGTACGGGCCTGACTGCGGGCCCGGCGGGCGGGGCCGCGCCAGCCGCAGCTGCATCTGGCCACGCAGAAGCGGCCCTGCTCGGTCGTCGTCGTGAGGTGCTCCTGCCCGGACCGCGCGCGCTCCGGCCCGTCCTCCGCCACCGCGTTGACTGCCACGCCGTCAACGGTACCCAGCCCTGGTCGAAGAGATGGTCTCGCTCGCGCCGGCGCCCGTCTCGCTCGCGCCGGCACCGGTCCCGCTCCCCTCGCCGCCGACGCGGCCCCGGCGCCGCTCCCGGTGGCGCGTGACGGCACCCCTCACCCGTCGTTATCCGGACGACAGGGGGCCCGTGACGGACACACCGGCTGGGGGTAGGCAGGCGATGGATCGGCGGCAGCACAGGCACGCGGGCGGGACGGTCGTCGCGGCGGGCGTCCTCCTCGCCCTCGGGACGGGCGTCACGGGCTGTTCCGGCAGCGGGGTCGCCGCCGAGGACGTCAAGGGCGCCGGCGACCCCGTCGCCACCCTGCACCGGGCCGCCGACGCGCTGCGGGCAGCGGGCAGTTCCAAGGCCGGCACCTCGATGGAGATGGCCACCGGCGGCACCCGGGTCACCATCCGCGGCAAGGGCGTCTACGACTACCGGCGCCGCCTCGGCCGGCTCACGGTGGTGCTGCCCGAGGACCCCACGGGCACCTCCGAACACCGCCCCATCACCGAACTCCTCGCCCCGGGCGCGCTGTTCATGAAGAACCGGGGTGCGGGCGTGCCCGCCGACAAGTGGGTGCGGGTGGAGACCGCGACGCTGTCCGACGGCAATCTGGTCACCGGCGGAGCGACCGACCCGTACGCGGCGGCCGAGGTGCTGCGCGGCACGCGGGAGGCGGTCTACGTCGGCCGGACCGAGGTCGCCGGGACGGCGGTGCGGCACTACCGGGGCACCGCCGACCTGCGCGGCGCGGCCCGGTACGCCTCCGCCGCGAACAGGGCGGCCCTGGCCGCGGCGGCGAAAGGGTTCGCCACGGCCGAGGTGCCGTTCGACGCGTACCTGGACGACCAGGGCCGCATCCGCAAGCTGCGGCAGCGCTTCAGCTTCGTCAACGGACGCCAGAAGGCGACCGTGGCGGTCGCCTCGACCCTGCTGCTGTACGACTTCGGCGCCCCCGCCGACGTGCGGCTGCCGGCCCCGGGGGACATCTACGCGGGCCGGATCGCCGAGGAGGGCGGGACCGGCAGCGGGGCCTGAATCCGGCCAGTCACTAGTCCGGGACGTCACCCCGTAAGTAGCCCGTCCGTGCCATGCGCGGTGTGCGGGGCGCTGCCTACCCTAGGGAGCGGTGACGTCCGAGAAGAGGTGAGGCGGGTGGCTGCGGTCGGTGGCACGGCGGTTCAGGACCACGTGGCCCTCGCCGAGATCGAGCTGTGCGGAGAGCTGATCATCGCGGCCTCCGCCGCCGAGGACCGGCTCAGCCTGGAGAGCATCGACGAGGTGCTGCGGGTGGCCGAGGAGCGGAACGCGGCCTGAGCGGCTCAGCTGCGCAGCAGCCGGCCGATCGCCTTCGTCGCCTCGTCCACCTTGGCGTCGATCTCGTCGCCGCCCTTGACGGCCGCGTCCGCGACGCAGTGCCGCAGGTGCTCCTCCAGCAGCTGGAGCGCGAAGGACTGGAGGGCCTTGGTGGAGGCGGAGACCTGCGTGAGTATGTCGATGCAGTACGTGTCCTCCTCCACCATCCGCTGGAGGCCGCGGATCTGGCCCTCGATCCGGCGCAGCCGCTTGAGGTGCTCGTCCTTCTGCTTGTGGTAGCCGTGCGTGGCGCCGGCCTCGGTCGTCGTCGTCATCGCGGGCCTCCGTCTCGGGACGAACTGGGGACAAAGGGGACACATACCCCTAGTGGGTATATGGTAACGAACTTTCCGGGGTAGAGGGCCCTTCGTCCGCCCCCGTGCTGACCACTCTGCCCGATGGGCGACACTGGGATGCGGCCCGATAGCCGTGGCCGGATGATGCGCCTAGCATCAGCCTGACCGAAACCGAAGCACCCCGAGGACCCCACGTGCGCTTTCGTCTGACCCCCAGGGAGACGAGCTTCTACGACATGTTCGCCGCGTCCGCGGACAACATCGTCACCGGCTCGAAACTCCTGATGGAACTGCTCGGGGCGGACTCCTCCGCCCGGGCCGAGATCGCAGAGCGTATGCGGGCCGCGGAACACGCAGGTGACGACGCCACGCACGCGATCTTCCACCAGCTGAACTCCTCGTTCATCACGCCGTTCGACCGGGAGGACATCTACGCCCTCGCCGGTTCCCTGGACGACATCATGGACTTCATGGAGGAGGCCGTCGACCTGGTCGTCCTCTACAACGTCGAGGAACTGCCGAAGGGCGTCGAGCAGCAGATCGAGGTCCTGGCCAGGGCGGCCGAGCTGACCGCTGAGGCCATGCCGAACCTCCGCACCATGGACAACCTCACCGAGTACTGGATCGAGGTCAACCGGCTGGAGAACCAGGCCGACCAGATCCACCGCAAGCTGCTCGCCCACCTCTTCAACGGCAAGTACGACGCGATCGAGGTGCTGAAGCTCAAGCAGATCGTGGACGTCCTGGAAGAGGCGGCGGACGCGTTCGAACACGTGGCGAACACGGTGGAGACCATCGCCGTCAAGGAGTCCTGAGGCGTCGATGGACACCTTCGCCCTGGTCGTGACCATCGCGGTCGCGCTCTTCTTCACGTACACCAACGGTTTCCACGACTCGGCGAACGCGATCGCGACGTCGGTGTCGACGCGGGCGCTGACCCCGCGGGCGGCCCTCGCCATGGCGGCCGTGATGAACCTCGCCGGCGCCTTCCTGGGCTCCGGCGTCGCCAAGACGGTCAGCGAGGGTCTGATCGAGACGCCCCAGGGCTCGACCGGCATGGGGATCCTCTTCGCGGCCCTGCTCGGCGCGATCGTCTGGAACCTGGTCACCTGGTACTTCGGCCTGCCGTCCTCCTCCTCACACGCCCTGTTCGGCGGCCTGGTGGGCGCGGCGCTGGCGGGCGGTACGACGGTGATCTGGCACGGGGTGGTCGACAAGGTCATCATCCCGATGTTCCTGTCCCCGGTCGTCGGTCTGATCGTCGGCTACCTGGTCATGACGGCGATCCTGTGGCTCTTCCGGCGGGCCAACCCGCACAAGGCCAAACGCGGCTTCCGCATAGCCCAGACGGTCTCGGCGGCCGGCATGGCGCTGGGCCACGGCCTCCAGGACGCCCAGAAGACGATGGGTGTCGTCGTCATGGCACTGGTGATTTCCGGCCATGAGACGTACGGCGACCCGATCCCGGTCTGGGTGAAGATCGTCTGCGCGATCATGCTGTCCCTCGGCACCTACGCGGGCGGCTGGCGGATCATGCGCACGCTGGGCCGCAAGATCATCGAGCTGGACCCGCCGCAGGGCTTCGCCGCCGAGACGACCGGCGCGTCGATCATGTTCACCACGGCGTTCCTCTTCAAGGCGCCGATCTCCACGACCCACGTCATCACGTCGGCCATCATGGGCGTGGGCGCGACCAAGCGCGTCAACGCCGTCCGCTGGGGCGTGGCCAAGAACATCATCCTGGGCTGGTTCATCACGATGCCGGCAGCGGCCCTGGTAGCCGCCCTGGCCTTCGGACTGGTCAAGCTGGTGGCCCTGTAGTCCGGGCCACACTCCGGGCTCGGTCGCCCGGGAACCCACCAGGTGGGAGACATCGGGCGAGGGGCGGAGCCCCGAAGACCCCCGTCCCCGAAGCCGAACGCAGTGACAACGCAGCGGGCCCGCCCCCGGGAGCCAGGGGCGGGCCCTTTGCGTCCTCGCGGTGGCACCGCCATGCAGCACCGCGAGGGGATCGGGGGATCAGCCGAAGCGGCCGGAGATGTAGTCCTCCGTGGCCTGGACCGACGGGTTGGAGAAGATCCGCTCCGTGTCGTCGATCTCGATCAGCCGGCCGGGCTGTCCGACCGCCGCGAGGTTGAAGAACGCCGTACGGTCCGAGACACGCGCCGCCTGCTGCATGTTGTGCGTCACGATGACGATCGTGAACCGCTCCTTCAGCTCACCGATCAGGTCCTCGATGGCGAGGGTGGAGATCGGGTCCAGGGCGGAGCAGGGCTCGTCCATGAGGAGCACCTTCGGCTCGACCGCGATGGCGCGGGCGATGCACAGACGCTGCTGCTGACCACCGGACAGGCCGGAGCCCGGCTTGTTCAGGCGGTCCTTCACCTCGTTCCAGAGGTTCGCGCCCTTGAGGGACTTCTCGACGATGTCGTTCAGTTCCGACTTCTTGTAGTTGCCGTTCAGCCGCAGGCCCGCCGCCACGTTGTCGAAGATCGACATCGTGGGGAACGGGTTCGGGCGCTGGAAGACCATGCCCACCTCACGGCGGACGGACACCGGGTCGACCCCGGCGCCGTACAGGTCCTCGGCGTCCAGGAGCACCTTGCCCTCGACGCGACCGCCGGGGGTGACCTCGTGCATGCGGTTCAGCGTGCGCAGGAACGTCGACTTGCCGCAGCCGGAGGGGCCGATGAACGCCGTCACCGACCCCGGCTCCACGGTCATCGAGATGTCCTCGATCGCCTTGTGGGAGCCGTAGAAGGCGGTGAGGCCGCTTACGTCGATTCGCTTGGCCATGTCTGCTTCACTTCCAGAAATTCAAGCTCGGTCGCTGTGTGGCCCCGCCCGGCGGAGCCGGAGATAGTCGCCTCAGCGACCGGTCTTGGGGGCCTTCCAGCGGGCGATGCCGCGGGCCACCAGGTTGAGGATCATCACGAAGGCGATCAGCGTGAGGGACGCCGCCCACGCACGGTCGAACGCCGCACCGGAGCCCGCGCTGTTGGCGAACTGCTGGTAGATGTACAGCGGCAGCGACGCCTGCGCGCCCTCGAAGGGGTTGTTGTTGATGAACGGGTTGCCGAACACCAGCAGCAGCACCGGCGCGGTCTCACCGGCGATACGGGCGACCGCCAGCATGACGCCGGTGGTGATGCCTCCGATGGAGGTCGGCAGGACCACCTTCAGGATGGTCCGCCACTTGGGCACGCCGAGCGCCAGGGACGCCTCGCGCAGCTCGTTCGGGACGAGCTTGAGCATCTCCTCGGTGGAGCGGACGACGACCGGCATCATCAGGATGGCCAGGGCCAGCGAACCGGCGAAGCCGAACGGCTGCATCTCGAAGATGAGCATCAGGCTGAGGATGAACAGGCCCGCGACGATCGACGGGATGCCCGTCATGACGTCGACGAAGAACGTGACGGCCTTGGCGAGCCGGCCCCGGCCGTACTCGACCAGGTAGATCGCGGTGAGCACGCCGATCGGGGCGCCGATGAGGGTGGCGAGGCCGACCTGCTCCAGGCTGCCGATGATGGCGTGGTAGATGCCGCCGCCGGGCTCGGTGTCGGCGACGACCCCCATCGAGTGGGTCAGGAAGTAGACGTCGAGGACCTTCACACCGCGCACGGCGGTCACCCAGATCAGGGAGACCAGCGGCACCACGGCGAGCAGGAAGGCCACCCAGACGAGGCTGGTGGCGACGCGGTCCTTGGCCTGGCGGCGGCCTTCGACGCGCGCGGCGATGCCGAACGTGCCGAGGACGAAGAGGACGGCGGCGATCAGACCCCACTGGATCTGGCTGTCCAGGCCGGCGGCCATGCTGATGCCGATGCCCAGGACGAGGGAACCGGCGGCGATGGCCCACGGCGTCCACCGGGGCAGGCTGCCGGCGCGCAGCGTGCTGGGCCGCTTGTCGGTGACGGCTGCGGTGCTCATGCGTTGGCCCCCGAGTACTCCGCGCGACGGGCGATGATCAGCCGGGCAGCGCCGTTGACCAGCAGGGTGATGACGAACAGGACCAGACCGGAGGCGATGAGCGCGTCCCGGCCGAACTCGTTCGCCTCGCTGAACTTGCCGGCGATGTTCTGGGCGAAGGTGCCGCCGCCCGGGTTGAGCAGGCTTGCCTGGATGTCGAAGGACGGCGAGAGCACGGTGGCGACGGCCATCGTCTCGCCGAGCGCGCGGCCGAGGCCGAGCATGGAGGCGGAGATCACGCCGGAGCGGCCGAAGGGCAGCACGGACATGCGGACGACCTCCCAGCGCGTGGCGCCGAGGGCCAGGGCCGCTTCCTCGTGCATCTGCGGGACCTGGCGGAAGACCTCACGGCTCACGTTGGTGATGATCGGCAGGATCATGATCGCGAGCAGGATGCCGACGGTGAGCATCGAGCGCGGCGCGCCCTCGTCCCAGGCGAAGACACCGGTCCAGCCGAAGAACTCGTTGAGCCAGCCGAACAGGCCGTTCATGTGCGGGACGAGCACGAGGGCGCCCCACAGGCCGTACACGATGGACGGCACGGCGGCGAGCAGGTCGATCACGTAGGCGACCGGGCCGGACATGCGGCGCGGGGCGTAGTGCGTGATGAACAGCGCGATGGCGACCGCGATCGGGACCGCGATGACCATGGCGATGACCGAGGAGACGATCGTGCCGAAGACCAGGACCGCGATGCCGAACTTCGGTTCGGGGACGTTGGTGTTCCACTCGAACGTGGTCAGGAAGTTCGCGTGGTCCTTACCGATCGCGAGGACGGCGCGGTAGGTGAGGAAGACCGCGATGGCGGCCATGATCGCCAGCAGCAGGATGCCGGAGCCCCGGGACAGCCCGAGGAAGATCCGGTCACCGGGGCGGGTGGCGCCACGGGCCGCGCGCTTCTGCTCGGCGATCGTGGGCTGGGGGGCGGGGGAAGGTACGTCGGTTGTCGTCGATATGTCCATCGGGTTCTCCGGTCTGCGGAGCTGTGCCCCCGAGGGGGCCGCGGCTCATGGCGGCGGTGCACCGGACGGTGCGGCCCGGCCCTGTCGGGTACCGGGCCGCACTCTCGGGTCAGGTCAGCTCAGGCCCTCGATGGTCGTGCGGACCTTGGAGATGATGTCGGCGGGCACGGGCGCGTAGCCGATGCTCGGGAGGATCTTCTGGCCGTCCTCGCTGGCGATGTAGCGCAGGAAGGCCTTGGTGGCGGGCAGGGTGTCCGCCTTGTTGCCCTTGTCACACACGATCTCATAGGTGACCAGGGTGATCGGGTAGGCGCCCTCGGCCTTGGTCTTGTAGTCCAGCTTCAGCGAGAGGTCCTTGCCGGTGCCGACGACCTGCGCGGCGGCGATGTCGGCGGTGGCGCTCTCGGAGCTGGGCGCGACCGGCTTGCTGGCGCCGGTGTTGATGGACACGGCCTTGAGGCCGTCCTTGACGTAGGACAGCTCGAAGTAGCCGATGGCGCCGGAGGTCTGCTTCACCTGCTGGGCCACGCCCGCGGACTGCGGAGCGGACTGGCCGCCCTTGGCCTGCCAGGCCTTGCCGCCGGAGTACTTCCAGTTGTCCGGGGTGGTGGCAATCAGGTACTTGGTGAAGTTGTCCGTGGTGCCGGACTCGTCCGAGCGGTGGAACGCCTGGATCTTCAGGTCGGGGAGCTTCACGCCCTTGTTCAGGGCGGCGATCGCCGGGTCGTTCCACTTGGTGATCTTGCTGTCGAAGATCTTGGCGAGGGTCGGGGCGTCCAGGACCAGGTTGTCGACACCCGGGACGTTGTAACCGATGGCGATCGGGCCGCCGACCATCGGCAGGTCGATGCCCTGGCCGCCCTTGCAGATCTGCTTGGAGGCGGTGACCTCTTCGGGCTTCAGCGGCGAGTCGGAACCGGCGAAGGCGACCTGGCCCTGCGTGAACGCGGTGACGCCGGCGCCGGAGCCGCCGCCCTTGTAGTTGATCTGCACGCCGCAGGCCTGGGAGAAGTTCTTCACCCAGGCGTCGATCGCGTTCTTCTGCGCGGAGGAGCCGTCTGCGAGGAGCTGACCCTTGGCGTCGTCGCACTTGATCGAGCTGGCGTTGGCGGACGTGGACGGGTTGCCCGACGCACTGCCGCCGCCGCCGTTGTCGTCGGAGCCGCACGCCGTCAGGGCCAGGGCGCCGGTGACGGCGACAGCACCGAGAGAAAGGGCGCGCAGCCGGTTCTTGCGCTGAAGCTTCACTTTCGGGAGTTCCTTCCAGGAGCCGCCGCTGTCGGCGGCGCGCGAGGTCATAGAGGTACGTGAGCGCGTTCATGGCCGCACCCGGCACCCGGTAAGGCCGAAATTAGGCAGATCAGGTGAAGCCGCCGATGGCCGGAAGTGAACGAGGGGTGAACCCCTGCCGTCGGCCTGGTGAGGTCACGGAATGCTCACGGGGAGGGCACGCGAAGGTTCCAATGGCCGGGTTGCGCGAACGTGTCTTCGACGTTCCTCACTCGGCCGCGGGAACTTCTGGGTGCGGCGCGTCGTCTCGTTCCACGACAGCCGAGGAAAGGCGACGGACATGGAACGGCGTACGTTCATCTCGGGCGGCGCGGCCGCCCTCGCGACGACCGCACTCACCGCGTGCGGTGCGGGCGGGGGTGCGTCCGCCCCCGCGGCGGACCACCCCGGTACGCCGTCGCGCGCGACCTCGCTGCCGGCCATCAGGACCACCAGCGCGACCGCCGCCGCGAACTGGGCGGCCCTCGCCCGTGACCTGGACGGCTCCCTGGTGCGGCCCGGCGACGCGAGCTGGAAGACCGCCCACCAGCTCTACAACACCCGCTTCGACGGGCTGAAGCCCGCCGCGGTGGCCTACGTCGCGCACACCGCCGACATCCGCACCGCCCTCGCCTACGCCCACGCGCACGGCGTGAAGGTGTCCATACGCAACGGCGGCCACTCCTACGCCGGCTACTCCTCCGGCGACAACCGGCTGATCGTCGACGTGTCCCGGCTGAACCGGGTGCGGGCGAGCGGCGGCCAGGCCGTCGTCGGCGCCGGCGCCAAGCTGATCGACGTCTACCGCGCGCTGGCCGCGAAGGGCGTGACCATACCGGCGGGCTCCTGCCCCACCGTCGGCGTCTCCGGCCTGGTGCTCGGCGGCGGCCACGGCGTGGCCTCCCGCGCCTACGGCCTGACCTGCGACAGCCTCACCCAGGCCACCCTGATCACCGCGGACGGCAAACAGCTCACGGCGAACGCGAGCACCAACCAGGACCTGTTCTGGGCGCTGCGCGGCGCCGGCAACGGCAACTTCGGCGTCGTCACCGAGCTCCAGTTCCGCACCCACGCCGCACCGCAGGCCGTGACCGCCTACCTGACCTGGCCGTGGGCCAAGGCCGCCAAGGTGCTGAAGGCGTGGCAGGAGTGGGGCCCGAGCCAGCCCGACGAGATCTGGTCCTCCCTGCACCTGGAGTGCTCCCCGGGCCGCACCCCGTCCATCTCGGTGGCCTGCTTCTCCCTCGGCACCTACGGCGAGCTCCAGAACGCCGTGGACCGCCTGGCCCACCTGGCGGGCGCCGACGCCTCCTCCGTCTCCCTGCGCCGCCGGGGCTACGAGGAGGCCATGGAGATCTACGCCGGCTGCTCCTCCTTCTCCAGCGACGCCCAGTGCCATCTGCCCGGCTCCACCCCGGGCCGCTCCCCGCAGGGCAGGCTCGGCCGCGAGACCTACGCGGCCCGCTCCGACTTCTTCGACCGCTCGCTGTCCGCGGCCGGCATCCAGGCCGTGCTGAAGCAGATCGCCGCGGTGCGGGGCGGCGCGGGCAGCATCGCGTTCACCGCGCTGGGCGGCGCGGTCAACCGGGTCTCCCCCACCGCGACGGCCTTCGTCCACCGCCGCTCGCGGATGCTGGCCCAGTACATCGCCTCCTGGGGCGCGGGGGCCTCCGGCTCCACCGCCCAGTCCTGGCTGACCGCCGCGCACCAGGCGATGCAGCCGTACGCCTCGGGCGCCGCCTACCAGAACTACAGCGACCCGACGCTGAAGGACTGGAAGAAGGCGTACTACGGGGACGCGGCGGCCCGGCTGGCCAAGGTGAAGCAGCAGTACGACCCCCAGCGCTTCTTCTCCTACGCGCAGGGTCTGTAGCGGGTCCAACGCGCGGGGTCCGTAAGCGGGTCCTGCGCGCGGGGTCCGTAGCGGGCGGGGCCCCGCCCGCTGGACGGCCGTCGGGGCCCCAGGCCGCGAGGTCCTCTAGGCCGCGAGGTCCCGTTCCTCGGTGTCCAGGGGCCTGCGGGCGCTGGGCAGCAGGGCGTTGCCCCGGCCGTCGGCCGCCGCGGACCGCCGCCGCACGAGCCAGCCGGCGCGCGGCGAGCGCTCCACGGCCCGCATCACCGGGGTGAGCAGGGCCGTGGCCGGCGGGGACAGCAGCAGGACGACCGCCGTACCGAGGGCGAAGCCGCCGACGACGTCCGTCGGGTAGTGCACGCCCATGTAGACCCGGCAGAAGCCCTCCAGCAGGGCCAGGCCGATGCCGGCGAGGCCGAAGCGGCGGTGGGCGACGAAGAGCCCCACGCCGAGCGCCATGGTGATCGTCGCGTGGTCGCTGACGAAGGAGAAGTCGGTCTTGCCGGACACGAGGACGTCCAGGCCCTGGTGGTCCACGAAGGGGCGGGGGCGCTCCACGAACCCCCGTATCGGCACGTTCACCAGCACCGCGAGGCCGGCCGCGAGCGGCGCCCACACCAGCGCGGCCACCGAGGGCGCGGCGTCCTCGCCGCCCCGGCGCCGCACGGACCACCAGCACCACAGGATCAGCAGCACCATGGCGAGCAGCAGGCCGTACTCACCGACGAACTCCATGACCCGGTCGAACCAGTGCGGTGCGTCCTTGGCCAGGCCGTTGATGTCGTAGAGCAGCTCGACGTCGGGGTTCGATCCGGATTCGGCGAGTACAGCCATCGTGCTGCGGCCCCTTCGTCGTCTTCCCGGACGCACCTCATGTGCGTCGCTCCTGCCCCCCGTGGTTCGTAGATCCGCTTCCGCTGCACTGCCGCACTGACGTCCGCTCGGCTACGTCAACAGGAACGCATGCCCACCGCCCATACGTTCCACTCTCCACTGAATGATCACGCAGACGTTATCGAAGAGAGACTCATCGCCCCAGCTCAGGGGATGGGTTCACGCTCGGTTCACACCCTCGTGGGAAGTGCTTTCGCGCCATCTTCGGTGACCCTGGTGGCCCCGAAGTAGTCGGGGGTGTCGATGGGGTCGAACCGGATCACGGCGCCCGTGCGCGGGGCGTCGATCATGTATCCGCCGCCGACGTAGATGCCGACGTGCCGGATGGCCCGGGAGTCGGTGAGGTTATCGGAGAAGAACACCAGGTCGCCCGGGAGCAGTTGGTCCCGGGAGGGGTGCGGACCGGCGTTGTACTGGTCGTTGGCCACGCGCGGCAGGGTGATCCCGACCTCCTCGTACGCGGCCTTGGTCAGCCCCGAGCAGTCGAAGCGCCCGCCCTGGTCGGCGGTGCCGTTGCCGCCCCACAGGTACGGCGTGCCGAGCTTGCTCTGCGCGAAGCCGATGGCGCCGGCGGCCTGCCGGGTGGGGTCGATCCGGGTGACCGGCGCGGCGAAGCTCTTCTCCAGGCTGCGGATCCGCTGGACGTAGTTCCGCGTCTCGCTGATGGCCGGAACCCCGCCCGCCCGGATGACGCGGTAGGCACCCGCGTTGTAGGCGGCGAGCATGTTGTCGGAGACGTTCCCCGGCACGTCCTTCACGTACTTCGCCAGCTCGCAGTCGTACGAGGCGGCCGACGGGATGGCGTCGTCCGGATCCCAGATGTCCCGCTTGCCGTCCCCGTCGCCGTCGATCCCATGGGTCGCCCAGGTGCTCGGGATGAACTGCGCGATCCCGCGGGCGTCGGCCGGGCTGACGACGGTCGGGTTCCAGCCACTCTCCTGGTAGAGCTGCGCGGCGAGCAGCGCCGGACTGAGCGCCGGGCACAGGTTGCCCCACTTCTGCACCAGCGACTTGTAGGCGGCCGGAACGGCCCCCTTGGCCAGCCCCCGGCTCGCCGAGGTCACCCCGCCGAGCAGGTTCCCGGCCACCAGATACACGCCGACGACGAGCAGCATGACGAAGCCCATGCCGAGCCCGACGGCCGCCCCACCGATCACCCATACCTTCCGCACGGTTCAACTTTCCCCCATGCGGGCGCGGTTCAAGGCCATTTGTGCGCGAAGTGGCGGCATTTCACGGGTGACGAGGCGCAGGTGACGCGCCCTCAGCCCGCTCAGCGACCGGCCGCGGCGTCCCGGTACAGCTCCGCCGCCTCGCCGCCCAGGACCACGCTGTACGACGTGTCCGCCGTGGAGCCGCCCTGTTCGTGGCCGCCGAGTACGCCGACGACCTGGCCGTCACCGTTGACCCAGGGGCTGCCGCTGGTGCCGCTGGTGAAGTCCGGGCAGTCGATGCGCTGTTGGGTACGGCTGTGCGGGACCGGCCTGTTGGTGCAGCTGATGGGCACCTCGCGGGAGTCGGGGTAGCCGGTGACCGTGACCGCGGTGGCGCCGGTGGCCACCCCGGTCGTGAACCGGTTGGCGCCGACCACGTCCTCCAGCCGGTCGCCGTCCCGCGCGCCGACGACGGCGAAGGCGACGTCGCTGTCCTCGTCCTGCCCCTTGGCCCACCCGTCCGGCAGGAACCGCCGCGTCACCTTCCACACCCCGTACGGCGCCCGCCCGTCCCGGTAGCCCGGCACGAACACCAGATCGCCGTCGGCGCCGGCCACGCAGTGCGCCGCGGTGACGATCAGATCGCCCCGCGGGCTGTGCACCGCGGAGGCGGTGCAGAAGTGGCCGCCGGCGAGCCTGCCCGCCCGGTCCGCGTCGAACAGCGCGCCCACCCGCGCGCTGTACCGGGTCGCGACGGTGTCGGCGGTGACCCCGAGGGGCCCCCGCCCGTCGTCCGCGGCGGCCACGGAGGCCGATGTCACCGCCAACAGCACCACAGCGCCGAGCAACGCGGGCCGTGAGGTGACCGAGATGCGTGAGGTGCGCTTCATCAGCCCCACTCTGTCCGACGAAGGTGAGAATCCGGTTCCGGCTTCACTGAGATTCTCCTGTGAAACCTCCGCTTCCCCCTCGTAGCCGATCGGAACCTCACGGTTCCCACCGCCCTGCGCGCTCAGCGGGCCCGCGCACCGGCGGGAGCGACGTGCCGGGTCACCGCACCGTCGTCGTGAGCGGCCACCGCACGCCCGTCAGCTCCTCCGAGAGCGTCCACAGCCGCCGGGCCGCGGCCGGGTCGCTCGCCGCGGCGCTGCGGCCGACCAGGGTCGGGGCACCGCGCATCTCGGCGGGACCGTCGGGGCCGACGTAGGACGCGCCGGGCATGTTCTCGGTGGCCGCGTAGAGGGTGGGCAGGGCGCCGGCCTCGTCGTCCTGGGCGAGGAACCGGTTGCCGGCCCGCATGAACAGGCGGGTGAACGGGTTGGCGGTGCGGCTCTGGAGGTTGGTCGCCGCCCAGCCGGGATGTGCCGCCAGGGCCCGTACGGCCGACCCGGCCTCCGTCAGGCGCCGCTGGAGCTCCAGGGTGAAGAGCAGGTTGGCCAGCTTGGACTGGGCGTAGGCGCGCGTGGGGCTGTAGTTGCCGCGCAGGTTCACGTTCTCGAAGTGGATCATCCGGTCGCCCATGCGGTGCGCGCCGGACGCCACGGTCACCACCCGGTCGGTGATCCGGGGCAGCAGCAGGGTGGTCAGCGCGAAGTGCCCCAGGTGGTTGGTGCCGAACTGCAACTCGAAGCCCTGCTTGGTGCGCTGTTCCGGCACCATCATCACGCCCGCGTTGTTGATCAGCAGGTCCAGCGGGCGGTCCCAGCCGGCGGCGAACTCGCGCACCGAGTCGAGGTCCGCCAGGTCCAGCCGTCGCACCTCGGTGCTGCCGGCCACCCGTGCCGCCGCGGCACCGCCCCGGGCGAGGTCCCGCACCGCGAGCACCACATGTGCCCCGGCGCCGGCCAGCGCCCGCGCGGCGGTGAGGCCGATGCCGCTGTTGGCGCCGGTGACGACGGCCGTACGGCCGGTCAGGTCGGGCAGACGGGTCGCGTTCCACTTGCCGCGCTTGCCGCGCGCTTCGGTCGTATCAGCCATGGGCTCAATGTAGGCACCGCCAACAATGATGTCAATGACAACAAAGCTGACGATGGCAACATCGAGATACGATGACGCACATGTCCGCACCCCGCCCCTACCACCACGGAGACCTGCGCGCCGCCCTGCTCAAGAGCGCGGAACGCACTCTGCGCGACAAGGGGGTCGGCGCGCTCTCGCTGCGCGAACTGGCCCGGGACGCGGGCGTGAGCCACGCCGCCCCCGGCCGGCACTTCAAGGACAAGCAGACCCTGCTCGACGCCCTGGCGCTGGACGGCTACGAGCGCCTGAACCAGGCCCTTGCCGCCGCCGACCGCCCGGACCGGCCCTTCGAGGAGCGGATGACCGCCCTCGCCCGCGCCTACCTCGGCTTCGCCGTCGAGAACCCCGAACTGCTGGAGCTGATGTTCGCGCGCAAGCACGACCCCGACAGCTCCGCCCAGCTCGCCGCGGCCGTCGACCACTCCCTCGGCACCTTCACCCGGCTGGTCGCGGACGCCCAGGAACAGGGCGAGATCGTCCAGGGCGACCCCGAGCGCCTCACCACGGTCGCCGCCGCGAGCCTGCACGGCCTGGCCGCCCTGATCGCCGGCTGCGCGCTCGACGCGGAGGAGACCCTGGCCGGCCTGGACGCCCACGTCCACCTACTGCTGCACGGCCTGCGCCCACGCTAGCCGCCCCGCCGACCGCTCCGGCGCCGAGTACCCGGCCGCCTCCAAGTACGCCTCCGCGGTGGCCGACCCCGGAACCGGCGTCCACGCCCTGGCCGACACCCCGTCAAGCGGCACCCATCCGCCCGAGTTCCCGTACGCGGCCGTCGGCACCTCCGGCCGGCTGAGCACCCCTCACAAAGGGGCGGGCCACCGCACCCAGCCGTGGCCCGATTTCCCGTCCCCCCGTGAGAACATCGACGCGACGCGTCACCCGACCGGCTCCACTCCGACCTCGTTGCCCAGCGTGACCTGCCGTGATACACAGAGTGACCGCACGGGCTGTTCGTACGAAACCCGCCAGTCAATGACGTCAAGTCGACATACGTTGGCGGCGTTGTCGGCGACAATGGGGCCTGACCTCTGCACACCGCAGGGGCACTCACGGAACTACCCACCAGGGGCGGTGACTTACATGCTCTTTGCGGCCGACAAGGGAGACATCAACACCATCATCGGCGGGATCGCTCCGGACTGGGGCCCCTTCGGCAGCCTGGGCAACGAGGCCAAGGTGATGATCGAGGTGGTCATGGCCGTGGCCATCCTCCTCTGCCTCGGCATCGCGGTATGGGGCGCGGCGAAGCAGCGCATCGGCGCCACGGCCCTCCGGGACACCTTCAGCGCCGAACAGGGCAAGGGCCTCATCATCGCGGGCCTCACCGGGGTGTTCATCATCGGATCCCTGGGCACCCTGTTCACGATCGTGTACGGCATGGCGGTCTGACCCCGTCCCCTCCACCCCCACCCACCCGTCGTGCCCACCGGCTGAGGTTGCGTCTCCCTGATGTCGAGTCACCACACCGCGCCCCCGCGGGAACCAGCACGGCTACCGTCGTATGCCTACGAGGGTGAGGGAGCGCACACGGCATGAGTCCCGGAGACGAACAGGGCTACGACTACCCCGAGACGGGCCACACCCGCACCCGCCTCCCCGACCCCGACCCCTACGGCGGCGCCCCCCGCCGCCCCCACCGCTCCTCCTCCCGCAGCCTGATCACGGTGGTAGGCGTAGTAGTCCTCCTCATCGCAGCCATCGCCTTCGCGAACCGCGGGGGGGATTCACCGGGTGACGAGGCGTCGGGGAAGGGCACCAAGCCCGAAACATCCTCAACAGCCCCCTCGGGCACCCGCCCGGTCGAAACAAGAACCGGCACCATCCCTTCGGGCTTCGCCCACACAGCCCAGGGAGCGGAGAGCGCGGCGGCGAACTACGCGGTGGTTCTGTGGTCCGACGGCATGGTCGACACGGCCAACAGGCACAGCATCATCGAGGCGGTGGCCGATCCGAGCACCGTGAGCCGGCTCCAGTCGGTCTTCGACGCCAATTACTCGGCCGACTTCCTCAAGAACATCGGTCTCAACGCCGATGGCAGCGTTCCCAAGGACATCACCTTCGTCGACCGCACACTGCCTGCCGGCACGAAAACGACGTCCTACAGCAGCGCGGCGGCGACCGTCGAAGTGTGGTGCAACACGCTCTTCGGCCTGGCCGGTGAAGGCTCGAACAACCCTGTGACCAGTGGCTGGTCAACCGTCACCTTCCAGCTGAAGTGGGACGGCAGCGACTGGAAGGTGTTGAAGACCAGTCAGAAGACAGGCCCCACCCCGATCGCCGGAGACAACCCCGTCTCCGGTGCCGGTGAAATCGGCAAGGCGGTCAAGGAGTTCGGAGGGTTCACATATGCCCGGTAGCCCGCAGCGCGTCCTCAAGCTCGCAGGCCTGGTGGGCGCCGTTCAGGCTGCCACCGTGCTCCTGGCCGCGCGAGCCGTGGCGGCACCATCCCCCACACCGACTCCCAGCAAGAGCGCCGACTGCTCCCTGCTCGCGCCTCCTGCCCGTAAGTTCTGCGAGTCCGGTGACCCCTCCGGCGGATCCTCCGGCGGCGCCCCCAGCAACCCCCTCACCGACACGCTCGACCCCCTCGCCTCCCTGGCCAAGGGATGTGCCGACGCCGCCGCCTGGACCGTCGGGAAGCTCAGTGACGCCGTGAAGGAAACCGCCAACGTCGACTTCACCAATCAGGCGTTCCTGAAGCAGTACGCCGTCGTCTTCGCCGCCTCCACGATCCTCACGCTCCTCCTCTGGCTCCTGGCCGTCGCCAAGCGAGCCGTCCGCGGCGTCCCCCTCACCACCGCCATCTCGGAAGCCGTCGGCTTCCTCTGGCTCACCGTGCTGGCCTCCGCCTTCACCCCCCTGATCCTCTACACCGTCGTATCGGCGACGGACGGCGTCACGGACGTCCTCGCCAAAGCCACCGGCGACCAGGCCGACACCTTCTTCGGCACCTTCTCCGGCGCCCTGAAGAAGGGCAACGACATCGGCGGCGGCCCCATCATGCTGATCGTCGTGTCCCTGGTCAGCATCCTCGCCGCCGGCGTCCTCTGGCTGGAGCTCGTCATCCGCGCCGCCCTGCTCTACGTCGGCGCCCTCCTCGGCACCGTCGTCTACGCCGGCCTGGTCGACAAGAACCTGTGGGGCCACGTCCGCCGCTGGGCCGGCATCATGATCGCCGTCATCCTCGTCAAGCCGGTCATCGTGATCGTCCTCGGCCTGGCCGGCGCCCTCTCCGGCGACAGCGGCCCCGACGCCTTCTCCGCCGTCGTCTCCGGCCTCGCCATCATCCTGCTGGCCATCTTCGCCAGCGCGATGATCTACCGCTTCGTCCCCGGCTTCGGCGACGAACTCGCCGGCTCCCGCAGCAACCGCATCATGCAGGGCGCCGAGAGCAAGGCCGCCGCCGTCATCAGCTCCCCGGCCACCCTCGTCGCCCAGGGCATCAAGACCCACAGCACCCGCGCCGACACCTCCGGCGGACAGTCCGGCAGCACCCCCCGCCCGGCCAACCCCGCCACCGGAGGCGTCGCCGCCCACAGCAGCCGCACCCCCACCGGCAGCGGAGCCGTCCCCTCCGCCACACCCGCGCCCCGCGCGTCCAGCCCGGTCAACACACCGCACGCCAGCAACACCCGCAACAACCGCTCGGGAGGTGAAGGGCGTTGACGACCGAGTCCCACCTGTCCCATCCGGTCACGCCCCGCCGTACGTATCTCATCGGCCGCGCCCGGCCGAACGCGATCGTCGGCCGGAACCGCGAGTCCGGCGAGATCGCCCTGATCATCGCCGGCGCGTTCCTCGGCATGATGTGCGGCCTCCTCGTCCCCGTCCTGCCCCTGCGGATCGTGCTGCTGACCGGCTTCCCGCTGCTCGCGCTCGCCGCGGTCTACGTGCCGTACAAGCGCCGCACGTTCTACAAGTGGTTCGAGATCAACCGCAGCTACAAGCGCGCCGTCAAGCGGGGCGCCGTCTACCGCTCCACCGCCATGGAGGCCGGGACCCGGATCGACGGGCGCGAGATCGAGATCGGCCCGCCGCCTGGCATCGGCCGCATCACCTGGCTCGCCGCACCCTTCGGGCCGGACGAGATCGCCGTACTGCTGCACGCCGACCGCAAGACCGTCACCGCCGCCATCGAGATCGAGGGCCCCGGCGTCGGCCTGCGCGACTCGGAGGACCAGGAGGCCCTGGTCGACCGCTTCGGCACCCTGCTCAAGCACGTCGCCAACGGAGACGGCTTCGTCACGCGCCTGCAAATGCTCGCCCGGACCCTGCCCGCCGACCCGGACGCGCACGCCAAGGACGTCGGCCAACGCGGTGACCCCCGCTCCCCCGGCTGGCTCCAGCAGTCCTACGACCAGCTCCAGTCCATGGTGTCCACCAGCAGCGAGCAGCACCGCGCCTACCTCGTCGCCTGCATGCACTACACCCGCGAACTGGCCGCCGAGGCCCACGCCATGGCCCGCGCCGTCCGCGCCCGCGGCAGCAAGGTCGACCGGGACGCCGGGCTCGCCGTCGTCATGGCCCGCGAGCTCACCGACATCTGCTCGCGGCTCCAGGAGGCCGACATCCGGGTACGGCAGCCGCTCGGTCAGGGGCGGCTGGCCTCCCTCGTCCACTCCATGTACGACCCCGACCACCCCATCGACCACATCCAGGCGATGACCCAGCGCAACGCCTGGCCGGCCGAGCTGGACGCCACGGAGCCCACCTACCTCCAGGCCAAGACCCGGGAGTCGAGCACCCGCGCGCCCTGGTGCCACGCCACCGCCTGGGTGAAGGAGTGGCCGATGACCCCCGTCGGTGTGAACTTCCTCGCGCCGCTCCTCGTCCAC
The DNA here is from genome assembly GCF_014650735.1 of Streptomyces canarius. Lineage (NCBI taxonomy): Bacteria > Bacillati > Actinomycetota > Actinomycetes > Kitasatosporales > Streptomycetaceae > Streptomyces > Streptomyces canarius. The sequence continues at coordinate 75,668 of NZ_BMVN01000043.1, forward strand.
ACCCCGGACGTCATCCGCACGGTCGCCGTCACCATGGACCTCGAACCCACCGAGGTCGCCATCGAGCGCATGCTCACCGAGAAGACCAACGACGAGGCCGAGGCGTCCCGCGCCGCCAAGATGAACCGGACCGTCGACCCCCGCGACATCGCCGCGCACAACCGCCTCGACCAGCGCGGCGAGGACCTCGCCAGCGGCGCCGCCGGCGTCAACCTGGTCGGCTACATCACCGTCTCCTCCCGTTCCCCGGAAGCCCTCGCCCGCGACAAGCGGACGATCAGGGCCTCCGCCGGCAAGTCGTACCTCAAGCTGGAGTGGTGCGACCGAGAGCACCACCGCGCCTTCGTGAACACACTTCCGTTCGCCACCGGCATCCGAAGGTAGGGGCTGATTCGCCGATGCGGGACCCGCTGACCGTCCTCACCGAGGCCTTCACCTCCTTCCTCTTCGGGAAGGTCGAGACGACCCGGCTGCCGGTGCGCACCTCCACGGGCCAGGCCCAGGCCGTCTACCTGCCCACGGCCGCGCCCGGCCTCGGCGACTCCGGCGTCATCATCGGCCGCGAGGTGTACTCCGGGAAGGGCTACATCTACGACCCCTTCCAGCTCTACGGCCAGCAGTTGCCGGCCCCGCACTGGCTCGTCCTCGGCGAGTCCGGCAACGGCAAGTCGGCCCTGGAGAAGACCTACGTCCTGCGCCAGCTCCGCTTCAAGGACCGCCAGGTCGTCGTCCTGGACGCCCAGGGCGAGGACGGGGTCGGCGAGTGGAACCTCATCGCCGAGGAGCTGGGGATAACGCCGATCCGGCTGGACCCGACGGCCGCCCTGGACCACGGCATCCGCCTGAACCCGCTGGACCCGGCGATCACCACCACCGGCCAGCTGGCACTGCTCCGCACGATCATCGAAGTGGCGATGGGCCACGGCCTGGACGAGCGCTCCGGCTTCGCCCTGAAGGTCGCCCACTCGTACGTCAACGAGACCATCGTGGACCGCCAGCCGGTCCTGACCGACATCGTGGAGCAGCTACGGCACCCCGAGCCGGAGTCGGCGGAGGCGATGAACGTCGCCATAGACGACGTACGGGCGTGGGGCCTCGATGTCGCCCTGGTCCTGGACCGGTTGGTCGACGGTGACCTGCGGGGCATGTTCGACGGGCCGACGACGGTCGGCATCGACCTGGACGCCCCGCTGATCGTCTTCGACCTCTCCCACATCGACCGCAACTCCATCGCCATGCCGATCCTCATGGCGATCGTCGGCGTGTGGCTGGAGCACACCTGGATCCGCCCCGACCGGAAGAAGCGCATCTTCCTGGTCGAGGAGGCCTGGCACATCATCAACAGCCCGTTCGTGGCCCAGCTCTTCCAGCGACTGCTGAAGTTCGGCCGCCGGCTCGGCCTCTCCTTCGTGGCGGTGGTCCACCACCTGTCCGACGTCGTCGACGGAGCGGCGGCGAAGGAGGCGGCGGCCATCCTGAAGATGGCGTCGACCAGGACGATCTACGCCCAGAAGGCCGACGAGGCGCGGGCCACGGGCCGGGTCCTCGGCCTCCCCCGCTGGGCGGTCGAGATCATCCCCACGCTCACGCCCGGCATCGCGGTCTGGGACGTCAACGGCAACGTCCAGGTGGTCAAGCACCTGATCACGGAGACGGAACGGCCGCTGGTCTTCACCGACCGCGCGATGACCGAGTCCTCCAGCGACCTCGCGGCCGACGACGCCCTGCGCGCGGCCGAACTGGAGGCCGAGCAACGGGCCGCGGCCTTCGTGGAACAGCACGTGGGCGACTCCGAGTCGACGGTGGCGTAAGGAGACGCGAGAGGGCGCAAGAGAGCGCAAGGGGATGTAAGGGGAACAGGGTGAGACCGGACGACCGCCGCGGGGACCGCCGGGACAGCCGCCGGGAGGGCCAGGGCGGCATCCCCGACGGCCTGCTGATCGGCATGCTCGCGTTCCTCCTCGGCATGACGGTGATGGTGTGGACGGCCACGGGCCTGGCGGCCTGGTTCGCCCAGGGCGCCTGGCCCACCGGCGTCACGTTCACCCACACACCCCTGGCCATGCGCCACCTCATCGGCCGCCCCCACGACATCACCGGCGCCTGGCCGGACACCCCACCGTCCCAACTCTCCGGCTGGGGACTGTTCTGGGGCCTCTTCATAGCCCAACTGATGATCCTCTTCGTCCTCACGATGTTCGCCCTGGGAACGGTGGCCCGCTGGAGAGCCGGAAGAGCCCGCAGGGCCGCCGCTGGGGTCGGAGGGACGACGGAGGCCGGCCCGGCGGGGGCTGGACCGGCGGAGATCACATCGGGGTGGGCTGGGCCGGGGGCCGCTGGGCCGATGGCGGCCGGGCCTACGACGGTTCGGCCTACGACGGTCGGGCCGGTGGGTACGGGGTCGGTGAGTGCCGGGGCAGTGGCGGCTGGGGCTGGCGAGCCGGGGTCTGGCGCGCCTGCGGCCGGCGTGCCGATGGAGAGCGATTCCGCGGCCAGCGGTATCGGGGCTGCCGGGGCCGGCGTTGGCGGGTCCGGGGTGTCCGTGTTCGAGGGCGCCGCGTACGGACCCGCCCCTCAGCACGAGGTACCGGCACCTCGCGGGGAGGCCGAACCACCGGGGGCGGGCGACTTCTCGGCCGACGGTGAGCGGGCGGCCGGGTGGGAAAAGCTCCACATCGCCCCCAGGGAACGCCGCCACACCACCGCGGCCCACGCCATCCAGGCCGCCCCCGGCCCCACCCTCATCGTCACCTCCAACCCCGCCCTCTGGTCGGACACGAAGGACGCGAAGGCGAAACTGGGGCCCACCCTGCTCTACGACCCAACCCACCTCTGCGACACCCCGGCCCGCCTCCACTGGTCCCCCACCACCGGCTGCGAGGACAAACAAACGGCTCTCCACAGAGCGACAGCCCTGCTGGCCCCCGTACGCCCCACCGCCAAGATCGACCAGGCGGTGGCGGAAACAGCGACCACCCTCCTGCGCAGCTACCTGCACGCCGCCGCCCTGGACAACCGCACCGTCCGCCATGTCCACCGCTGGTCGCAGGGCACTCAGGTCCAAGAGGCAGTCCGCACCCTCCGTACCCACCCCAAGGCCGCCCCGGGGGCCGCCGGCGAGCTGGAGGCGGCCCTCACCGCCCACCCCGAACGCCGCGACATCGCCCAGGAACTGACCGGCAGGGCCCTCGCGGCCCTCTCCACGGTCAACATCCGCGAAGCCTGCACTCCCAACCGAAATGATGCCCTCGCCTTGGATTCCTTCATCCAAGAAGGGGGCACGCTTTATGTGGTCGGTGAATCCATCGAGGACCCACGGAGCAATCCGGGCGCGATGCCGCTCCTGACGGCCCTCGTCTCCAGCGTGGTCGAGCGCGGCCGGCGCATGGCCGAACGGTCATCCTCCGGTCGGCTCGACCCACCACTCACCCTGGTCCTGGACGACATCGCGGCCGTGGCCCCGCTCCCGGAGCTGCCGACCCTGCTCGCCACCGGAGCCGACCGGGGCCTGCCGACGCTCGCCCTGCTCCGCTCCCGCGAACAGGCCCGCTCCCGCTGGCCCCACCAGGAGCTACCGGCCTAGACGGGCCGCTCCAGGACGAACTCCAGCTCCTGCTCCGCCTCGTCCTTCGAGAAGGACACCACCAGGCCACTCGGCGCGAAGCCGATCTTCCGGTACGCCCCCTGCGCTCGCGCGTTGTCCTCGTGGACGAACAGCCGCACCCGCTCGGCCGCCCGCTCCCAGGCCCAGGAGACACCGGCCTGGAACAGCGACTCGATCAGCCCGTTCCCCCGGTGCTCGGGCCGCACGAACACCCCAACGACATGCCCCTGCCGCCGCTCGACCGGAAACCCGGCCCAGTCCTTGCTCCCGGCCTCTTCGAGGAGGACGGTGACCGAGCCGGCCCAACTCCCGTCGGCCGTTTCGGCGATGAACTGCCGGGCGGTCGTGGAGCCCTCCCCGGAGGTGACGGCCCGGTCCTGCCAGAACGAGTCGGGCTTGGTCACGGCGTTCTCGTAGGTCTCCAGAAAGGCAAGGGGCGCGACCGGGTCCCGCAGCGAGTCCAGGCGCAGCTCCTTCACCCGCTCCCAGTCATCGGGCCGTATGGCGCGGACTACGTATTCATTCCTGGCGAAAGAGCTCATGGGACTACCCTAAACGCAGAAAACCCCCGCACCGAAGGTGCGGGGGTTTTCTCAACATTTGTTCGGCGGCGTCCTACTCTCCCACAGGGTCCCCCCTGCAGTACCATCGGCGCTGTGAG
>NZ_BMVN01000044.1:0-65746 GCF_014650735.1 Streptomyces canarius
CCGCTGTCTTGCCGTCGAGCTGTCCCATGGTGGTCTCCTTGCTGGGGTGGTGGTCTGGTGGGGCCACCGTTCCGTTCAATCTTCAATCACCGTAGCCCCCCGAAAGATGACGTGTCAACTAATTGGATGACGGGTCATCTACCTGCGCAGCGAGGTGGTGGTGGGGGAGTGGTGCGGCCGGACATGCCGAAGCGGTGGCAGGTGTGACCTCGTACCTGCCACCGCTCCGTTGCCGGACCGCGCCGCCGGCGCGGCTCGTGAACACGCGCTGTGTGTTCACCGCATGCGATGTGTCACTTCACGATCCGGGCGAAGTTCCTGACCTCCTGCGTGAAGAGCAGGGGTTGTTCGAAGGCCGCGAAGTGGCCGCCGTAGGGGATCCGGTCGTTGAAGTAGACCAGGTCGCTGTAGGCGCGCTCGGCCCAGATCTTCGGGCCGCGGACCAGTTCGTGCGGGAACACGCTCAGTCCGACCGGCAGGTCGAGCCTGGTCAGACCGGACGCCCCGTAGTTCTGCCAGTAGAGGCGGGCGGAGGAGGCGGCGGTGTCGGTGAGCCAGTACAGCGTGATGTTGTCCAGCATGTCGTCCCGTGACAGGACGCCCTCCGGCCGGCCGGTGTTGTCGGTCCAGTCCAGGAACTTCTCGTAGATCCAGGCGGCCTGCCCCGCGGGGGAGTCGGCGAGGGCGTAGCCGATGGTCTGGGGGCGCGTCGACTGTTCCTGGAAGTACCCGGAGTACTGGGTGGAGAAGGTCTGGATCTGGGCCAGCGCGGTCTTCTCCGCCGCCGTGGGATCGTCCGACACGGGCGGGCTGAAGGTGTACTCGGGGAAGTTCAGCTCCACCCCGATCAGACCCTTGGGGCGCAGCTTGCCCAGCTGGGTCGTGATGCCGCCGCCCCAGTCGCCGCCCTGCGCGATGTAGTGGCGGTAGCCCAGGCGCTCCATGAGTTCGGCCCAGGCCGCGGCGATGCGCGCGGTGGTCCAGCCGGTGCTGGTGGGCCGGTCGGAGAAGCCGAAGCCGGGAACCGAGGGAATGACGACGTGGAAGGCGTCCTGTGCGGTGCCGCCGTAGGCCGTCGGGTCCGTCAGCGGGCCGATCGCCTTCAGGAACTCCACGAACGAGCCCGGCCAGCCATGGGTCAGGATCAGTGGCGTGGCGTCGGCGTGCCGGGAGCGGACGTGCAGGAAGTGGATGCCCAGGCCGTCGATCAGCGTCCGGTACTGGCCCAGCGCGTTGATCCGCCGCTCCAGACGGCGCCAGTCGTACCGGGTGCGCCAGTACTCCAGCAGGCCGGTCAGCTTCGCGAGCTGGACACCCTGGGAGTTGTCGGCGACCGTCTCCCGCTCCGGCAGCCGGACGCCGGCCAGCCGCTGACGCAGATCGCGCAGATGGGCCTCGGGCACATGGAGGTTCAGCCGGGTGATCTCCTCGGTGGCCGGGGGCAGCACGAGCGGACCGGGCACGCCTGGGTCGGCTGACGCGAAGTCCGTACCGAGCGCGACCGGAACCGCGGTGGCCAGTCCGGCGATGGTGGCGGTGCGCAGCATCGCGCGCCGCGAGGGCTGGGACGAGTCGGGCCCCGGAACGGGAACCGGACGGTGGGACAAGCGCATGCAGATGCTCCACTTCGAAAGGTGCGCGCGACAGGCACCGGCGGGTGCCACGCGAGCGGCCGTCAGGGGTGCCGTTCACGGCGTCGAGATCCGGGAACCGCCGGGCGGGACACTGACGTGAGCCGGGCCCCCGGCGGGCGTGGGGAGGGGGTCCATGCCCGCCGGCGCGGGATGAAGGCACCCCGGAGAGTGCCGGAAGTTTCTCCTCCGGGTGTTCACACCCGGGAGTTTCTCCTCCGGGTGTTCGCACCCGGGAGTTTCTCCGCCAGGTGTTCGTGCCCGGGAGTTTCTCCGCCAGGTGTTCGTGCCCAGGAGCGTGAACACCCGTAGACGTCACACGGCGTGCAGGGCCGCCTTGAGGCTGGCGACCGCGAGCAGGACCGCGTGCTTGGCCGCCTCGGTGTCGTGCAGCGAGTTGACCATCACGAAGTCGTGGACGATGCCGCCGAACCGGGCGTTCGTGGCCGGCACGCCCGCCTGGCGCAGCTTCGCCGCGAACGCCTCGCCCTCGTCGCGCAGCACGTCCGCCTCCGCGGTGATGATCAGCGCCGGCGGAAGACCCGCGAGGTCCTCCAGGCTCGCCCGCAGCGGAGAGACGGTGATACGGCCGCGCTCCTCCTCACTGGTGGTGTACTGGTCCCAGAACCACTTCATCCCGTCCCGGGCGAGGAAGTAGCCCTCGGCGAACTCCTCGTACGAGGCGGTGTCGAAGGCGGCGTCGGTGACCGGGTAGAACTCCACCTGCTTGACGAACCGCACACCACCGCGCTGCTTGGCCAGCAGCGTCAGCGCGATCGCCATGTTGCCGCCCACGGAGTCGCCCGCCACCGCCATCCGTGCGGCGTCCAGACCCCTGCCCGAACCCTCGGCCGTCACCCACTGGGCCACCGCCCAGCTCTGCTCCAGCGCGACGGGGTACCCGGCCTCCGGCGCGTGGTCGTACTCGGGGAACACGACCGCGGCACCGACACCGACGGCCAGGTCGCGCACCAGCCGGTCATGGGTGTGGGCGTCGCCGAAGACCCAGCCGGCACCGTGCACGTAGAGGATGACCGGCAACGTCGTCCCGGCCGAACCGACGGGGCGGACGACGCGCACCTTGACGGTGTCCGTCGGACCGCCCGCCACCTCCAGCCACTCCTCGTCGACCTCCGGCTTGAAGATCTCCGCGTCCTGCACCTGGTCCACCGCCTTGCGGCCCTCCTCCGGCGGGAGCTGGTACAGGAACGGCGGCTCGGAGGTGGCATCAACGAAGGCCTGTGCGGCGGGTTCCAGGGCGATGTGGCGTGGATTGCCGGCCATGGTGGTTCTCCTTGTCGATCGTGAGACGCCACCAAGACTGGCGTGCCTTTCCGGCCGATACCCCTCGGATCAGGGCAGGAACACCACGGATCGGGACGGATGTGGGAGGTGGGGCATCCGTGCGGGGCTGGTCACACGGCTCCACGGCTGAGCCGCGCCGAGGGGCACGAACGGTGACGGCAGGGGCGACGTGTCACCGGGAGACGGCGGCCTCCAGGTTGTTCAGCACGCCCAGCCGGCCGAACAGGACGGTGCCGGACGGGTAGCAGTTCAAGGACTCGATCTTGCCCTCACGCAGCCTGAACACGTCGCAGCACGGCAAGCGTCGATCCACCCGGCGATGTCCTGCACTTCGGCCACCGGCCAGTTTTGAATGACACGTCAACTGAATCGTGAGCGAAGGAGAGGCTACTCCCAGCCGTGTGAGACGGCTGGAACGGCTGCTTCCAGCGGCGGGTGACGGGCGCTGTGGCTTCCGTGGCGACGGTTGTCGGGAATCCAGGATGAGTGCCTTTCGGCGCGGTGTTCGGTGCGTGAAAGGATGGATGAGAGTTGACATGTCACCCATTTGCCTCTTGAATCAGCGCATGGACCGGTCGAGTCTCGTCGCGGACGAACTTCCCAGGATCGCCCTGCTCGTGGTGGACGGGGTGTCGCTGCTCGACATCGCTTCCGCGACCGAACCGCTCGCGGAGCGCGGCTCCTACGACGTGGTCGTCTGCTCACCCGATGGCGAGGACATCACCACCCGCAGCGGCCTGCCGTTCCACGTGTCGTCCAGCGCCCACGGCGCGGGCCGCGTGGACACGGCGGTCGTTCTCGGTGGCGGTCCCGCACTCGACGGCAACCCCACCGCCGCCCATGCGTCCGCTGTACGGCACATCGCCGGACGGGCCCGCCGCCTGGCCGGTGTGGACGCGGGAACGATCGTTCTGAGCGCCGCGGGCCTCCTCCGCGGGCGGAGGGTCACCGCACGTCAGGAGCATGTGGGGCTGTTGCGGAACCTCCAGCCGTCGACCGAGGTCCTGCCCGGGACACGGGTCGCCACCGACGGGAACCTCATCACGACCGCCGGTGAGGACGCTGCCAAAGTCCTGGCCGCGACGCTCGTCGCCCAGGACCAGGGCGAGGAGCAGGCCCGCGCCCTGGGTGCGGCGGCCCAGGACGGCGGGCAGTACGACCCCCGGACGATGCCCGCCACGGTCAACCCGATGGTCAGGAGGCTCACGCAGCAGATCATCGCCGACCCCACCGCCCCGTACTCGCTCGCCGACCTGGCCGCCAAGGTGGCGGTCAGCCCACGGCACCTGTCCCGTCTCTTCCGGGAGGCGCTGCACACCACCCCGGCGAAATTCGTCGAACAGGTGCGTTTCGACACGGCCCGGTCGCTGCTCGACGGCGGGATGTCGGTCACGGACAGCGCCTTCATGTCGGGCTTCGGCAGCCTCGAAGCACAGCGCCGTGCCTTCGTCAGCCGACTGGGTGTGTCACCGCGCGTCTACCAGCGCCGGGTCCCGTGCTTCCCGCCCGCGGAGGCGTCCCGCCCTCTTCCCCCGCCGTACTCCTCGCGTGACTTGGCCGTTCCCGGCTGACCGGGCGGAACTCGGACGCCGGCGAGGGGCGGGCGCGCGGCAGGCTCGCCTGCCGAGGGTGAGCGGAACCCGACGGTCGAGGAGCACGGACGTGCGCGCCAGGGACCCTGCCGGGTACGACGTGTGCGCTACGGCCCCCGCCGGGCGCACGGGATCACAGGCCCGGATGCGTCCCGCCGGCCCCACCCCACTCACCAGACCTGCGGAGCCACCGGCCCCGTAGGACCACCCCACACCCCACCAGACCCGCGGACCCACCGGACCGCGCTCTCCCAGAGGGCGAACCCGTGTTCAGATCACACCACCCCATGACACCGCCGAGCCGGCCGAGGAGCCGATTGCGGCGCGCTCGCGCCGTGGTTTCCTGCGGTCGGCCGCCGTCGTCGGCGTCGGGGCGGCTTCCGCCGTGTCGGTCGGGCGGCCCCACGACCGCGGGCCTACGCCCGTCTCGTCAGGTGACCGGCGTGCGTTGAGCACGGGGCCCGGCCGAGGACTCGGCCGGGGCCCCACTGTGCGGTACGGTCGCCCGCCCGGTGAGCATCACCGAGTGTCCGCCGGACGCCTGGTCGTAGAACGCGGCGACCGCCCCGTCGAACGCCTCGCGGGTGTGCGGGAGGGTCAGTGGCGGACGACCTGGGGAGCGATGTCCTCGGTGAAGGCCGCACCGCCGGAGCGGGCGACCTTGCTGTTCCTGACCGGGTCGACGCCGCAGAACGCGGCCTCCAGGGTGCCCGCCAGCACGGTGTTGACGGTGCCGTTGTTGGACGTGTTCGCCATCGACGTCATGCTGCGGTCACCGTCGGCCGTCGTGAAGGCGTACGTGTAGTAGCCCTGCACGGTGCCGGTGTGACCGTAGACCGTCACGCCGCAGGGCAGATTCCGGCTTCCACCTGGCCGGGATCGTCGGGTTCGCACAGCGCGTCGTGGGCGGTGAGCAGGGTCTGACGGGCCTCGTCGGGGATCGACTATCCCGTACACGCCCCTCCCGCGGCCTCTCGCGGCCTGCCGCGACGGAAACGGAAGCGCCGTTCCCGCGGCAGCGGGGCGCACGTGCACGAGCCGGTGGCGACCGCCGGTGGCGACCGCCTGCGGCGACTCGCGTGAGATCATCCGTCCATGAGCAGCGACCTGGATGTGAGTGCTCTGGCGATCAATGTCACGATCCCGCAGCCGCTCCGCTGGACGGACACTCGACGCGGTGAAGAGTTCACGCTGACCACGCTCAACGTCCGGCTCCTCCCGGACGGTCACCTCGCCGTGAAGGCCTACGGCAGGCCAGTCGGTGGTGGCCGGGGCGCATACGTCTCGTTCCCTGTCCCCGACAGACCCGAACTGGCGGCCCTGATTTCCCAAGCCGCCAGCCGTGCCGGGGAGCTGTGGGCCACCCATCGTGGTCTCGGTTGAGCCCGGTCCGACTCGACGACGGACGGTGGCAGCCCCGGACGACTTCGCCCCTCGCGGCGCGGCCGGGGAGGACGGATCTTCGGGCCCGGATCGCCATCTCGGCCGGCCACTGCCTCACGGACCCCCGGCGGCACGTACGCGGACCAGGAGGCCCGCGACGACCTCGCGCCCCCTCCACGACCGGGACCTCGCGCCCCCTCCACGACCGGGCGGACGCGGTTCCGGCCTCTCCTCCGCCGATCGGCAACCGTGGCGCCGCACCAGCGAGTTCGCCGACGCAGCGCTGGGCCCGTTCCCGGGTGGGTTGGGCCCGCCGTCCGCCCGGCGAGCATCTTCGCCGCCCGGGCGACGGATTCCCACCCGTCGAGGCCGTGTGCGCGGACGCGCGCCGGTGCTCAGCGGGAGGCGGTCCGGCCACGTGCCGGGCGGGGCGCCGGGGGCTGTGGGCGGTGGCGCACCCGACTGGAACGCAGATGGGTGGCCATGGCCTCGGCCGCCTTCTCAGGGTTGCGCTGTACGAGAGCGTCCAGGATGTGCTCGTGCTCGGCGACGGTGGCGTCGACGGATCCGGGCGCGCTGTTCAGCCGCAGCATGTGCAGATGGGCGTGGAGGCGGTTCACCGCGTCCGCGAGCAGCGGCCGACCCGCGGCCCGGGCCAGCAGATCGTGGAACTCCTGGTCGAGCGAGGCGAACCGGCGGTAGTCCGAGTACCTCTCGCCCAGGTCGGGCTGGCGGCGCATCTCCTCGACGATGGAGCGCAGTCGGCGCAGTTCCTCGTCGCTCGCGTTCTCCGCGGCCAGTGAAGCGGCCCGGGGTTCGAGCAGCAGCCGCATCTCGAACAGGTCGAGCAGGGCCTCGGGGTCGAGCAGGTCGGTGGCGCGATAGCCGGCGTTGGCCCGCTTGACCACGAGTCGCTCCGATTCGAGCCGGGCGAGGGCCTCGCGTACCGGGGTCGCCGACACGTCGAGCTGACGGGCCAGTCCCTCGATGCTCAGGCGGGCGCCAGGGGCGATCTCGTGGTCCATGATCATCGCCTTGACGCTTTCGTACGCGCGATCGGTCAGCGCATCCTGTCGAGTCCCGTCCGTCATGGCATGAATCATAGAGAATCCCTGCTCATAGGGGTCCGCGTACGAGCCCGCTCCCGGTCGATGCTCGCCCTGTCCGTCGCTCTCCCGTGCCGCAGCTCCCTCAGCCATTGCCACAGCTGTATTCCTATAGCATCCTTCCCCCTGTCGCCATTTCCTATAGGAAAGTGGGGTGGGAGGGGATGCTGAGCACCCCGGGGACCGACCCCGTCGCCGTGGTCGGTCCAGGAGCCGTCGGCCTTGCGCTCGCGGCCCGGCTGGCCGGGCGGGGGCACCCGGTGACGTTGTGCGGACGGCCCGGCACGGTGCCACTGTCCGCGGTGACGTCGAGCGACGAGCACGGGATGCGGACCGCCGACGTGGAGTGGCACAGCGAACCAGCCCGCGTGCACCCCTTCCGCTGGGTGCTGGTGGCGACCAAGCTGCATCAGCGCGATGCGGCACGTGCCTGGCTGGAGCGGCTGGTCGACAGCCACAGCCTGGTCATCGTGGCGCAGAACGGCATCGAGCACCGGGAGCTGGTCCCGCCCCACGTCACACCCCGCCAAGTCGTGCCCGCCCTGGTCCACTTCCATGCCGAACGGCACGGCAGGGACCGCGTGGAGGTACGACAGGACGGCCCGGGCCTGGTCATCGGTGACGACGCGCCGGGGCGCCGCGCCCGCCCGCTCCTCGACCGGACCGGGCTCGGCGTGTGCCCCGTCTCCGACTTCACCACCGCCGCCTGGCGCAAGCTCATGGTCAACGCCGTGGCCAACCCCCTTACGACGCTCACCTGCCGCCGGGTCGAGGTCCTCGGCGACCCGGCCGTCCGGGACCTGGCGGCCACGATGCTCGCGGAAGTCGCCGCGGTGGGCCGGGCGGAGGGCGCCCGGCTTCCGGCCGCGGCCGTCGACGACGTCCTCGCCTGGATCGACGCCCGGCCGGCCGGCGCCGGCTCGTCGATGCTCGCCGACCGCCTCGCCGGCCGCCGCCTCGAGTACGACGGGCTGCTCGGCGCGGTCGTCCGCAGGGCGCACCGGCACGGGCTCGCCGTGCCGGTGTGCACGGCGGTGCTGGCGCTCATCGCCGCTCTCGACGCCGCGCCGGCAGCGACACACGACACCTTCGAGAACCAGGAGCAGCAGTGGCACGAGTGATCAAGGCGGAGGCCTACCTCGCGGACATCGAGGTGGAGACGGTGCGCACGGACGCCACACAGACGTTCCTCAAGCAGGAGACCCTCTTCGTCGAGGTCACGACGGACGACGGCCTGACCGGCACCGGATATTCGTACACGATCGGCACCGGTGGCCGCGCCGTCCTCGCGATGCTGCGCGACCACCTGCTGCCCTCGCTCGTCGGTCACGACTCCCGTGAGATCGAGAGCGCCTGGCGGACCATGTACGACAGCACCCGGGCCACGATGGTCGGCGCGATCACCGCGCTGGGCCTGGCCGCCGCGGACCTGGCGCTGTGGGATCTGCGCTGCCTGCGGGCGGGGGAGCCGCTGTGGCGTGTCGCCGGCGGACACCGCTCGGCCGTGCCGGTGTACGACACCGAGCACGGCTGGCTCCATCTGGGCGAGGACGAGTTGGTCGCGGGGGCGCTGGAGGCGCGTGAGAAGGGCTTCCGCGGAGTGAAGGTGAAGATCGGCAAGCCGTCCCCCGCGGAGGACGCGGCGCGCATCCGGGCCGTCCGGGAAGCGGTCGGCCCCGGCATGGACCTCATGGTCGACGCCAACCAGGCCTTCACCTCCGCCGAGGCGGTACGGCGCGCTGCCCTCCTGGAACCCTACGATGTCGGCTGGTTCGAGGAGCCGCTGCCCGCCGACGACGTGGCGGGGCACGCACGGCTGGCCGCCTCGACGACCGTCCCCGTGGCGGTCGGGGAGTCCGTGTACTCCTTGGGGCACTTCCGCGAGTACCTCCAGCGCGGCGCCGCCGGCATCGTGCAGCCCGATGTCGCGCGGATCGGCGGCGTCACCCCCTGGCTGAAGGTGGCGCATCTCGCCGAGGCGTTCGGGGTCGAGGTCTGCCCGCACTTCCTGATGGAGATCCACGTCAGCCTCACCGCCGCCGTGTCCAACGCCCGCTACGTCGAGTACATCCCTCAGCTCCGCGCCGTGACGCGTAGTCAGCTCCGCATCGTCGACGGTTTCGCGCACGCACCCCAGGAGCCGGGGCTCGGCATCGCCTGGGACCGCGACGCCATCGACGACCGGCGCGTGGCCTGAGCCGCCGCCCGCCGCCCCTTCCCGCAACAGGAGGACGACGATGTCCACCCTCTCAACGGCGCAGCCCTCCGCCACCGCCACCGCGTACCGCCGCAGAGTCCTGCTGGCCTCCCTCGTCGGCTCGGCCCTCGAATGGTACGACTTCTACCTCTACGGCACGGCGGCGGCCCTCGTCTTCAACAAGATCATTTTTCCTTCGTCCGACCCCACGGCCTCGCTCCTCGCCTCCTTCGGCACCCTCGCCGTCGGCTACTTCGTCCGGCCGCTCGGCGGTCTCCTCTTCGGTCGCCTCGGCGACCTGTTCGGCCGCAAACGCGTCCTGGTCATCACCCTCGTGGTGATGGGCGCCTCCACCGTCGGCATGGCCCTGGTCCCGACGTACGGGCAGGTGGGCGTCCTCGCCCCCGTCCTGCTGGTCCTCCTGCGTGCCGTCCAGGGGCTCGGGGCCGGAGCCGAGTACGGCGGGGCGGCCATCCTGGCGGCCGAATTCTCCCAGCCGCGACGACGCGGACTGTTCGGTGCGGCGCCCAGCGTCGGCGTCTACGTCGGCATCCTCCTCGCCTCCGGCGCCTTCGCGCTGGTGACCCAGCTGCCGGAGGACCAGTTCCTGGCCTGGGGCTGGCGCGTCCCCTTCGCGGCCAGCGTGCTGGTCATCGCCGTGGCCCTGGTGATCCGACTGCGGCTGACCGAGAGCCCGGCGTTCGAAGCAGCCCAGGAACGCTCGGAAAGCGCCGAGGTGTCCCCCGTACGCGAGGTCGTGCGCACCGAATGGAAGGCCGGCCTGGTCGTCTTCGGCCTGCAAACCGCACAGAACGTCGTCGCCTACCTGAACCTGACGTTCCTGGCCGCCTACCTCACCGACACACTGGAACTCTCCAGTTCGACGGGCCCCGTCGCCGTCACCGTCGGCACCGCCGTGACGGCCCTCACCCTCCCCCTGTTCGCCCATCTCACCGACCGCGTCGGCCGCAAGCCGATCGCCCTGGCCGGCACCGTCTTCTCCGGCGCGTTCGTCTTCCCGTACTTCTGGATCATCGACCACGCGCACACCTCGCTCACCGTCACCCTTGCCGTCGTGGTGAGCATGGGCATCGGCGTGGGCTGCATGTTCGCCCCGCAGGCCGCCTACTACAGCGAGCTGTTCACCGCACGGTCCCGATTCACCGGCCTCGCCCTGTACCGCGAGGTCGCCGGCGCCGTCACCGGCGGACTGACTCCGCTCATCGCCGTCGCGCTCGTCGCCGCGACGGGGGGCCGCTCCTGGAGCGTCGCGTTGTTCGTCGTCGCCTCCTGCGCCATCGGCGGTCTCGCGGTGGGCCTCGGCCCCGAGACCCGCGGCCGTGACCTCACCGCCACCACCGTCGACGCGCTCCGGGAGTCGACCGGCACCTACCGCTGACCCCACGCCACCGAACGCACCCCGCGGACCGGACAGCCCCTCGACGGAACACCCAGCACCCACTCAGCCAGTTCACGAACCCTGGAACCCGGCGACCTCGTCCTCAGCGGCGCCCCGCAGGGCGTCGCCCCCGCAGAACGCTCCCCCTGCTCGAACGCCGGCGTCACCGACCGCCGACGGCGGCGGACACGGCAGGAAGCGCCCGGACGACGGTCGCAGCGAAGGACGGACGATGCCCCGCACCACCGACCCCCACCGCACCCCCCACGCCGAGTACGAGGGCCTCGTCGCCGTAGTCACCGGCGGCGCCTCCGGCATCGGCCTGGCCACCGCCCGCGAACTGCACGCGCGAGGCGCGGAGGTCGCCGTACTCGACCTGGCCGCGACCGACGAGCCGTTCCTGCACGTCCACTGCGACGTCACCGACGACGAGGCCGTCCGTACGGCCGTCGACACGGTGACGAACGAACTCGGTGACATCCACGTACTCGTCAACAACGCGGGGATCGGAGCCCAGGGCACCGTCGAGGACAACACCCCCGACGAGTGGCGCCGCGTGCTCGACGTCAACGTCATCGGCATCGCCCGCGTCACGACGGCCGCCCTGCCCGCGCTGCGCAAGGCCGCCGCAGGGGGCGCCGGGCATGCCGCGATCGTCAACATGTGCTCGATCGCAGCCACCGCCGGGCTGCCCCGGCGGGCCCTGTACTCGGCGAGCAAGGGCGCCGTCCTGGCCCTGACCCGTGCCATGGCGGCCGACCACCTGCGCGAGGGCATCCGGGTGTGCTGCGTGAACCCCGGCACGGTGGACACGCCCTGGGTGGGCCGGCTCCTCTCAGCCGCGGACGACGCCGACGCAGAGCGCGCCGCCCTGGCGGCCCGCCAGCCGAGCGGACGACTGGTCAGCGCCGAGGAAGTCGCCGCCGCCGTCGCCTACTTGGCCGGCCCCGGCTCGGGCGCCACCACGGGCACGGACCTCGCGGTCGACGGCGGGATGCAGGGACTGAGGCTGCCGCCGCGGCCATGAGAGCAGCGACCGCCTGCGCCTCGGGCGGCAGGAGGGGAGGGCCGGGGCGCGTGCCGTGCGCCTCGTCGGGGCCAGGCGTCGAAGGACGCCCCGGCGACCCGGCCGCGTCCCGCGCCGGTGTCCTTCCCGTCACCTGTGTCGTGCGCGCGTACTCCACTCGACCGGGCGTTCAGCGGGGGCGGCCCGAGGCGCGTCGCCCCCGCCCACGGGCGCGGTGTCCGGGACCCGAGCGGGACTCAGGACGTGTCACGTATGTCCTCCCACAGGGGTGTCAGCCGCATGAGCTGCTCGTCCCGCCAGCGAACCCGCTCCTGCCACCGGTCGTGCGGCAGGAGGCCGCGACGCTGGCGCACCGCGCTCGACACGAGGTCCGGCGTCCACGGGTCGTGCTGACCACGCTCGGCGCCCATGCGCGCATAGGCGGGTCCCATCGTCTCCGCGTGTGACGCGAGACCGCCGCGGGTGTTGAGGTCGACCGTCTCGAACGGGCCGATGAGGCTCCACCGGCGTCCGAGACCGCTGCGGACGACCTCGTCGATCTCGTCGACCGTCGCCACCCCGTCCCGGACCAGGCAGTAGGCCTCACGCAGTACGGCACCCTGAAGACGGTTGAACACGAACCCCTCCGGCTCGTGACGGACCGTCACCGGCCGCAGCCCCACGCCGGTGTAGAGGGTGCGGGCGCGCTCCACGGCCCAGGCGGCGGTGCCGGGGGAGGGGACGACCTCGATCACCGGCAGGAGGTACGGCGGATTGCCGGGGTGGCCGACCAGGACGCGCTCCCGCAGCCCGTCGGGCAGGCCGGCCGCGAGGAGGCTGGGACGTATCGCCGAGCTGGAACTGGCGAACACCGCCCGGTCGGGCGCGCTGTGGGCCGCGCGCCGGATCACCTCCTGCTTGACGTCCAACCGCTCCGGTGCGCATTCCTGCACCAGCGCCGCCCCCGCGACCGCCTCCGCCAGGTCGTGGGTGAACGCGACCCGCTCCCGCACGGCGACCGGGTTCTCGACGAGGCCGTGCACGGCCAACAGGTCGAGGCGGTCGGAGAGTTCGTCGTGGGCGCGCGCCAGAGCGTCCGGGAACGGATCCCACACCTGGACCGGGTGTCCGGCTCGTGCGAGGACGAGGGCGAAGGCGACTCCGATGGAGCCGGCGCCCGCGACGGCGAGCGGCTCCCTCGGGCCGGGTGCCGGGGGCACGGCTGGGCCCGTCACACCGACCACCAACTACGGTCGTCGTCGTGACCCCGCCGCAGGATCTCGACGACGGCCTCGTGGGTGAGCTCGCGCGGGTTGTTCGCCGTCAGGCGGGTCGCGAGCATGGCCTGGCCGGCCACGTAGGAGAAGTCCTTCGGGTCCAGCCCTAGCGTCTTCAGGTCGGTCGGGCAGCCGACGGTCTCCAGCAGCGCCTCGACGCGCAGGATGCCGGCCTTCGCCTGGTCCAAGGGGGCCGACTCCGGGTCCGCGACACCCAGCAGCGTCCCGATCTCCGCGAACTCCGCGATCCGGGACGGCAGGTTGAAGCGCATCACGTACGGCAGGAGCGCCCCGACACCGAACCCGTGCGGGGTGTGGGTCAGCGCCCCGATCGGGGACTGGATGGCGTGCGCCGCGGCGGTACCGGCGGTGTTGATGGCCATGCCCGCGTTGTACGCGGCCAGCATGGTCGCGGAGCGTGCCGCGATGTCGGAGGGGTCGGCGACCACGTCCTCCAGGGAGGAGTTCAGCAGGGTCAGGCCGCTGCGGCAGAAGATGTCGGTCAGCGGGTTCTTGCCGACGTAGAGGTGACGGGCCAGGAAGTCCGGCGTCACCTCCTTGACGCGGTCGGTGAACGTCTCGACCAGGTGGGTCAGCGCGTCGGCGGCCGTGGCCGCGGTGAGCGCCGGCGGGCAGGACAGGGTGAGCTCGGGGTCGATGACGGCGGCGTACGCCTCCAGGTGGGGGCTGGCGACGCCGACCTTCATGCCCTTCTCCCGGTCGAAGACGACCGAGACGCAGGTGACCTCGGCGCCGGTACCGGCGGTGGTGGGCACGGTGATGACCGGCAGCCCGGGGCCCGGGACGAGGAACTCGCCGTAGTAGTCCCGGACGTCGCCGCCGTGTGCGAGGACGACGGCGGACACCTTCGCCAGGTCGAGGCACGAGCCGCCCCCGACCGCCAGCAGGGCGTCCACGCCGGTGTCGCCGTACCGGTCGACGACGGTGACCACGTTCTCGCGTGGCAGGTCCGGTTCGGCCCCGGAGAACACCGAGACCGTGATCCCCTGTGCCTCGATGGCCGTCATCATGTCCTTGAACTCGGTCGCCTGTGCCATGCGGGCGTCCGTGACGACGAGGACGTGCCGTCCGGTCTCGGCAAGGAGCCGGGGCAGGTGGCGCCGCTCACCGGGACCGAAGAGAACGGTCCTGGGCTGGCGCAGGACGCCGAGGGAGGCGATGCGGGACGTCACAGGCCCGCCTCCGCCTCGTTCACGGTGATGGCCAGGTACTTGGGCTCCAGGAACTCGTAGATCGCCTCGTGTCCGCCTTCGCGGCCGAGCCCGGAGGCCTTGATACCGCCGAACGCCGCCGCGGGGTCGGCCATGATCCCGCGGTTGACGCCGACCATGCCGAAGTCGAGGCGCTCGCTCACGGCGACGGCGCGGTCCAGGTTGCGGGTGAACACGTACGCGGCGAGGCCGTAGGAGGTGTCGTTGGCGACCCGCACCGCCTCGGCGACCGAATCGACGGTGTAGATGGTCGCGATGGGGGCGAACAACTCCCGGTGGCAGAGGTCGTCGTCGGCCTGTGTCACCGAGAAGACGGTCGGCTCGAAGAAGAATCCGTCGCCCGGCACCTCCTTGCCCCCGGTCAGCAGGGTCGCCCCGATGTCCAGGAAGCCGTTGACGAGTTCCTTGACGGTCTCGCGCTGCCGGGCCGAGATGATCGGGCCGACCTCCGCGGCCGGGTCGAACCCGTCGCCGACCTTCAGCTTCTCGGTCAACGCGACGAACTTGGCCGTGAACTCCTGTGCCACGCGGCTGTCGACGATGATCCGGTTGGCCGCCACGCAGGCCTGACCGGCATTGCGGAACTTGCACACGATCGCCTGCTCGGCCGCCAGGTCGAGGTCGGCGTCGTCGAGCACGATGAACGGACCGTCGCCGCCGAGTTCCATCGAGGCGTTGGTGATGTGCGCGGCCGCCTGGCTCAGCAGGGTGCTGCCCACACCGGTCGAGCCGGTGAAGCTCACCTTGCGCAGGCGGCGGTCCGCCATGAGCGCCGCCGACACCTGGGACGAGGCCGTCGTGTGGACGAGGTTGACCACGCCCGCGGGGAAGCCGGCGTCGTGCAGTGCCTGTACGAACAAGGCGCAGGTCAGCGGAGTCTCCTTCGCGGACTTCACCACGACCGTGCATCCGGCGGCGAGCGCCGCGCCGGCCTTGCGGGCGATCATCAGCAGCGGGAAGTTCCAGGGAGTGATCAAAAGACAGGGGCCGACCGGCTGGTGGGTGGTGACGACGCGGTACGCGCCCCGGGAGCCGTGCGCGTAGGTGCCGTGGAGGTGGGCGACCTGCTCGGCGTACCAGAGGAAGAAGTCGGCCGAGAGCTGGAACTCGCCCCGGGCCTCGCTCAACGGCTTGCCGCTCTCCAGCGTCATGGTCTCGACGATGTCGTCGGCGCGCTCCAGGAGCAGTCGGTGCGCGCGGTGGAAGAGGTCGGCGCGCTCGCGCGGCAGCACGTGACGCCAGGCGTCCTGAGCGGCGACGGCCGCGTCCAGCCCGGCGAGTGCCTGTGCGACGGTGCCGTCGGCGACCTCGGCGATCGTCCCGGAGGTCGCCGGGTTGAGGACCGGGAACGTCTCGGCGGCGTGTGTCCACGCGCCGTCGATGTACAGATCGACGGGGATCCGTCGTCCGCGGACCTGCGCTGTGACGGGCGCGATCGGTGTCGGCATGGAAGGCGTCCTCCTCTGTGGGCGGGAACGGATGCGGCCGGCCGGCTCGGCGGAGCCGCCGCGGGTGCCGCACCGCGCGAACGCGCGGTGACGTATGACCGTCATCTCGTATTACGCTACGGTGCGCAGCGCCGGATCCGGCCCGGTGCATCGATTTGAGACAGTGGCCTCACGGACCCGGGAGCCGCCGGGGCCGGCGGGCTACCGGCGGAGGTTGAGAGATCCTCATGAGCACTACGAGGCTGATCCGGCATGCGGCACCGCTGCGGCAGCAGATCACACGTCTGCTCCGTGAAGACATCCTCAGCGGGGCCTTCCAGCCCGGCGACGCCCTGCGTGAAAGCAGCCTGTGCGAGGCCTACGGAGTCTCGCGCACCGTGGTCAGGGAAGCGCTGCGTCAACTGGAGACCGAGCGGCTGGTGACGGTGGTCGCCCACCACGGGCCTGTCGTGACCGTGCTGACGCCCCAGGACATCGAGAAGATCTACGAGGTGCGGCGCGCCCTTGAGGGCCTGGTGGGCGAACTCTTCGCCGTGCACGCCTCGGAGCAGGTGAGGACCGGGCTGCGGGAGCTCCTGACCGAGATGGAGACGACCTATCTCAGGGGCACCGTCAAGACGCGCGAGGAGGCCAACGAGCGGTTCTACGGACTCCTGCTCGAAGGCGCCGGCAATCCGGTCCTCGCCGAGGAGGTCGCCCGCATCCACGCGCGGGTCCAGATCTTCCGCCGCTACGCCTTCGTGGACGACGAGCGGGCGCGGATCTCCTTCGGGGAGTTCCGGCGCATCGTCGAAGCCGCGGCCGTCGCCTGCGACGCCGCCGCGGCGCGAGCCGCCTGCGAGCACCATGTCAGCGGTGCGGCGGCGCTGGCCGTCGACGAGTACCGCCGCCGTCTGTCCTGAGGTGACGAGCCGCTCGCACGGTCGGGAACCGCCCCTTCAGCTGTCTGCTCGTATGACGAGATGACGCGGAGGGGTGGCATACCGGCCATATCGCCTTATGCTGCGGCTCTGCACGAGAAAGGGAAGGGCATGTCGACTGCGCCAGTCCACGCGTTCAAAGACGAATGGTTGACGGGGAGCACCGACGGCACAGGCGTCGCGCCCGAGCTGCTGAGGTCCTGGGAGCGTTCCCGGGAGGCGCTCGGTGCGCCGTCCAATGTCCGCGAGGTCCCGTACGTGCCGGAAGACGATCTCGATCAGCATCTCCTGGATCTGTTCCAGGCGCCGATGTCACGCTTCTCCGCGGACTTGTCGGGAACGGGTGTCGGTCTCCTGCTGGCGGACGCCCACGGTCGTGTCCTCGGGCGCTGGGCCGCGGACCGTGACGCGTCGCGTCACTTCGAGACGGTGGGAACCGACCGCGGAGCCGTCCTGGACGAGTCGCTCGTGGGCACCAACGGCGTCGGCACGGTCCTGGCGACCGGGCAGAGCGTGCAGATCACGGGTTCGGAGCACTACGCGGACATGTACAGCGACGCCCTGTGCACCGGAACGCCGATCAGGCACCCGCTGACCCGGAAGATCGTCGCCGTGGTGACGTTGTCGAGCGGGCTCATCGAGGGCCGGTCGCTGCTGCGGCCCATGG
Source organism: Streptomyces canarius (assembly GCF_014650735.1). NCBI lineage: Bacteria > Bacillati > Actinomycetota > Actinomycetes > Kitasatosporales > Streptomycetaceae > Streptomyces > Streptomyces canarius. The sequence goes on from NZ_BMVN01000044.1 coordinate 17,164, forward strand.
TCAAGACGGTCGCCGACCAGTTGCGGCAGCACCTCCTCGACGCGGCCTCACCCAAGGCCCGAGCGGTCTTCCAGGCGTTCCTGGACGCCTCGAAGGCGAAGGACGGCGCGATGGTCGGGTTCGGTCCGCAGGGACTGATCATGCAGAACCAGGGCGCTGCCCGGCTGTCCAGCGCGGACGTCACGGCCCTCGGAGAGCTGGCGCGGCGGCGATCCGGAGGCCGGTTCGTCATCGAACTCTCCGGCGGCCTCACCGAGGTCCGGGTGGCACCGGTCGAGGCGGGCGCGGGAGCGATCGTCTCCCTCCACGGGGGCAGGACCCCGGCCACCACCGCGTCGGGCCCGGTCCGGACGCAGCTGATCGGACGCTCGCCGGACTGGATGGCGGCCCGGCACGCGGTCGCACGGAGGCGGGAGGCGGCACGGCCGGTGGTGATCGCGGGCGAGGCCGGCGTCGGGAAGACCTCACTCGCGCTGGGTCTGCCGTTCCGGCCCGGGGAGCCCGGACCGGGCGCCCACATCGTGATCGACACGGTGGAGCGGAGCCTCATCGGGGGGAAGCGATGGCTTCGCGGCATCGCGGAACGGCTGCAAGGCGGAGCACCCGTGATCGTCAAGGGGATCGACGCCCTCGACCCCGCCGCGAGACTCGCGCTGGCCGGCCTGTTGGAGAGGAGCGTTCCCAGGGGCCCGGTGCTGCTCACCGCCACGCTTCGCTCGGCCGCGGAGGCCGAGGAGACGGCGGTGGGCCTCGGGGCGACCCACGTGTGGGTCCCTCCGCTGCGGGAGCGTACCGCCGACCTGCTCGCGTTGTGGCGTCACTTCACGGACCGGGCCATGCCGGGCGTCGGCCTGGAGCCACGTTCGGAGACCCTGGACCTGCTCACCGGGTACGCGTGGCCCCGCAACCTCAAGGAACTGCGGAACGTCGTGGAAGGGCTGGCGCTCGCGGGGAAGCGCGGTTACGTCCTCCCCGGTGACCTGCCGGAGCGGATCCAGGGCGCCCGTACGCTGACCATGATCGAGCGTGCCGAACTCGACGCGATCTCCCGGGCGTTGCGGGAAGCCGAGGGAAACCGCTCCCGCGCCGCGCAGATGCTGGGCCTGTCCCGGGCGACGATCTACCGCAAGATGAAGGCATACAAGCTCACCGACTCGTGACGGGCGTCGCCGAAGCGCCCGCCGCGCGCAGCCGTCACGAGGGAACGGCGCCAGAGCGTGGTCCGCAAGCGGGGCCACCGGACCACGCGCCTACCCCGGCGCGGTCGTCAGCCGACCGTGAGCGACGCCCGTCTGCGTCGATACGGTGGCGGTCCGCGCGTACCGCGAGCATCGCGGTGGCATCGGGGTGGCATCGGGGCGCTGTTCCTGACGCGACCCGGCCGGCTCCCCCGTTCGCCGGACTGGAACGACCCGTTTCGGCGGCGCGCAGCAGTCCGTTCCTTCCGCGGTGGCCCCGGTCGGCACGTCGCGGACGACGCCGGGGTGGTGAGACCTCGCGGAAGGTGCGCGCCACGATGCAGTCGCTCACGCCCAGCGGCAGGAAGACGCCTCCGCCCTGAACCCGCTGCCCGCCGACGGCGGTTCGACCCGGCGTCGGGACCCTCCCGGCCGGGGTACCGACGAGTCCGTCCTGGCCGTCGTCCTGAATCCCGGCCGGGCCGGCGATCCCGGCCGGAGCGGACGGTCAGGGAGATGTCGTCGAAGCCGGGACCGCGGAGCCCGGTCACGACGAGTCGCTCGGCCGCGCCTGTTCGGCCTGGCTCGCCGCGCGACGGTACCGGGACGGGCCGGGCCGGTGCCCGGGGCGTCGGCGGGCCCGTTACTGGGCGAGGTAGCCGCCGTCGATGACGAGTTCGGACCCGGTCACGAAGCTGGCCTCGTCGGAGACGAGGAAGACGACTCCGGCGGCGATCTCCTCGGGTCGTCCGGCGCGGCCCATCGGGGTTCGGGAGATGACGTACTCGTTCACCTCCGGGGCCTGTGCCTCTGTCAGCGGGGTCCGGACGAAACCCGGGTGGACCGAGTTCACGCGGACGCGTTCCCTGGCGTAGCTGACGGCGGCGCTCTTCGACATGTTGCGCACCGCCCCCTTGGTCGCGTGGTAGGCGTGCGCACCGGCGACAGCGGCGCTGCCCCAGATCGAGGAGACGTTGACGATGCTGCCGCCGCCCTGGGCGATCATCTGTGGGATCACCTCGCGCATGCCGAGCCAGGTGCCCGTCTGGTTGACCGCGACGACCCGGTTCCACTCCTCGGTGGTGAGGTCGTGGACGGCTTCGTAGGCGATGACGCCGGCGTTGTTGACGAGGAAGTCGACGTGCCCGTGGCGGTCGACGACCTCGGCGACCACACGCCGCCAGTCGGCTTCGCCGGCCACGTCGAGGGCCGCGTAGGTGACCCCGGCGCCGAAGGAGTCGTCGGCGGCGGCGCGGCTGGTCGCGATGACGGTGGCGCCCTCGGCTGCCATGGCGACGACGATCGCACGGCCGATGCCTCGTGAGGCGCCGGTGACGATGCCGACCTTGCCCTGGAGTCGGTTCATGGATGCTCCCTTGATCTGGTCGGTGGTCGGGCTGGAGGAGAGGATCGCGCCGGCCGGCGGCGAGGCGTCGTGCTTCGGCGTCGGAGTGATCGCCCGGGTGAGGGGAACGGGCCCCGCGAGGGCCTCGGGAGAAGGCTGTCGCGCGGAGGACCGCGTGACGCGAGTCACCGTGAGACGGCGGTGCCTCATTTTGCGACAGCGTTCACCTTCGCCGCCCGGGGGTGGCGATGCTCGGCTTGCCGGGCCGGTGGTGTTCCGGCCCGAGGAACAGCCGATGGCATCAACAATGACGTTGAGGAGCACGCATGCCCCTTCCCCGTCCCTCAGACCCCCTTGGGGAGATCTACGCCGCGTGGAGCGTGGAGTTCGAGGCCAACCCGCAGATGTCGCTCCCACTGATGCGCTGGGTCTTCGAGGACTGGCAGCGAGCGACCACGGAGCCCGAAGGGGTCACCTACGCCACGACCACGATGGGTGGTGTACCGGGCGTCCTCGTGACCCCGCTCGACGCGGATCCCTCCCAGGTGATGGTGGTCATGCACGGCGGGGGGTTCGCGCTCGGATCCTCCGCCAGCCACCGCAAGCTCGCCGGGCACCTGGCCAGGGCCTGCGGAACGCATGCGTTCGTCCTCGACTTCCGGCTGGCACCCGAGTTCCCGTTCCCGGCGCAGATCGAGGACGGCCTCGCCGTCTACCAGGCCCTCCTGGACCGGGGCGTCGAGGCCGACGACGTGTGCTTCGTCGGCGACAGCGCCGGCGGGAACCTCGCGGTCGCGATGACGCTCACACTGCGCCGCGACGGACGCCCGCTGCCCGGACGTGTGCTGACGATGTCCCCGTGGCTGAACATGGAGAACAGCGGTGCCACGATCGAGACCAACAACGACACCGACTTCCTGATCACTCGCGAGGGCCTCGCCGGGAACATCGCCCGGTACCTCTCCGGGGGCGCTGACCCGACGGACCCGTACGTCAACCCGCTCTACGCCACCTACGAGGGGTTCCCGCGGCTCTACGTCTGCGCGGCCGACACCGAATCCCTCTTCGAGGACTCCGAGCGCCTGGTCGCCCTGGCCGAGAAGGCCGGCGTCGACGTGACGTTCTCCGTGGGCAGGGGCATGCAGCACGTCTTCCCCCTCCAGGCCGGGCGACTGGCGCGTGCCGACGAGGAGATCGCCTCCATGGCCGCCTGGTACCGCTCGTGAACAAGGCCCGCCGGCGCTCCGGCGGGACGTCCGACGGCGCCCCGTCGCCTTCCCCGCGCCGCGCGCCCTTTGGGGCCCCATCCGTCATCACCCGGTGAAAGGACCGACACACACATGACCAGCAAGCCCGACTACGACGCCATCGTCATCGGCGCCGGCTTCTCCGGCCTGGCGATGCTCCACCACCTGCGCGAGATCGGTCTTTCGACCCTCGTGGTCGACGGCGAGGACGGCATCGGCGGCACCTGGTGGATCAACCGTTACCCTGGCGTCCGCACCGACAGCGAGTACAGCTACTACTCCTTCTCCTTCTCCAAGGAGGTCCGCGAGGAGTGGACCTGGACCGAGCGGTACCCGACCGGTGCGGAGGTCCTGGCGTACCTCGACTTCGTGGCCGACCGGCTCGACCTGCGCAAGGACATCCGCCTGTCCACCCGCGTGAACAAGGCCGTCTACGACGAGGACGCGAACACGTGGACCGTCCACCTCGGTGACGGCAGCGTCCTGACCACCACCTACCTCGTCTCCGGCATGGGTGTCCTCTCGCAGGCGATCTTCCCCGCCATCGACGGCATCGACACGTTCGAGGGCGAGAAGTACCACTCCTCGACGTGGCCCCGCGACGGCGTGGACCTGACCGGCAAGCGTGTCGGCATCATCGGGCTGGGTGCCTCGGGCATCCAGATGGTGCCGGAGATCGCCAAGGTCGCCGGCGACTTCTACGTCTTCCAGCGCACGCCGAACTTCGTCGTCGAGACCACGAACGACCCGCTGACCGAGGAGGACATGGCCTACCTGCGCGACCACTACGACGAGATCTACGAGAAGGCGGCCAAACACCCCTTCGGCGTCGCGATGGAGCCGGCCGAGCACAGCGCCCTGGAGGTTTCCGCGGAGGAGCGCGACCGGATCTTCGAGAGCAAGTGGAACGAGGGCGGATTCCACTTCGCCAACGAGTGCTTCAACGACCTTGCCACCGACCACGAAGCCAGCGAGCTCGCCTCGGAGTTCATCCGCGGGAAGATCCACGAGATCGTCGAGGACCAGGCCGTCGCCGACCTCCTCTCGCCGACCACCTACTCGTTCAACGGCAAGCGTGTCCCGACCGGCCATAACTTCTACGCGACGTTCAACAGGCCGAACGTGCACCTCGTCGACGTCGCCGCGCAGCCGATCAGCCGGATCTCCGAGCGCGGTGTGGTGGTGGGAGACACCGAGTACGAACTCGACGTGCTGGTCTTCGCCACGGGCTTCGACGCCATGACCGGCACCCTCACCAACATCGACATCGTGGGTCGCGGCGGCCGGACACTGCGTGAGAAGTGGCTCGCCGACGGCCTGAAGTCGAACCTCGGCATCAGCGCCAACGGGTTCCCGAACTTCTTCATGTCCCTCGGCCCGCAGACGCCGTACTCGAACCTGCCGGTCCCCATCCAGCTCGGTGCCCAGTGGCTCCAGAGGGCCATCGCGTGGGCGCGTGAGCACGACGTTCCGTTCCTCGAGGCCACCCCCGAGTCGGAGACCTGGTGGATGCGGGAAACCGAGCGGGCCGGCAAGGCCACCGTCATGTACTCCGAGGGCAAGAAGGCCAAGGCGTGGTTCCTGGGCGACAACCTTCCCGGCAAGCCGGAGGAGTTCCAGGTCTACATGGGCGGCGGACACGTGTACCAGGAGTTCTGCCGTGCGGCTGAGGCGGACGGCTACCGCTCCTTCCTGGCCAACCAGCCGGCCGGGACCGTGGGCGGGGAATCCTGATGGGACGTCTGGAGAACAAGGTCGCCCTGGTCACCGGGGCCGCGATGGGCATGGGCCGGGCGACCGCCGAGCTGTTCGCGGCCGAGGGTGCCGAGGTCGCGGTCACGGACCTGGACGAGGTCAAGGGCCGGGAGGTCGTGGCGGGGATCCGCGCGGCGGGAGGGACCGCGGAGTTCTGGCGCCTGAACGTCGCGCGGGAGGCCGAGGCGAAGTCGGTGATCGACGCGGCGGCAGCGGCATTCGGCGGCCTCGACATCGTCGTCAACTGCGCCGGCGTCATCGGTGTCGACAAGCCGACCCACGAGCTCACCGAGGCGGAGTGGGACGCCGTGTTCGCCGTCGACGTGAAGGGCGTCTTCTTCTGCACCAAGCATGCCGTGCCGCACATGATCGAGCGGGGCAAGGGCAGCATCGTCAACTACTCGTCCATCTACGGAATGATCGGGAACGACGAGTTCACGGCGTACCACGTGGCCAAGGGCGCGGTCACGATGCAGACCAGGCAGGACGCGGCCGGCTACGGCAAGTACGGCATCCGTGTGAACTCGGTGCACCCGAGCACGGTCCTGACCCCGCTGGTCGAGGGCATCGCGGCGGACTTCCCCGGCGGACTGCCGGCCTACGAGGCCCACATGACGGGAAACCAGTCGCTGCGCCGCCTGGGCCGCCCGATCGACGTCGCCTACGGGGTCCTGTACCTGGCCTCGGACGAAGCGGACTGGGTGACGGGCGTGAACCTGCCGATCGACGGCGGCTACACGGCGCGCTGATCATCCCGTTGGCGGGACCGGGGGCCTCCCGAAGCCGGGCGTGGCTGTCAGCCCACGCCCGACCCGGAAGGCCCTCACCTGTCGGGGACGTGTTCGGGTGATCAGCCCAGGACCGCGTCCACCGTCGCGGTGAACTGGTCGGCGGCGCGTTCGATGTCGGACTCGGTGGCCTGGACGGTGACGCCGTAGCCCGCGCCGAGGTAACTGTCCGAGACGCCGATGGAGATGGCCACTGCCCTGGCGAGGATGTCGTCCGTCTGGGGAAGGCTGCCCCGACGGTAGTCGTGCTTGGATTCCGTTCCCGGTGCGCGGAACGGGGCGGGCGAAGCCGTACCGTCGGTGAGAGCCGCGAGTTGCGGCATGTTCCCGTAGTAGTGGCGTCCCGAATGCAGCATGGTCTTCGTCCCGAGGGCGTCGGCGACCGACGTGGCGTCAGCCGGGTGATCGAAGATGTGGATGAGCAGGGTTCCGCATTCGCCCTCGCGGTCGTGGAGCGTGCGTCGCCGCACTCCGTCGCGTGCAGGAATCCTCGCGGCGACAGCGTGCTTCACGGACCGCGTGGCTGCGAGTACCTCGTCGAGCTTGTCCAGTTGCGCGCAGGCGACGGCGCCCGAGAGTTCGGGCATGCGCAGGTTCAGACCGAACAGGATGTCACCGTCTCCGGTGTCGGTACGCAGGGGGAACCACCCCTGGTCCTGGAACGAGTATCCCCGCTGGTACAGATGCGCGTCCGAGGTCAGGACGAATCCTCCTTCCCCGCTGGTGATCACCTTGAACGGGTTCAGCGAGAAGGCACCTACCGTGCCGTGCGTTCCCAGGCGCCGGCCGCGGTACGAGCCGCCGCACGCCTGCGCGACGTCCTCCACGATGGCCAGGTCGTGCCGCTGGGCGATCTCCCGCAGGGCGGCCAGGTCACAGGGCGCTCCCAGCATGTGCACCGCCATGATCGCCTTGGTGCTGGGGGTGATCTTGGCCTCGACGTCCCGGGGATCCAGGGTCAAGGACTCGTCGATCTCGGCCAGGACGGGTGTGGCCCCGCTGTAGACGATGCTTCCGATCGAGGCGATGAAGGTGTATCCGGGCACGATGACCTCGTCGCCGGGGCCGACGCCGATCGCCGCGAGAGCGGTGATCAGGGCCGAGGTGCCGCTGTTCACCGCGACGGCGTGCGGAACGTCGAACAGTGACTGCACCGCCTGCTCGAAGCGGAGTACGAACGACGTGGTCTCAGGCTTGTCGTACGAGTACCGCGTCAACTGCCAGTCCTTGAGCACCGCTTCGACGTTCGCGGCTTCTTCGGTGCCGAGGAACGCGTATCCAGGTCCGGGCATGATGCTGTCCTCTCTCAGGCGTGGTGGAGGTGTCGGCGGATGTCGATCACGGTCATCGAGGCCCTCTCGGCGGCGACGAGCCCGGCTTCGCTGTCCTCCAGGACGAGACACCGGGCCGGTGGTACGCCGAGGGCCGCGGCAGCGGCCAGGAAGATGTCCGGCTCGGGCTTTCCCCGGCGGACGTCCTCACGGGACACCACGACGTCGAAGAGCCCGTCGAGCGCCAGGTGTTCCATGGTCGCCACGATGCTCTGGCGGCGTCCTCCCGAGGCCACCGCCATCGGCATCCGGCCGTGTCCGGCGCGTGCGATGTCGGCCACCGCGGTGATCTCGCGGACCTTGTCGAGCTGCCCCAGGTAGGCCGCCTCGCACTGTTCGACCAGATCCGCCAGGGGCAGCGTGAGTGCGACGTTCTGGTGACGGGAGAGCCACAGGACCGCCTCGTCCGTCGACATGCCCGTGGCGGTCGCGTACCAGTCCGCGTCCACGGTGAGGCCGTGGGGGGCCAGGACCGTGCTCATCGCCGTGTAGTGCGCGGTGAGTGTGTCGGCGAGTGTCCCGTCCCAGTCGAAGACGAGAGCGTCGAAGTCGTCGGCGGGCAGCTGATGGATACTCGGCATCTGGTGCCTTTCCTTGTCAGGCGGATACGGGCGGCACATCGGCGGGGACCGGCGTGGCGTCCCGGCCGGTGATCTTCGCGGCGGCCTTCTCGGCGATGGCGAAGACGGGCGCGGAGATGTTCCCCGTCGTCACCGCGGGGATGACCGAGGCGTCGACGACGCGCAGTCCGCTCAGTCCGTGCACCAGCAGTTCACTGTCCACCACGGCGTCGGTGTCCTTCCCGAGCCGGCAGCTCCCGACCGGGTGGAACTGTGTCTGGGCGTGGGAGCGGCAGAAGTCGGCGAGGTCGGCGGGCGGGTCCTGGTCCCGGCTACTGTCGCGGAATCGCCGCAGGCTGCGGGTGCCGGCCAGACGATGGGCGAGCCGGACTCCCTCGACGAGCGTGTCGACGTCCTCCTGCCGCGAGAGGTAGTCGGGGTCGATGGCCGGGGGCTGCCACGGGTCGGCGGACCGCAGGCTCAGCCGGCCCCGGCTCACCGGGCGGGTGACGGCGGGGCCGATCGTGAAACCCTGACCGAAACCCGAGGCGTCGTTCAGGTCGATCATGGGGGCGAAGGACAGCTGGATGTCCGGAGCGGGCAGCCCGGTCCTGCTGCTGACGAACCCGCCCGCCTCGCCCAGGTTCGAGGACCCCGGGACCGGGAGGGTGCGGTTGGTGGGGAAGCTCACCGAGACCTGCACGTGGTCGTGCAGATTCGCTCCGACGCCGGGCACATCCGCCGCCACCGGGACGCCGTGGGACCTCAACTGGTCGGCTGGACCGATACCGGAGAGCAGCAGCAGGTGCGGAGTGGCGACGGCGCCGGCGCACAGGATCACTTCCCGCTCGGCGTGGAGGGTGACCGGTCGGCCCGCCCGCCAGACCTGGACTCCGGTCGCGGTCGCCCTGTGCACCAGCAGCCGGCTGACCCGTGTACCGGCGAGCACGGTGAGATTGCTCCGGGAGAGGGCCGGTGCGAGATAGGCGTCGGCGGAACTGCACCGTCGTCCTGCCCGGCGCATCAGCCGGTACAGGCCGATCCCGTCCTGCCGGCCGCTGTTGAAGTCGGGGTTGGGGCGGAGTCCGAGTTCCTCCCCCGCGGCGACGAACGCCTCCGCCAGGGGGTGCGGCTCGGACGGGGGTTCCACGCAGAGCAGAGGCCGGTCGTCGGCGGTCCCTTCGACCCGGGCGAACCAGGGGAGGATTCCCCGGCTTCCCCATTCCGCTCCGCCGAAGGACGCCCAGGTGTCGAAGTCGCTCGCGTGGCCCCGGACGTACACCATGGCGTGCATCGAGCTCGATCCCCCGACGAGGCGTCCGCGAGGCCAGCGGATCTGCCGCCCCTTGAGATGACGCTGGGGGACCGTGACATAGGCCCAGTCGAGTTCGCTGCCCATGAGCTGGGGCCACCTGGACGGCTGGGTCACCCTCGGATCCGCGCTCGCATCGGGGCCGGCCTCGATCAAGGCGACGGTGCTTCCCGGGTCGGCGGAGAGGCGGTGGGCGAGTACGCAGCCGGCCAGGCCTGCGCCCACGATGATGTAGTCGTACCGAAGTCGGTGCCGGTGGGACATGTCAGCCCTCGCAGACGATGGGTTCAAGAGGCCAGGAAGCCGCCGTCGATCCCCACGACCTGGCCGTTGACGTAGGAGGCGGCATCGGAGAGCAGGAACAGGACCACTGCGCCGACTTCCGAGGGCTCCCCCACCCTGCCCGCGGGTACCAGTCGACTCCAGTTCGCGGCCCCTTCGTCGGCGGTGACCGAGTTCAGGTACATGTCGGTCGCTATGGGGCCCGGGGCGATGCCGTTGACGCGCACGCCGAACTCCGCGTATTCCAGCGCCGCGGATCTGGTCAGCGCCACTGCCGCGTTCTTGGACGCCGCGTAGGCGCCCACTCCGGGGAAGACCGTGCGGTACCCGTGGACCGAGATGTTGTTGACGATGGATCCGGTGCCGGCCTCCGTCATCGTGTGCAGCTCGTGTTTCATGCACAGCCACAGACCGCGGGCGTTGACCGCCATGGCGCCGTCGAAGACGTCCTCGGTGAGGTCCGCCACCCGGCCGGTCGCCGACGCACCGGCGTTGTTGAACGCGCAGTCGAGCCGGCCGTAGGCGCGGACGGCGATGTCCACGGCCCGCTCCACCTGTTCCGCGCTGGTGACGTCGGTGGACACGTAGGTCGCCTCACCTCCGCGTTCCCTGATCTCGTCGACCACGGCCTGCCCCTGTTCGGCGCGGCGAGCGGCGATGACCACCTTCATCCCGCATTCGGCAGCCGCGAGGGCCGTGCTGCGACCGATTCCGGCGTTCCCACCGGTGATCAGCACGACGCGGTCGGCGAGGCGGGCGGGTATGTCGACGAGATCCCTGAGACGGGCACGGGCCTTCACCGGTTCGTCCCGTGGTGAGCGAGCTTCGGCTCCTGACGCTCGCCCAGGCGCCGCATGTGCTGTGCGGCGTCGGAGATCTCCTCGGTGCTCACGTCGTTGAGGAAGGTGGCACGGCCGATCTCCCGCACGACGGGCAGGTTCTGGTTGCCGTTGCGGTGACGCATCGTGTCGGTCAGCGCCTGCATCAGGAGAGCGGTGTCGCCGAAAGCGGGATGCCAGGTGCGAAGTCCCAGTCCTGCGGCTGTCGCGGCGATCCTGTCGATCGTGTGGTGGCCGAGGTATCCGCGTCCGTGGGCGATGACCGCGGACAGCAGGCAGTCCAGGGCCACGGCCTCACCGTGCAGCAGTTCGTGGACGTGGCGCATCTCGACCAGAGGGCTGAAGGAGTGCCCGTGGTCCACCGCGCGCCGGAGTTCCTTCTCCCAGAGGTTGTTCTCCAGTTCGTCGATCATGCCGGCGATCGCCCGCCCGATCGCCTCGGCGGCCGTCGTGGACTGGAACTTCCCCGCGACCAGCGCTGGGCCGCAGCGCTCCAGGAGTTCGAAGAGGGCGGCGTCCTTGATGAGCCCCATCTTGAAGATCTCGCCCGCGCCATTGCTGATGTGCCGTGCGGACACGGTACGCAGGAAGGTGGGGTCGATCAGGGTGAGCGGCGGCGGGTTGTACGAGCCGATGCGGTTGCGGTAGCCCTGGTAGTTCACCCCCGTTTTGGCAGCGACGCTGACATCGACCTGGGCGAGCAGGGTCGTGGGAATGCGCGTGTGCGGTATGCCACGGCGGTACAGGCTCGCCGCGAGGCCGACGACGTCCAGGACGACGCCGCCCCCGATGGCCACGGGAGCGTCGCTCACGCGCAGGGTGCCGACATCGTTGAGGGCGCTGATGATCCCCAGGACCTGGCCCATCGTCTTGCGGTTCTCGTCACCGGAGAGCTCAAGTAATCGGTGGGAGATGTTGTATTCCTTGAGGTATTGCTCGATGCGGGCGCCGTACAAGCGGGCGACCGCGTGGTCGACCAATACCAGCCTGAGACCGCCTCGTGCGTCGCTGGTGAGGATGTCGGCCAGCGTGGGGTTGGCGGGGTCGAGGAGACCGGGCGTTTCGCGGATGTCGTAGCGGACGTCGAGTCGGGTACTGACCGTCCAGCGACTGGGGGGCATGGGGTGGTTTCCTTCCGGTGCTTCCGGTACGGGCGGCCGGGCATGACTGACCGGCACATGGCGGGAGTTGGGGGACGGGAGGGCAGGGAGCGCGGAGGGGTCTGCTTCCGGCGGGCCGGTCGACTGGTCAGGTTCTGGAGCCCAGCAGCAGGCCGAGCGTCGCGCCGCAGAGGAGCACGGGGATCATCAGGAAGGCGAGGTGTATTCCCACCGAGTCGGCGAGGGAACTCAGGATGTACGGGCTTCCGGCGGCGGCGAGACCTTCGCCCACGCCGATGCGGGCCATCGCCCGGTCGGGCCGGCCGTGTGAAGCCGCGATCGCCCGGGAAGCGGTGAGCGGGAATTGCAGCGCTATTCCGAAGCCGCACAGCACGAGTCCGGACAGCGCTGTCCAGGGAGTGGTCGTCCACCAGAAGACCGCGAAGCCGAGCAGATTGACGCCGATGCTCCCTGCCAGCAGGAGCCCGCTCGACCAGCGGTTCGTCAGCCGGCTGCCCGCCAGGCGGACGGAGACCATGCCCAGGAGCATGGCCGTGACGCCCATGGTCGCGGCGCCGCTGCTCATCCCCGCACGGTCGCGCAGCTCCTGGGAAGCCCAGAACGTCATCGCCAGTTCCACCCCGGCGCACAGGAGGAACACGCACCAGGAGACCCAGAAGGCATACCCGAGTCCGCCTCCCGCAGGGGACCGGTCGCCGGGGGAGTCCGGAGCCCGCCGCGTGTCGGGCAGCCGTGTCCGCCGGGATGCCAACAGGACCACGGCGACGAACGGGATGACCGGAAGGAGTCCGGCCCGGCTGTCGAGGCCGACCGTGGCCGCGGTCCCCAGGGCGAGCGGAGCGAGCAGTCCCACGCCGAGGCTGACGCCGTTGGCTTCGCTGATCGCGGCGGGTGCGGCGCTGTCGTGGTGGTCCGACAGAGCGGCCGCGGTGGTGTTGACGACGACGTTGGCCGCGTATCCGGCGATGAGCGCGCCGCACAGGGTGACCACGAACGTGCCGCCCGCGTAGTAAACGGCCGTGCCGACGGCCAGCGTGCACAGGGCGGCCCGCTGTACGGCGTCGCGCCCTCGCCACGAGGCCAGCAGCGCGCTGCTGCTGCCGGCCGCGACGGCACCGATGCCCAGGGCCGCGCCGTGGAGGGCCGCCGCTTGCGGGGAGAACCCGAGTTCGTCGATGAGCAAGGGGATCGAGGGGCCGAAGCCGTACATGAAGTACCCGACGGCGGACAGTTCCGCGAACAGCACCCACGTCACGCGGTCCCGGTGAAATCGCCGCCCCACCTGCACAGAAGCGTCTAATCGTGGCGGCTTGGCCGCGGACTCCATCCGTACTCCCTCGCGCAGCATGTGGTAGGGGCGAGCGGCTTCGTTGCAGCGGAAGACTTTATTAAGTACCTTACTTTATATATGCACGGGGCAACGGAGTGTCAAGGGGGACCCGGTCGTGCCGGAGTTGAATAATCGCCAAAATCGAACACCGGCCGACCTTCGGCGCGCGAACGCCAAGGAGGTCCTCCGCGTCCTGCGGGACTCCGGCCCGCTGCGCATCAGTGACATATCGGACCGGACCGGGATCTCGCGCCCCACAGTCACCCAACTCGTCGCCTCCCTCGAAGCCGACGCCCTCGTGGAATACGTCGACGACCGCACCGCCGGGACGGAGGGTCCCCGCCTGGGGAGGCCGGCACGGTTGGTGCGTTTCCGTGCCGAGACGGGCTACGTGCTGGGGGCGGAGGTGGGCCCCAGTCGCCTGCTCCTCGTCGTGATGGACATGGCCGGTCACATCGTCACGGGCCGCGAAGCACGCCCTGCCTCGGCGCGGGGCATGGACGACCTGGTGACGGAACTCCAGTCCGAGATCGAGGCGTTGCTGGCGGCGGCCGGAATAGAGCACGGCATGGTCAGGAGGCTGGTGGTGGGCGTCCCCGGTCTCGTCGACCACCGGAACCGTACCCTGGCCCAGGGGTCGCGCCTGGTCCGGTGGAACAGCGACAACCACTGCACCCGGCTGCGCGAACGGTTCGGCTTCCCGGTGTTCTTCGAGAACGACGTCAACCTCGCGGTGATCGGCGAATCGCGGCGCGGAGCCGCACGGGGACTCGGCACCGTGGCCTACGTCCACTGGGGAACCCGTGTCGGGGCGGGCATCCTGGTGTCCGGCCGCCTCCATACGGGCGCCTCGTCGGCGGCAGGCGAGATAGGACACATGGTTCTCGATTCCCCGCACACGTCCCGCGCCCGCCACTCCTCCGACCAGGGCACCTTCGAGCAGGCGGTGGGCGCGGCGGCCATCGCGGCGCTCGGCAGAGCGGCCGCACGACGCCCCGACGGCCAGGCGCTGCGCGCACTCGCCGGCGGAGACGCCGCATCGGTTCGGGCGACCACCGTCTTCGCCGCCGCCCAGGCCGGGGACCCGGTGGCGCGGGCGATCGCCGACGACTTCATCACCCGCTTCGCCGTAGGACTGGCACCGCTGATCCTCGTCCTCGACCCGGACATCGTGGTGCTGGGGGGAGGCGTCGTCCAGGGCGGCACCTGGGTGCTCGACGTCCTGCGGCAGAAACTCGTCTCCCGCACCCTGCTGCCCCCGCCCCTCGCCCTGTCCTCCCTGCACAACCAGGCCGCTGCCGTCGGAGGCGCCTGTATGGCACTGGAAGCCATCGAATCGGACCTGCTGCCCGCTTCGTCCAGCCGGCCGGGAAACCGCTGACCAACGCGGCGGACCGGGCGGGGCTCCGCCGGCCTCACCGCATCGGCCGACGACGACTTCGGCGAGACGCCCCGCCCCGACCACACCCTCACCGTTCTCCCCGTCTTCGCCACAGGGGCCGCAGGGTGCTCCATAGCCCCGGCACCGCACGGGGGGCGACGCTGGTGGTCGGCTCGCCCGCCGGGCGGGGCGACGGTGGCACGTCCGCGCCCGGCTCCGGGCTCACGGCCTGACTCACCGGTGCGGCCCGCGCGTCCGGCGGTATCCGGCGTTCGGGCATCTCGGACCCTCTTCTCCCTGTATCGGCGGCAACCTGGCCGGCGTTGCAGTACAGGAGTCGGGGCGAGAACGGGGGAGTTCCCGGGGCCTCATGTGACCTGGGTCACTGTGATGGTGGAGGGTGCGGCCTTCGCGCACGGCGGGTCGTACGCCCGGGGGAGCGCTGAACGCCGCGCGCAGGTGGCGGGACGGGCCGGCATGGGGGCGCGCCAAGGTCCTCCCCGCTCTCACCGGCGGGCGGGCCGGGGCCGCTCACGTGGGGCTGCCCGTCGGCGGTCCGCTGGGCCGTCGGTGTGCGTGTCTTTCGTCTCAGGGCGCCTGCCTGGCCGGCCCGCGCAGGGCCCGCTCGGCAGGTGTTCCGGGGTCAGCGGTGATCAGGACAACTTCCTGGTCATCCTCGGGCACGAGCAGGGAGCACACGACCCAACCCCCAGTTCACCCCGGGAAGCGGGCGCGCTGCCGCCTACCGGTCGTCCAAGGCCGCCCTCAACGCCCTCCCCGTCTTCTACGCCCAGACGCCGGCCGAGGACGGCGTCAAGGTCAACTCGTTCGCCCCCGGCCTGCGGGTCACCGATCTCAACCCCGGGCCGCTGACGGCGGTGACCCGGCCGAGGCCGCGCAGGGCGCCGTCCACCTGGCCTTGCTTCCGGACGACGGTCCCACCGGCGGCTTCTTCTCCTGGGACGGAACGCCCGTGCCCTGGTGATGGTTCATCAGTCATGGGTGGCCCCGGGGACGGGTGTCGCAGCGGTGGGTGGTCCACGCGATCGAGCAGATCCTCGGGGAGAGCGCCCAGCCCCAGCTGCCTACACCCGCTCCTGTCAGCAGCCTGGCCGCCGCCCAGGCCCCGCTGGACGGATACTCGGTAGACGGTGACGGACACCCCGCACAGGCCGCCTGCGTCCACCGCGGCCTGCCGCCACATCCGCGGCGGACCGTCCGACCGTCCAGGAGGCTCTCCTTTCCCGGTACAGAGGGGGGCTGGCCGTACCATCGAGCGACCCGTTGGCCGGATGGTGCGGCAGGTTTCGGGCAGCGAGGCTGAACGCGTTCGGATCCACCCAGCAAAAAGGGAACCCTCTGTGTTCAGCCTCAAGCCGCCGCGCCGCCGTACCGCCCGCACCGTTGCCGTCGGCGCTCTCGTCGCCGCGTCCTGCGTCACTGTCATGGCCGGCAGCGCCGGAGCCATCGTCAACGGGTCGGACTCAACCGAGAGTTACCCCTTCATGGCGGTCATTCCGGCGTCGGCCCCGGACCAGGGACTGCGCGACGGGAACTGTGGGGCGTCGCTGATCGACCAGCGATGGGTGCTGACGGCGGCTCACTGCGTGAAGGTCGAGGGGCTCAAGCTGGACGGCATCGTGCGCGTCGGTAGCGACCACCGCAAGTCCGGCGGCACCGTCCGGAAGATCGACCGGACCTTCGTCCATCCCGGCTATGTGAACGGCGACGACAAGGCCGCCAACAAGAACGACATCGCGCTGATACGCCTGGACCGCCCGGTCGCCCAGCAGCCCATCGAAATCGCCGAGCAGGCAGGGCCGCCCGGCACCGCGACCCGGCTCCTGGGCTTCGGCACCACCGTCGACACCGCGTTCAAGTTCCCGGCCCGATTGCAGGAGCTGAACACCCGCAGGGGCGCCGAGTCCGAGTGCGCGCCCGGCTACGCGGACCGGACCCGGCTGTGCACGATCACCACCGTGCCCAAGGCCATGGCGTGCTTCGGGGACTCCGGCGGACCGCAGATCCAAAAGGGCCGGAACGGCCGCTGGGAGCTGATCGGCGTCACCTCGGGGCCCGGCGCCCCGAACGTGCCGTGCTCGCAGGGCCCCGGCCTCTACACCAACGTGCCCGTCTACGCGGGCTGGATCGGCAAGACCATGAAGACCAACAGCGCCGCGCCGACCGCGGCCAAGGGCTCCGACCTCGCCGAGACCGGCACGAACGACAACACCCCGGCAATCGTCGGCGTGGCTGCCGCGCTGATCGCCACCGGTGGCGGCACCGCCCTCGCCGTACGCCGCCGCAAGACCCGCACCGCGCGCTGAGCGAAACCGCCGCAACGGGTGATGAAGAGTCACTTCGGCCAGCCGACGTTGGCCGTCGCCTTCTCCAGCGGGTCGTCGCCGAGCAGGATGTAGCCCACCCTGAGCTTGGTGCCGTTCTTCTCCCGGACGCCGTTGCCGTCGGCCTTCCAGCCGGCCGCGTCGAGCGTCTTCTCGGCGTCGTCGGGCGCGTCTTGATCACCGACGAGACGTTGTCCGAGTAGCCCTTCTGGAAACTGTAGAGCAGCGCCGAGCCGGGAAGGGGCTCGGAGTAGTCCAGGCCCTGGAACTGGATCTTGGCGATCTGTGTCCTGTCGATGCTCTCCAGCAGTGCCTTGCGCACGTCGACGTCCTTGAGCACCGCGGACTTCGAGTTGACGTAGAGCGAGTACTCGAAGGGGCCGCCGCCGCGACGGTCTCGGTTCCGTTGACGCCGCTGATCTGCTTCAAGCCCTCGGCGCTGCCTGTGGACGCGTAGTCGACCTGCCCGTGCCGACGGTGTAGGGACCCGCGTCCCATTCGGGATGCGCCTTCTTCACATAGGCGTCGTTGAAGTTGGCGACCGTGGCGGCCTTGGGATGCAGGAACGTCGTGCACAGGCTCGACCACCACGTGTCGACTCCCTTGAGGTCGATGACGGCCTGCCGGTCGTCGGTGCCGCGGGTGACCGAGACGATGTTCCGGTAGCCCGCGGTGTTGGTCGCGTTGTAGTCCTTGTTCGAGCCGAAGGGAGTAGATCCTGGCAGGACCCCTCAGTCTCGTAGCAACCCGGCCGGTGGCCGGGTCGAACACAAGCATGTCCGTTCCGTCGGCCACGACGCCCCGCCGCGCGCCGACGGCGATCACTGGTTCCGCCATCGGGTTTTCGAGCGTGAGGGACCACAGTGCGGGGTCGGTCGCGGCGTCGAAGGCATGCACCTGCTCCCCGCCCACATGCACGAGGGTGCGCCCGTCCGGGGAAACTGGAGGAACTGGAAGAAGGCACGGGCCGGGTCAACGTGTTCCCGGACGCAGCTCTCCGTCGTGAGATCCCAGCCGCGCAGCGTGCGGCATCCTGGCCGGGGACGCCCTGATCCGGCGGCGTGGCTCATCCGGCTGCGCGACCTGCTCGACCGGCATCAGCCGGCCCATGACGTCGCCCAGACCCTGGCCGAGATCCGCGGTGTGGGCGGGTTCACCTCGTTCGCCCTCCCTCCCACTGCCGAGGAACTTCTCACCGAGGCGACCGGCCTGCCCGAGGACGAGGTCACCGCCCTCGTGCCCCGGAGCGCAGGTTCGACGCGGACGAGACGTGCGACACGGCCCCCGGCTACCCCCCTTGCGGTAGCCGTCCCGGCCGACAGCGTCACGACCGTCGACGGCTCATGGGAGCAGCAGCTCGCGTGGGCAGAGCCCCACCCCACCGCCAGCATCCGCGACAAGGCTGCCCAGGTCCGCAGGGACCTGGCCGAGCTGACCACCCGGCGCGCCACCGACAGCGCGCAGCACGAGGCCGAAAAACGCGTCGCCAAGCTTGGCCGGGGCGGTCGTCCCGGCCAAGGGGCAGCACCCCCGCACCTCGTCGTGAACGGCTTGGGTAGTGACGTCGAGCCGGTGACCGTTTACGTGCGAGATCTCGCCTTGAGCGGGGCGGTCTCCGGTCAGGCTTCCGGGCTGACGAATTCGTACTCGACGGTGAAGAAGAACGCGGAGCGTTCGAGGTCGATGAAGTTGCCCTCGTCCTCCAGGAGGGCGAGGTTGGCCTTGAGGCGTTCCTCGGTCATCGTCGTCCCGTCGCCGAACTCGTCGGCGTCGATCCAGACTTCGGCGAGTCCGTCGAAGGGTTCGATGGCATTGCGGGAGGCGGTGAACTGCTCGGTGAGGGGGCCGGGGAGCAAGTGACTCTGGACGTAGCGGCGGATGGCGAGGGTGCCGGCGACTGCCTGCACGATCCGCGAGTGGTTCTTCAGCCAGTAACGTGTGAACTCCTCCGCGGGCAGATCGGCCCGGCGGCGGATGCAGGCGACGCCTTTGACGAGTTGTGCCATCAGGAATCTCCGGTATGGGGTCGGGGTGGGCGCAGCGGGGCCGTGGTGGTCGTCTGGCTGTCCTGGGCGCCCGGGCTGGTGGTGCTCCTGTGACTCGTAGGGCGCTGATCTTACCGACACCTGCGGACCTGTCCGGCGGTCGCCGGCACCGCCGCAACCCCGGACCGACCCTCCCTCCCATCCATCTCGGAGATCCATTGACGAGCCACATATCCGCCGTCACCTCGGTGTCACGGCTCGGAGAACACGTGCGGCGCCGCGCCGTATCCGGTCGGGGTCGAGCACCTGCGCGCCCACCTTCCGGGCGTGCTCAAGACGACCGCCTCAGGATGCGCCTGCTGTCAGGTCGTCGAGCGCAGACGGTCCAGCTCGTCCCCGATGGCTTCGCGCAGCGGATCGTGCTGCGGACCGAGTGAGTACTGCTCGTCGGTCCACCTGTCGCGGGGGTAGAGCCATACCGGCATGCGCGCCAGGTCGGTCGGCTCCCACTCGAACCGGGGCCACACGTGCGCATGCAGGAACCCGTCGGTGTTGCCGAGGATCTCCAGATTGACCCGCCGGAAGGCCGCATCCATGCGACGGGATGCCCGCTCGACTGCTTCTCCGAGTCGGTCCATGTCGGACAGGAAGGCCAGCCGCTTGTCCCTGGGCAGGTCCGACAGTCTTTCCACCTTGGGATCGTCCGCCAGGAGCACCGAGTAGCCCGGGAGGAACTGCACATCGCCGATCGCTGCGAACCCCGCGGTCAAGCGCCGCACGACTGCGGGGTTCTCGCCTCGCAGGGCACTCCCGATCCGATCCGTCCGCCAGTCGTCAACCATGTCCAGAACCTACCCGGTCGCGATCACCACCCGGAACAAGGGGGACTGGCGACCTGGGCGGCTTGCGCCCTTGCACCGCTACATCCGCATGGCCGGCACCCCCGCAGGGGGCACCGGCCATACGCAAGCCGCACCTGATCACCGACACTCCGGCCTGGTCCTGGCCGTCCTCTGCTGAGCGGCAAGCACACGTGCCCGGATCTCCGCCGGGTAGGCCTGGGCGAACGAACTCTGTACCTGGCGTCCGGCTCCGGCCGGTGCCTGCAAGGCGTCGTGCACCACTACGGGGCCCCGGCCTCGTTGGCGTTCCTCCGGTGTGTAGCACGCTACGAGGGGAAGGATCGGTCCCGTCCATTCCTCGCGGCGCAGTGTCGGATGGACCCTGGTGCCGAGTGCCCACATCAGTTCGGCGTCGTCGGTGGGATCGATGTCGTCGTCCAGGACGAAGACATGCGACGCGAGACGTCCGGAGGGTACCTCGCTCAGTACCTCTCCGATGCGGTGGCAGAGGGCGGCGGTGTCCAGGCCGGGCAGCCGCTCGCGCCAGTCGTCCGCGACGGTGACGACGAGCCAGTGCGCGGCGGTCGACGGCGGCATCCATGCCAGGGTCACCGGCAGATGTGCCCGGCGCAGTGCTCTGAGCACGACGGCTGCGTGTCCGACGGCTGACACTGTGTGTGTTTCGTCCACCGGCCGTCCCTCCGCCACCAGCGGCCAGATGGGATCGTCGCGGTGGGTGATCGCCTCCACGGAGAAGACGGGTTCTTGGGAGGTCGTGGTCGGCATGTAGCCGGCGTACTCCCCAAAGGGCCCTTCCGTGGCATCGCGGGTGACGGAGACGTGTCCTTCGACCACCACCTCGGAGGTGGCCGGGACCAGCAGATCCACGCTTTCGCAGGCGACGAGCTCGACGGGGCGGCCGTGCAGTGCGCCGACGAAATCCGCCTCGTCGACCTCGTAGGGAATGGGCAGGCCCCCGGCATAACACACGGCGGGGGGTCCGCCCTGCACGAGGGCGTAGGGCATGGGTTCGCCTATGTCGACCCACTCCTGCCAGATCTTCCCCAGGTGTGCCGTCGGCCGGACCAGTCCGGTCATCCGCTTTCCGTCGAGGTACATGACGCGTGTGATGGCCCAGTTCGTCCACCGCTTGTCGGGGGTGGACGTGACGACGATGCCCCAGGTGTTCACATACCGTTCGCCGTCCTCCTCGTGGACGCGGGGTATGGGAAAACGGTCGAGCGTCGCGTCGTCGCCGAGCAGGACGTTCTGCTTGCACGCCGCCCGGTCGCGGCTCACCACCACCGGAGGTACGGCAGGCGCGTCCATCACGTGGCAGAGACGGTCGACGATGTCGGCCGCGCTTGTGTCGACGGGCATTCCCAGGGTTGTCGCCACCCTGGCCATGGGCTTGTCGGGGTGCGAACTCAGTGCCGCCACACCGCCGAGCAGCCGGAACCCCGGGGCCACCCCGGCGATGTTCTCGAACAAGGGGGCCGGGAGTCTGCGTTCGACGCTGAGCCGGGTCTCGGCGGCGGCTTCGAGGTGGGCGGAGACCTCGCGTGTCACTCGGTTGAGGTCCCCCCTCCTTTCCAGGGCGTCCAGATAGCCACGCAGGTCGTCGTGGAAGTGGGGTGCGTCCATGGCGGAGGGTGGTCCGGTCATCCGTGACGTGGTGGAACCGGGATCTCTGTCGTGTGTGGTCATGTGTTCCGCACCCCGGCCGGCGAGTCGTATTCCATCGAGAGGGTGGGCCAGCTCCGCACCACGGGGCCGGGCATCTGCCGGGGTTCGCAGCCCTTCACGGTCCGCAGCCCGGGCAGCCGTCGGTACAGCGTGCTGATCGCCACCTGGAGTTCGAGGAGTGCGAGGTTCATGCCGACGCAGTAGTGGATGCCGTGGCCGAAGGACAGGTGCGGCGGCAGCGCCGACCAGTCACGGTCGATGACGAACTCGTCCGGACGGTCGTATGCCTCAGGGTCGTGGTTCGCCGCGGCGACCACGGGAAACACCTTGTCGAGTACGTTGATCCGGGTGTCCTGCACGGTGGTCGGTTTCAGGCACCTGCGCCACAGGCCGAGGACCGGGCCGTCGAAGCGCAGCCCCTCGTTGACGAGGCTCGTCGTCAGACCGTCGATGTCCGCCAGGTACGCGGTCCGCTGCTGGGGATGTGTGTCCAGCAGGTAGACGAGGTTGACGATGGCCTGCTGTGTCGTGCTGATGCCCGCTCCGGCCAGCAGTTGGATGAGGGCGGCGATCTCCTTCTCGTCGAACCGGTCGCCCTCCACCTCGGCCAGACACAGCTGGGTGATCAGGTCGTCGCCCGTGTCCTCGCCGGCGCGCCGTGCGCGCACGAGCTCCGTCAGGTGCGTGATCCAGTCGTTGAGTTCGGCGCTGAATCCGTGGTTGGCGCGGTCTTCGATACTCGCCTCGAACAGCTGCGCCATCCGGGCGAAGGCGTCGCGTTCTTCGCCGGGTATGCCCAGCAGTTCCGCCACATGTCCCTCGCTCATCCGACGTGCGTAGGCGGTGACGAGGTCGAACACGGGCCCGGTCGCGATGATCTCGTCGACGAGGTCGTCGGCGAGTCTCTCGCTGAACGGGCGCATGTGTTTGATGCGCGAGGCCGACAACGCCTTGACCAGCAGCCGGCGCTGCCGGGTGTGGCGCGGCGGATCCGAGGCGCCGAGCACCTGCTTGTGCTCGGGCAGGGGCTCGTCCAGCGGCCACAGGTCGCTGTAGGTGCTCGACAGCGCGTCGTGCCGGAGCAGGGCTTCCTTGACTCCCGAGTAGGAGGTGACCTGGACGGCGTCCAGCTCGGCGGAGTACGCGACGGGGCAGGTCGCGCGATCGGCGGCCAGGTCCTGCCACGGCCACGCCGCCTTGGCCGTGTAGGGCTTGAAGCGGAGGCTGTCGTCGGGGGCGTGCGGGGTGGGGGGTGTGTCGGACACGGCTGGTCACTCCAGTCCTGGGGTAGCTGGCGAGGATTCCTCGGCCGGGGCCGGCGGACGAGGCTGATAGGTGATGGCGAACCAGGGACAGCCGGCTTCGACCTCGTGGAGGTGTTGCGTGTCCACGGTGCTCAGGGCTGCTGCGTCTGCCAGCCAGGCCCGGCCATGTTCGATGGTGAACAGCTGCGGGAGTCTGTCCACACAGTGCCCGGTGCCACTGCACAACGTGTGGTCGACGGACAGCACCCCTGGTTCGCCCGAGATCTGACGTCTACTCATACGGCGGCTCCCTCAAGCGCCTCGCGGTCGTACTCCATCTCCAGGCTGAGCCAGTTGCGGACCACCGGCCCCGGGGCCTGGGGCGCGACGAAGTCCGGGCGCAGCCGCAGACCCGGCAGCCTCTTGTAGAGCGTCGACAGGGCGACCTCACATTCGAGCAGCGCCAGGTTCATACCGATGCAGTGGTGGATCCCGTAACCGAAGGCCAGGTGGGAGGGAAGCCGCGACCAGTCGCGGTCGATGACGAACTCGTCCGACCGCTCGAACACGGCCGGGTCGTGATTGGCGGCGGTGTGCACGGTGAAGACTCGCTCGCCGGCCCGGACGGGACGGTCCTGGATGGTGGTGTCCCGTTTGCACCTGCGCCACAGGCCGAGGACCGGACCGTCGTAGCGCAACCCCTCGTGCACCAGGGGCAGCGTGAGCCGGTCGATGTCGGACAGGTAGTGGGCCTTCTGCTGTGGGTGTGCCTCCAGAGCGTGCACGGTGTTGACGATCGCCGCCGCCGTCGAGGTGTTGCCGGCCCTGATCATGGCGCGGATGAGCGATGCCACCTCGCCCTCCGCCAGCCGGTCCCCTTCGTGCTCGGCGAAACACAGCTGGGTGATCAGGTCATCGCTCTCCGGGCCGGCCTGGCGCCGCTCGCGCACCATGCGGGCGAGGGTGTCCTGCCACTCCCGCATCTCGGCTTGGTACGAATGGCTTTCGGGGTCCGCGGTGCTGAGCTCGAAGAGACCGGACAGATAGAGGAAGCGCTCGCGTTCGGCTTCGGGCAGCCCGAGGAGTTCGGCGATGTGGCCCTCGGTGATGCGGCGCGCGTACGCGGAAGCCAGGTCGAAACACTCGCCTGCGCCGATGATGTCGTCGACGAGGCGGTTCGCCAGTTCCTCACTGAACGTGCGAAGAGTACCGATGCGCGAGGCCGACATCGCCTTGATGAACAGCTTGCGCTGCCGGGTGTGCCGGGGCGGATCGGCCGAGGAGAAGACCTGGTTGTCGACCGCCAGGGGTTGTTCCAGCGGCCACAGGGTGCTGTAGGTACCGGTGAAGTCCTCGTGCTTGAGCAGCAGTTCCTTCACCCCGCTGTAGGAGGTGATCTGCACGGCGTTCAAATGCCGCGAGTGGGCGACGGGACAGCGGGCACGGTCCACGGCCAGTTCCTGCCAGGGGCTGTCCGCCTTGGCGGTGTAGGGCTGGAACACCGGCTCGAACTCTTCGTCGAGTCCGGCCCGGCCTGTCGTGGCGTCGGTCATATCGAGTCCTTCTAGTTGACGTGCCGGCTCCGGCCGGCCCAGAACGGTGCGCGCAGGGTGCGCCGGAGCACTTTGCCGATGGCGCTCCGGGGGAGGTCCTCCACCACTCGGAAGGCCGTGGGGACCTTGTAGTCAGCGATCCGCTCCCTCAAGAAGGTCCTCAGCTCCCGAGGTGAGGGCGCCGCGCCCGCGCCCGGCACGACGAACGCGAGCACCGCCTCGCCCCAGCGCTCATCGGGTATGCCGACGACGGCGCAGTCGGCGACGGCGGGATGGGCGGCCAGCGCACCCTCGATCTCCGCCGGGAATATGTTCTCGCCCGCCCTGATGATCATGTCCTTGAAGCGGTCCGAGATGTAGAGGTACCCGTCCTCGTCGAGGTACCCGGCGTCGCCCGTACGGACCCAGCCGTCGACCACCGTCTCGTCGGTCGCGTCCGGCGCGCGCCAGTACTCGACCATCTGCGCGGGTGACCGCACGCACACCTCGCCGACCTCACCCGCGGGGAGTTCCGCGCCGTCGTCGTCCACGATCTTCAGACCGACCCCCGGGTAGGGCCGCCCCGCGGCCTGGAGCAGGGCGGTGTCCCGCAGGTGATCGGCGGGCGGGAGGCACACGGCCGTGTTGCCGGTCTCGGTCAGCCCGTAGATCTGCACGAACGCGCAGTCCATCGTCTCCATGCAGCGGCGCAGCAGAACCTCGGGAATGGGGGAGCCGCCGTAGACGACCTTGCGCAGACGGCGGAAGGTGGCGTCCGACCGTTCGGGCTCCCGCAGCAGCATGGTGAGCATGGCCGGGGCGAGGCACATCGTGGTGACGCCGTACCCCTCCATGAGTTCCACGGCCTCTCGGCTGCCGAACACGCGCATCGCCAGGCTGGTGACGCCGGCGTTGACCCCCTGCACGGTCCACCACAGGCCACCGATGTGCGAAGCGGGCGCGCACACGAGACTGACGTCGTCCGGCCGCCAGTCGATCCAGTCCAGACCGGACCGGTCGAGCGCCTCCCGGACGGCGAAGAAGGAACGGTGGGCCAGTACCACCCCTTTGGGAAATCCGGTCGTGCCGCTGGTGTACATCTGCACCACGGGTGTGTCCGCGCCGGAACGGTGCGCGCGGGTACCGCCTGTCATGTCGGGCGCGTTGCGCAGCCAGTGCTCGAGAAGGACCGCGTCCTTCGGCTGGGCACTGTCGTCCTCCTGCGGCGTGCTGGGCAGGACCACCCTGGGCAGAGGCCGGTCCGCGACCGGTGTCCTGTCCTCCGGGTCGATGAACTCGGCCTCGATGAACAGCAGTTCAGCTTCCGAGTGGTTCAGCAGATAGGTCCGTTCGGCCGGTGCCAGCCGCCAGTTGACGGGGACGAGGACGACACCTGCCTTCGCGCAGGCGTACAGCAGCACGACGAAGTCGACGGAGTCCTTGCCGAGATAGGCGACACGCGCGCCGACACCCAAGCCGTACGTGTGCAACGCCCGCGCCCACGTGTCGCTCGCCGCATGCAGTTCACCGAAGGTGACACGGCGCCCGTCACAGACGTAGGCGAGCTGGTCCGGACGGCTCACAGCGTGCCGGGCCAGCACCCGATCCAGACTGTCCATGCTTTCTCCGTCGTCTTGGGAAGTGAACGGGCCGGCCGGTGTGAGGCCGCTCCCACCGGTCGTCATCACTGGTCTCCCGTCCCGCGCCGGTCGGGCCAGTGGCGCCGCCGGCGGAAAACCGGATCGGGCTGCCCACTGGCGCGGGCGACGACCTCGGGAGCCGGCTGTTCGAGGATCACGTGGGCGTTCGTACCGCTGATGCCGAACGACGACACACCTGCCCGGCGCGGGCCGTCCCGCTCGGGCCAGTCGGTGGCCGCGTCGACCAGCCGGACGTTCGCCGTCTGCCAGTCGACCAGTTCGGAGGGCTTGTCCGCGTGCAGCGACCTGGGCACCACACCGTGTCGCATCGCGAGCGCCGTCTTCATGATGCCCGCGATCCCTCCCGGTGCCTGGGTGTGCCCGATGTTGGACTTGACCGAACCGAGGAGGAGCGGCCTGTCGGCAGGGCGGCGGGCGCCGTACGCCGCACCCAACGCCCGCACCTCGACGGCATCACCCAGCGGCGTACCGGTGCCATGCCCCTCCACCACGTCGATGTCGGCGGCACCGAGACCGGCGCTGCCCAGCGCCGCCTCGATGACCTGCCGCTGCGAGGCCGTGGTGGGCTGCGTCAGGGCCGGACCCCGGCCCACCTGGTTGACCGCCGAACCACGCACGAGCGCGAGCCCCGGCAGCTCCGTCCGTTCGTGGTCGGAGAGGCGTTGCAGGACCAGTACCGCCACGCCCTCGCCGAGCCCCCAGCCATCGGCGTCGGCCGCGAACGACCGGCACCGTCCGTCGCTCGAAAGCAAGCCCTGGGAGCGTGAGAAGTCGAAGACGACCGGCGAGGACGCCACCGAAGCGGCGGCCACCAGGGCGAGGTCGCATTCGCCGTTGCGCAGGGCCGATATCGCCTGGTGCAGCGCCACCAGCCCGGACGAGCACGCGGTGTCCACGGTGAGGGCAGGACCGTGGAACCCGTACGAGTACGCGAGGCGACCGGCGGCGAGACTGGTCGAACTGCCGAGCATGAGGGTGCTTCGCTCGGTGTCCGGCACTCGGTCCCGCATGCTGTGGTAGTAGTCGCCGTACATCAGGCCGGTGAACACCCCGGTGCGGCTGCGGCGCAGCGCGGGCGGGTCGAAACCCGACCTGGTGAGTGCCTCCCAGGAGGTCTCCAGCAGCAGCCGGTGCTGGGGGTCGAGCAGCGCCGCCTCCCGCTCCGTCAGGCCGAAGAACTCCGCGTCGAAGGCGGTGACGTCGGAGAGGAACGCTCCGGTCGGCTCCGCCTCGGCGCGGTCCCAGCCCCGGTCGGCGGGCGGCGTCGAGACGGCGTCACGCTCGTCGGTCACCATGCTCCACAGCGCCTCGACGCTCGTGACGTCTCCGGGTAACCGGCAACTGCCGCCGACGATGACGACGGGCTCGGTCCTGGCCCGGATCATCTCCCGCGCCTCATGCAGTTCGGCCACGGCCCGCCGCAGATAGTCGCGGAGCTCGTTCTCACCTGCCATCCGCTGCCTCCCGCGGCTCGCGGTCGAGGAACGCGAACAGCTCCTCGTCCGTCGAGAACTCCGGGACGGACGCGCGGACGGGTTCCGGTGCCGGCGGCACCTCGGCGAGCCCCAGTGCCTCCAGCAGTCCGTCCGCCAGCTCCGCCGGGCTCGGATGGTCGAAGACGACGGTGACGGGCAGTCGCGCACCGGTCGCGGCGTTCAGCTGGTTGCGCAGCTGGATACCGGTCAGGGAGTCGACGCCCAGCTCGCGCAGGCCCCGTTCGACCGGCACCTCGTCGACGCTCTCGTAACCGAGCACCTGGGCGATCGTCGTCCGGACCAGCTCAAGAGCGACGGACTGACGTCGTTCCGGTGCCACGCCGACCAGCTCCACACGCGGTGTGGCCGGGGCGGCGCCGGGCCCGGCCGTCGACCGGCGGACCATGCCTTCGAACATCACGGGCATCGTCTGTTCCAGCACACCGGCCAGGTCCAGGCGCGCCGTGACGAACGCGCCGCAGTCCGCGCCCAGGGCCGCGTCGAACAGGGCGAGACCGTACGGAGTGGACATCGGGACCACTCCGAGCCTGCGCATCCTCCGCACGTGACTCTCGTCGAGGTGGCCGGTCATGCCGCTCGCCTCCTCCCAGAAACCCCAGGCGAGACAGTGGGCGCTGAGGCCCTCGGCCCGGCGCCGCGCCGCCAGGGCGTCCAGGAACGTGTTGGCCGCGGCGTAGTTGGCCTGGCCGGGCGAGCCGAGCACACCCGAAGCGGACGAGAACAACACGAACAAGGGGACGTCGCCCGCGAGTTCGTGCAGGTTCCAGGCACCTCGTGCCTTGGCTGCCATGACCCGCCCGAGACGCTCCTCGTCCTGGTCGCGCAACAGCGCGTCGTCCAGTACGCCGGCGGCGTGCACGACCCCCACGAGCGGAGGGGTGACATCGGCGAGGACGGCGGCGAGGGCGTCGCGGTCGGAGACGTCGCAAGCCGCGACGGTCACCTCGGCGCCGAGCCGGGTGAGTTCCGCGACGACCGCCTGGCTGCCGTCACTCACACGCCGGCCGAGGAGCAGCAGGTGACGGACGCCGTAGGTACGGACGAGGTGGGCGCCCACCAGCGAGCCCAGGGTGCCGAGCCCCCCGCTGATCACGACGGTGCCGTCCGCCAGGTCCGGGACCTCTCCTCCCGCGCCCGCGCGGGCCAGCCGTGGTGCCAGCAGGACACCTTTGCGCGCGACCAGTTGGGGGTGTTCGGCGGTGGCGGCCGTGCCGAGCACGTCGCCGGGCGGCGTCTCGTCGTCCAGGTCGAGCAGCACCAGGCCCCGGTCCGGATATTCGGCCTGGGCGCTGCGGACCAGGCCCCAGACCGGTGCCTGCGACAGGCCGGTGAGCGGATCACCGTCCACCGCGGCGACGGCATCACGCGTCACCAACACCAGCCGCGAGCCGCTGAGTTCGTCCCGCTCCAGCCAGTCCTGGAGGCATGCCAGGACACGGGCGGTGACGTGTTCGCCCGCCTCGGCGGGCGGTCCGTCGGCGGAGGGGCACATGACCACCACGGCTTCGGGCGCCGGGGCGCCTTCCGCGAGTGACGCGCGCAGCTCGTCCAGCCCCGTCGTGCCCAGATCGAGGACACGGGGCTCGCTGCGGGACGGCCGTACGGCCACCGGTTTCCAGGACACCTGGAACAGCCCCTCGCGGGCGGCACCGGTGTCCCGCATCAGTTGGTCCACGGTGACCGGCCGGACCAGCAGCCGTTCGACCGACAGCACCGCGTTCCCCTGCGGGTCGGTCGCGGTCAGCGTCACCTCGTCGGCGGCCACCCGTCGCAGCCGTACGCGGAGCTGGGCGGCACCTGGCCGGTGCACCCTGACTCCGTGCCAGAGGAAGGGAAGGCTCGGGCCCGCCGTCCCGTCGAGCGCCACGGCCATCGGGTGCAGACACGCGTCGAGGAGGGCCGGATGCAGGATGTGGTGCGCCGCCTCGTACGACTGGGCCGGGTCGAGCGTCACATCGGCGTAGACGCTGTCCCCGGTGCGCCAGGCGGCGGAGATCCGTCGGAAGGCCGGCCCGTACCGGTACTGCCGCCGCTCGGCGTCGGCGTAGAGGGCCGGCAGGTCCAGGGGTTCCGCCCCGGCCGGCGGCCGGCTGACCGCGGGCGCCGTGACGACGCCGGGAGTGTCCGCCAGTGTCCCGGAGGCGTGGCGGGTCCACGGCTGGTCCCACCCGGCACCGGCCGGGCGCGAGTAGATGTTCACCGCATCCGTCCGGCCCGTCCCGACGATCACTTGGAGGTCGCGGCGCACGGTGTCGGAGAGGATCAACGGCGCCTCGATGGTGAACTCGTCCACGCCACAGGCCCCTGCCGCCCGCGCCGCCTGGAGCGCCAGATCGACGAAGCCCGTACCCGGGAACAGCACCAGGTCCCCCACCGCGTGGTCGGCCAGCCAGGGGTGGCTGTCCAGCCCGACACTGCCGCTCAGCAGCGTCTCGCCCGACCCCGCGTGCGTCAGCGCAGGGCCCAGCAAGGTCCTGGGTGCGGAGGCGGCCGGCCAGTACTCCCGCCGGTCGAAGGGATAGGTCGGCAGGTCCGTGTGCACGGACTCACCCGGCGGCAGGAGCGTTTCCCAGTCGACCTCGACGCCGCCGGCATAGGCCGCGCCCACCTGCACCAGGAAGTCGGCCAGTGACGGCCGCTCGCGGTGCAGCGAGTGCAGCACCAGCGCCTCGTCGTCGATCTGGTGCAGCGCGTTGGCCAGGACGGGATGGGGGCTCATCTCGATGAACGTGCGGTGGCCCCGGGCCCGGAGGGTGCGTACCGCCGCCTCGAACCGTACGGTCTGCCGCAGGTTCCGGTACCAGTAGTCGGCGTCGAGTCCGGCCGCGTCCACGACATCACCCGACACGGTGGAGCAGAAGGGCACATCGGTGCTACGGGGACGTATCGGGGCGAGCGCTTCGCGGACCGCCGTTTCGACGGTGTCGACGGACGCCGAGTGCGACGCGTAGTCCACCGGTACGCGGCGGGCCCAGACACCGTCGCTGTCGGCTTCCGCGAGGAAGGTGTCCAGCGCGGACGCGTCGCCGGAGACCACCATGGCGGCCGGACCGTTCACGGCGGCCAGCGACAGTGTGCCGCCGTAGGGACGCAGCCGCTCCTCGGTCTCCGTGCGGCTCGACATCACCGCCGCCATGCCGCCCCGGCCGGCGAGCGTGCTGATGGCCTTCGCGCGCAGGGTCACCGCCCGTGCCGCGTCGTCGAGAGACAGCGCACCGGCCACGTACGCCGCCGCGATCTCGCCCTGCGAGTGCCCGACGACGGCACCCGGTCGCACCCCGTGATGCTGCCAGAGCCGGGCCAGCCCGACCAGTACGGCGAACAACGCCGGCTGCACGACATCCACCCGGTCCAGACCGGTGCCGTCGCGCAGGGCCTCGGTCAACGACCAGTCCGCGTACGGGCGGAACGCCGCCTCACACCTCTCGATCCACTCGGCGAACACGGAGGACTCCGCCAGCAGTGTCCGGCCCATTCCCGCCCACTGCGATCCCTGCCCCGGGAAGACGAACACCGGATCCGCACCGTGCCGTGCCGTACCCACCACGGCCCGGCCCGCCGGCGCCCCGGCCGCCACCGCGGCGAGGCCCCGCACCAACTCGGCGCGGTCGGCTCCGAATACGACGGCGCGTTCCGCGAACGCGGTACGGCTCTCCCGCAGCGCCCGTCCGACCGCCGCGAGGTCGGGTGAGTCGTCCGCCAGCTCACGCAGGCGTTCGGCGTAGGCGCGCAGGGCCGACGAGGTCTTGGCGGCGAACGTCCAGACGGCCGGCCCGTCGGCGCCCGGCGAGGCCGAAGGCGCCGTACCGCGGGCGGGGGCCTGCTCCAGGATGACGTGGGCGTTGGTGCCGCTCACCCCGAAGGCCGACACGCCCACCCGGCGCGGGTGCCCGCGATCGGGCCAGGGCTGCGCCTCGTCGACCAGGCGCACGGCACCGGCCGACCAGTCGATCGCGCTGGAGGGCTGCGTGGCGTGCAGTGTTCTGGGTACCACACCGTGCCGCATCGACAGGACGGCCTTGATGACACCTGCGACACCGGCCGCCGCCTGGGTGTGGCCGATGTTGGACTTGGCGGAACCGAGCAGTACGGGCTGGTCGGCGGGCCGCTGCCCGTACGTGGCGAGCAGCGCGTGCGCCTCGATCGGGTCGCCGAGCGGGGTGCCGGTGCCGTGCGCCTCGATGACATCGACGTCGGTGACGGTCAGGCCGGCGTCCTTGAGTGCCTTGCGGATCAGCCGCCGCTGGGCCGTGCCGTTGGGAGCGGACAGCCCGTTGGAGGCGCCGTCCTGGTTGACGGCCGAACCGCGTACCACCGCGAGTATCCGACGCGCCGAGCGCTTCGCGTCCGACATGCGTTGCAGGACCAGGACGCCGACGCCCTCGGACGGACCGAATCCGTCGGCGTCCTGCCCGAACGAGCGGCAGCGGCCGTCGGGGGACAACGCCTGTTCACGACAGAACTCGATGTGCGGGGTGAGTTCGGCCATGATCGTCACGCCGCCGGCCAGCGCCACGTCGCACTCGCCGTTCAGCAGTGCCCGGCGGGCCAGGTGCAGGGAGACCAGCGACGACGAACAGGCCGTGTCGACGGACATCGTGGGCCCTTGCAGTCCCAGGCAGTAGGCCGTGCGGCCGGCCGCGACCCCGATGAGCGTGCCCGTGCTGTGGTGGCCCTCGACCTGGTCGAAGACGGGCGCCAGGAGGGTGGAGTACTGGGAGTCGTAGGTGCCGATGAACACGCCGGTCTCGGTGCCCGAGAGCGTGTCCGGCGCGATGCCGGCCCGTTCCACGGCTTCCCACGACGTCTCCAGCAGCAGTCGCTGCTGCGGGTCCATCGCCAGCGCTTCACGGGGTGAGATGCCGAAGAACGCGGCGTCGAACGCCTTGGCGCGGTCGAGGAACCCCCCACCGCGCACGTACATGGTGCCTGGTACCGCGGGGTCGGGGTCGTACACCCCGTCGATGTCCCAGCCACGGTCCGTGGGAAGCGGTCCGATTCCTTCCCGGCCGTCCGCGAGCATCCTCCAGTAGTCCTCGGGGGACGCGATCCCGCCCGGGAGCCGGCACGCCATACCGACGACGACCACGGGGTCGTCGTCGACCGCCGTCCGCCCCCCGTCCACCGACTGCTCCTCACCCGCCTCCGGATCCAGCAGGCGCTCCAGGTAGACAGCTGCCGCCTGCGGAGTGGGTGCGTCGAAGACGACAGTGGAAGGCAGGGTGACACCGAGCGCATCGGAGAGGCGTTCACGCACCTCCACACCCAGGAGCGAGCCGACGCCCTGGTCCTGGAACGGCACGTCCGGGTCGACGTCCTCCGAGGAGGCGTACCCCAGCACGTCAGCCACCGTGGACCGAACCAGCTCCAGCAGTTCGACCAACCTGGTGCTACTCCGCACGGACGCCCTCCCCTGCCGCTTCCGTCCGGCCCCCCGACTGGATCAGCCTGGTGAAGGCGAGGGTCACCTCACCCTCCGCGTATCCGCTGCCGGCGTCACGGAAAGTGCATTCCGTTTCCATCCGCATGATCGCGGGCCGCCCCGGGCGCTCGGAGACGACCGGCTTGTGGAAGACGACCTCACCTTCGAACGAGCGGGGATCGATCATTCGCTTGAACCGGCTGCTCATCTGCTGGATCAGCACATCCGACAACTGGTGCTCCCAGAAATCGGCGAGCGACCATGCCGAGAACTCCGGGAAGATGCCGTCGGCTACGCACTTCGCGATCAGGTAGTAGCCGAGCTGGTTGTAGCAGATGTTGAACTCGACCGCGTTGAAGTGTCCGGTGTCGTCGATGTAACACGATTCGGGAATCTCGAACCGTCCCACCGCGACGGCCATGTCCGGCTTCTCGGCCACATGCGCCTCGATCAGGTACCGGCTGTTCGGGCGGTACGGCTTCAGCACGCGTGCCAGCAGTTCCTGGTCGGTCTGGGGCCCGTGAGTCACGCGCCGGCTCCGAAGAAGGGGTGCTGGTCGTGCACCGTGACCCGGTACGACTGGGCCGGTTCGGGCTTGGGGCTGTGCAGGGCGCGGTGCACGAGAGCGCGGTTGTCCCAGACCAGCAGGTCGCCTTCGGTGAAGGTCTGGAGGTGGATGTTCGGGTGGGTGAAGGTCTGGTCGAGCTGCCCGGTCCGTTCCAGCACCTCGTGCAGGATCTCCGGTGCCAGCCGCCGCCCGTCCTCGTCGACGAAACCGAAAGAGGCTGCCTCACTGACGTAGAGGATTTCCTCCCCCGTCACGGGGTGCCGGAAGACGGTCGGGTGGAACACCGCCGGCGTGATCTCCTCGATCTCCGCCTGGAGCTCGTGGATGGGCCGGTACACATCAGATGGGCGGATCTTGAAATACCGCCGAGGACTGTGCTCGACCCTGGTGCCGCGGAGCAGGTCCTTGAGATCTTCCGGCAGCGCCGCGAACGCCTTCGCCATGTCGATGTAGTAGGTCCCGCGTTTTCCCTTCGGGACGATCTGCGGAGAGGTCATCGTTATACCGAAGGGATGGGCCATGAAGGAGTAGTCCGCGTGCCAGAACTTGCCCGTCTGCGGAACCCCTTCGAAACTCTCGCCCGGTTTCGTACCGGACACGAATATCTCGGGGTGTTCTGGATGGTGGTACATCGGCTCGTAATACACCTCTATGGTGCCCAGAGCCCTGCCCAGTTCCACCAACTCCTTGGGGGCCAAATTCTGGTCTTTTATCAGCAAGATGCGGTTGCTGTACACGGCCTCCCTGAGCTCTGCCACCTCCGTCTCCGAGGCGCTGCTCAGGTGTAAACCCGTGACCGTCGCACCCATCAGGCGGTCGGTCCCAGCGTCGATCCTCACAAGACATCCCTTCGTCGGCCGGTGCGTACCAGCGAGTCACCCTCGTCTCTCACTACTGACGGACCGCCAGAAGAGGTTCACACCCTGACACGTGATCTGAAGCACAGCAGGGTGTCCGCGGGAGCGGCACCGTCGACTGCCGCACGCGGCGATGATCGACTGCGCACGAAGGTGCCGGTGAACTTCGTGACCGGTGTGAGTACCCGAGTCCAGCCAGGGCGCCGCCTGAGACCGGCCGGTGATCGAACGACTCACGGCCCTTGGGTCTCCACGACACCGCCCGGAAACGCTTCGTCACTTCGAGCGAACGGAAAACCCTTTCAGCGCTGTCAGTGGAGGCTGTTAGCTTCATGCGGTTCGTGTCGGCCACGAGCGTCGATCGCCCACGGAGGAGGCCTACTTGACCAGGTTCGCAAGGACAGGCGGAAGCAGACGGACGGTGGTGGGGGGCTGCGCGGCGGCACTGCTGGCCATTGCTTCCGGTACTGCGTTCGCGGCGGAGAACCTGCCGCCGAAGCAACCGCTGGTCCAGGATCTCCAGTCACAGAGCAAGGCCTGCGCCACCGGTGACGACACGCCATACGTGTCGGCGCCGCCCAGGCTCAGTGCCCTGCTGTACGACCCGGAGGAGGACAACCAGCCCTCCGAGTCCAGCCCGGTGCAGGGCGAGTTCGAAGCCTGGTGGACCGACCCGGCCGGGGCGGAGCAACGCCGTACCTACACGACCACCACCTTGTCGTCGGGCTCGCGGTTCTACTGGACGTTACCGGACGACACACCCGCCAACACGGTCGTCTCCTGGCACGTCCGCGCAAACGACGGCCAGGCGAAGTCCGCATGGAGCGATGAAGGCGACGGCTCGGTGTGCTCGTTCGTGTACGACGACGCGAACCCTGAGAAGGCGGCGATCAGCTCCCCCGAATACCCCAGGCCCGAGGACGTGTTCTGGGTGGACGGGGTCGGCGTCTACGGGCACTTCACCGTGGACTCGCCCTCGGACGACGTGGTGTCGTACACGTACAGTTTCCTGGGCGGTCCTCATGGCACCGTGGCCCCCGAGCGGCCGGGCGCTGCCGTGACCATCCCCTACTTGCCGCTGACTTCGGGGCCCAAGGATCTGACGGTCCGCGCGATCGACCGGTCGGGCCGCAGCAGCGGAGAGTCGCGCTACGATTTCAACGTGAAGTCCGGGCGTCCCCCTGTCGCCCGCTGGGAACTGGACGACCCGGCAGGTTCCCGGACGGCCTCCGCCGAGACCGGCGCCCCCGCCCGCGCCGGCACCGGAGTCACCTTCGGCGGCCCGGCCCCCGCGGGGACCGGGACCACCGCCACCGTGCGCCTCGACGGCAGCGGCCACGGCTTCCTGACCCCGGACGCCACGGTCGCCGACACCAGCGAGTCCTTCGCGGTCAGCGCCTGGGCGCGCCCCGCGGAGACCGGCCGGGCCATGACCGTCGCCAGCCAGGACGCGGACGTGCGGCCCGGCTTCGCCCTCGGGCTGCGCACCCCGGGCAGCGGGCCCGCCTGGTCCTTCACGATCGGGGACACGACGGTGTCCGGCGGCGCACCCGAGACCGGAGAGTGGGCCCATCTGCTCGGGCTGTACGACGCCGAGACGGGTCGCGCGCACCTGTACGTCAACGGTCATGAGGTCGGCAGCCCGGCTGAGGCGACTCCCGCCGGGACGCCCGGCGCGTTCCAGATCGGACGGGCGCAGGGTGCCACCGGGTACCGCGACCGGTGGCAGGGCGACATCGGTGACGTACAGGTACACGACCGGGTCGTCGTACCGGGCGAGGCGGCCGAACTGGCGCGGCGAAAGCCGGAGTCACTCGGCCACTGGTCGCTGGAGACCGAGGCGGACGGCACGAGCCCCGAGCAGTCGGACGGCGCGCCGCTGCGGCTCGGCGGGGGAGCCTCGATCCACCGCGACTCCGGCAACGGCTGTCTCCCGGAGATCGACCCCGACTGCGCCTACGGCCCGCCGGCCCTCGTCGGCGAGGGGCATCTGCACCTGGACGGCGCATCCGGCCACGCCGCTGCCGACGGACCCGTCGTGGACACCGGGGACAGTTTCACCCTCGGTGTCGTCGTACGCCTCGCGGACTCCGAACCGGCCCACCCGATGACCGTGCTGTCGCAGGCCGGCGACCACACGGACGCGTTCAAGGTGCGTTACGAGCCGTCCACGCACACCTGGCAGCTGGTGATGCCGGAGAAGGACGAGGCCGGTGCCCACGAGACGGTGGTGTGCCAGATCGAGGGCGCGGACGGTGGCGAGGGGCTGGGCCACCGTCTCGCCGTGACCTACGACGACGGAACCGACACGATCACGCTCTACCTCGACGGTCAGACGAACGCCGAGGCGACCGCGAGCCTCCCCGACGGCTGGCACAGCACCGGTGCCCTCCAGATCGGTCGGGGCAGAGTCGGTGACGGCTGGGGCGAGTACCTCCACGGTGACGTGGACGAGGTCCAGGCCTTCTCCGGCGCACTGCGGGACACGGACGTGCCGGGCCTCGGCTTGGGGACGGATCCCTGCCTGTGCTGATCCGCCGGTGCTGAGCCCGGAGCCCTCTGACTCCCTGGGTACGCGGTGCCGTGCCATGTGTTGCCTCGTCCCGGGCGGGGAGGGGGCGACGCTGGACGCGGTGGAGTAAGGCGGTGGCCGGACACCCGTCGGCCGCGGACGGTACGGCGCCGGCGGGAGGGCGCTCATGGGGACAACCGGGTCCTCGGGGCCGGCGTGACGGGTGGCCCGCACTGCCGCGGGGTCAGGCGGTGCGGGCGCCGTCCGCGTCGAGTGCGGCGAGTGCCTCGGCGGCCTCGACCTGCCGCGGGTTGCGCAGCTCGACCAGGGCGTCGCGGGCGGCGAGGAGCGTCGTGCGGGCCTCGGGATGCCCGGTGGCGCCGAGTACCCGCCCCAGATCGAGCCGGGCCTGCTCCGACCAGGCCGGCATCTGCGCGGCGTCGAAGGCGGCGAGGGCCTGCCGCAACGGCTCCTCGGCCTCGTGCCAGCGTCCCAGGGCCGCCAGGTCGTTGCCGATCTGCTGCCGGGCGACCGCGTGATACAGCCCGACCACCTCGATGGTGCGGCCCGGTACCCCCGCCTGGCAGATCCGCTCGCTGCGGCGGTGGATCTCCAGAGCCTCGGCCGCCCGGCCGGCCTGGCGCAGCAGGGTGCCGAGGCTGTTCAGGGTCGTCAGCTCGGCCAGCCGGCCCTGCGGGGATTCCTGCGAGGCGAGGCAGCGGGCACTGTCCCGCAAGCGCTGCTGGGCTTCCTCCGTCCGGCCCAGCCGGTGCAGGGCCCCCGCGCCGTAACCGAGTGCCCAGCCCTGCTGGAGCCCGTCCCCGCACTCGCGGGCTGCCGCCAGCGCACTGTCGGCGGCCGTCAGCGCGGCAAGCGGGTCGTGCACACAGAGGTTGTAGGCCCAGGCGAGGTAGTTGAGGTGGACGGCCTCCTCCTGCCTGCTGCCCAGCGCCCGGGCGGAGTCGGCGGACTGCCGGAAGACCTCCACCCACTGCTCCCAGTGCTGGTTGAGGTCGGAGAACCAGTGCATCGCCTGCGCCGCGTCCAGGACCTGCCGATGCCGGCCGGTGTCGTGGGCCCGGCGCAGCGCGGCGAGCCACTCGGCCCGCTCGGCCTCCAGCCAGGCCCGTGCCTCTTCCCGGCCGATGGGCGCTGTGTCCGGGTCCGGGTCCGGGTCGCTTCGCGACGCAGTCTGCTCGTGGTCGACGTCGAAGTGCAGTGCGGCGGCGGTGGCCCGGCGCAGCATCCAGAGCGCGGTCCGGTCCAGGGCGGCATCCCGGACCTCGGGGCCGTCCTCGGCATCGATCTGCTCGGCGGCGTAGAGCCTGAGCAGATCGTGGAAGCGGTACCGCTCCCCGGTGGGATCGCTCTGGAGCAGCCCCGCGTCAGTCAGTTCCTCCGCGCACGTGGCCGCCTCGTCGCAGGTCAGGCCGGCCAGGAGGGCGCCGGTCTCGGGGCTGAAGTCCGTTCCGGCGGCCAGCGCGGCGCGGCGCAGCAAGGTCTGCGAGCGGGGCGGCAGTTGCCGGTAGGACAACGCGAAGGCCGCACGCACCCGCAGGCTTCCGGCCTGGAGGCCGTCCAGCCTGCGGGCCTCGGTGGCGAGCCGGGCGACGAGCTTGCCGAGGCGTTCGTGCGGCCGGCTCAGCAGCCGTTGGCCGGCGATCCGCACGGCCAACGGCAGGTGCCCGCACAGGTCGGCGAGGTCACGTGCGGCCTGCGCTTCGGCGCCGACCCGGTCCGGGCCGATGATGCGGCTCAGCAGTTCCACCGTCTCCTCGCGCCGCAGCAGGGCCAGGTCGGTACGGTGGACGGACTCCAGACCCGCCAGCGCCTGACGGCTGGTGACGATCGTCAAGGACGCACCGGTACCCGGCAGCAGCGGCTCGACCTGGAACTCGCCGGCCGCGTTGTCGAGCAGCAGGAGCAGGCGCCGCTCGCCGGCCAGGGACCGCCACAGACCGGCCCGGTCGTCGGTGCCCGAGGGGATCGCCGCGTCGGCGACCCCGACCGCGCCGAGCAGCCGGGCCAGCGCGTCCCGCGGGCTGGTCGGCTCGGCATCCATGCCGTGCAGGTCCAGGGCGAACTGCCCGTCCGGGAAGTGCGGGGCCAGGCGGTGCGCGGCGTGCACCGCGAACGCGGTCTTGCCCAGGCCGGGTTGCCCGGCGACCACGGTGACCGCCGGAAGGCCCGCGCCGGCGTCGGGTACCAGCTCCGCCAGCCGGGCCAGGGCGTCACCGCGCGCGGTGAAGTCCTGGATGTCGCGTGGCAGGGCCAGGGTGCCGGAGCCCGCCGGACCGGTGGCCGTGCGGGGACGCGGACGGCCGGCTGCGGCGGACTGCTCCAGGCGCGCCGCCCCGGCCTCGTCCACTCCCAGCGCCTCGGCCAGCGCCTGCACGGTACGGTGCTGGGGACCCCGGGTACGCCCGCGTTCCATGTCGGCCAGCGCCCTGACACTCACCCCGGCCGCATCCGACAGAGCCTCCTGGCTCATCCCCGAGCGGGCCCGAAGATCCCGCAACTGCTGCCCGAATTCCCCCGCGCAAGGCGTGCCGTCCCGCACCGTCGAAGTCCCCGATCATCCGGCCCGTCCGGATGCGAGCCCCCCGGCAGAAGTATGGACGACGTTACTTCTGCCGGGAGAACCGCCTGGGCGAGAGCGACCGGAAATGATCAACTGATGGCAGACGCGGAACGCGCCGGCGGCACCGGCCGACCGCCGCATGTACCGACCCGCCCTGCGGCCACCCGCCGGGCACGGGCGACTGACCACCCGAAAAGGCCAAGCAAGCAGTCCGATACCGGCCGACGGCACCGAGCCGCGGCCCCGCACCACACGGGGGACCCCTCCATGACCACCTTCCGCCACTCCTCCTTGCTGCTCGCCGTCGCGGGCACGGCTCTCACGCTGTCCCTCACCGCCTGCCAGAGCGACTCGGACACCACGTCCTCGTCCGCGACGGCCCCCGCGGCCACGGCGGCGACGTCCCCGGCGGCCACCGGCACCTCCGACGTGAAGGAATCGGCCGGCTCGGCGGGGTCGGCCGACTCGGCGGGGTCGAAGGGATCGAAGGAGTCGGCCGGTTCCACCGCTGCCTCCACAGGTTCAACCGGTGCGTCCGGCCGACAGGTGACCGCCTCGACGCCGGTGTGCACCGCGGGGGACGTACGCGTCACCGCCGCCAGGCAGGACGGGCCGCCCTACACCCACATCGTCCTGACCGCGAAGAACACCTCCGGGCGCTCCTGCCGGCTGACGGGCTTCCCGCACATCCAGTTCCTGGAGAGCCACAAGCAGGACGTCCCGGCCGTGGCCAAGAGCAAGCCGGCCACCCCCGTGGTGCTGGCGGCCGGTGCCCCGGCCTACGCCCTGGTGAAGCTGTCGGACGGCGGGGTCGACGAGGCGAACGAACCCGTGTCCGCGTTCTCCGTCATGCTGGAGGGCGACTCCACGGTCATCGCCGTCACCGCGCCCGGCAGCGACGGCATCGCCGTCGACCCGGCGAAGGCCCTCACCGGCTACTGGACCCCGGAACTCCGCAACGGCGCCGACGACTTCTGAGCCCCGCCCCACCGAACGGCAGGTCTCCGAGTCGGATGCGGCGGGCCGGACAGGGATGTGCGACGACCGGGTTTCCGGTCTGGTGCAGGCGCGAGAGCGGGGGCCGGCCCCCGCTCATGCGGCGAACCGCGTGCTTGCCGTCGAACCGACCACTGACCGGTGCGAACGCGCCACCGCCTCCCGCCTGGTGGACCGGCACGCCAGGCGGGAGGCGGCCCAGAGGTTTCTCACCCGGACCGTCCGGCGAAGAAGTCCGCCAGGGAAGAAGCGACCGCCCGTGGAGCCTCTTCGGCTACGTGATGCCCGGAGTCGATGCCGTGGCCGCGTACGTCCGGTGCCCACTGACGCCAGATCTTCACCGGGTTCCCGTACAGGTCCTCAAGGTCGTCCCGGAGCGACCAGAGGATCAGCGCCGGGCACCGGATCCGTGTCCCGGCGGCGCGGTCGTCCTCCTCGTGCCGCCGGTCGATGGTGAGACCGGCCCGGTAGTCCTCCAGCATCGCCCGCACCACGTCGGGGTTCCTCGTGGCCGCGCGCCACTCGTCATGGTTCTCCTGCCCCATGCTCCGGGGGCCCCGCGGTACCAGCTGTCCGGATCGGCGTTGATGACCCGCTCGGGGATGTCCGGCTGGGCGAAGAAGAACCAGTGCCACCACTGCGTGGCGAACTCGGTCGTGATGCGGGACAGGTGCTCGGTGAGGGGCAGACAGTCGATCAGCGCCACCCGCGAGACCGCGTCGGGACGATCGAGTGCGAGACGCAGTGCGACACTGCCTCCGCGGTCGTGCCCGGCGAGCGCGAACCGGGCGTGGCCGAGGGAGCGCATCACCTCGACCACGTCACCGGGGACGGCCCGCTTGGAGTATCCCGCGTGGTCTGCGGTAGGCGCCGGGCCGGTGGACCGGCCGTACCCCCGGAGATCGGGGCAGACCACGGTGAAACCGCGCCGGACGAGGAGCGGGGCGACGCGATGCCAGGTCGCGGATGTCCGGGGGTGGCCGTGCAGCAGTACCACGGGCGGTCCTTCCCCGCCGTAGCGAACGAGGACCGATGCTTCACCGACGTCGACCCGCCTGGTCTCGAAGCCTTCGAACAAGGCCCGTACCTCCCGCGCCCTCGTTGGCACACCGCCACGGCATGCGTCGGCCCAGGACACCCCCCCGGGCGAGAGCTGGACCGACACGGCTTTCCTGATGCCCCCGCAGATCCCTTGGACACGATCGTCATGGTCGCTCCGTTGGGAGGTGGGCGCCGGGAATGCGGCGGGGACGGGCCGGTCGTGGGGGACAGGGCGAGTGACGGCGCCGGGGGCTCACAGGACACCGGCCCCGAGTTCGGCGAGGAGCAGGCGCCGCTCGGTGCCCGCGGCCGTCACCGGATCGGCCGCCGCCTTCCAGCGCCGCAGCGCCGCGCGGAGGGCGTCGGTGTCCGCGTCGCGCAGCGCGGCGACGAACCGATCGAGTCCTCGGCCGGCGCGGGCGTCCTCCGGGGCCGCCACCGGACCCGCGGCCGGTGCCGCTGCCGGAGCCCTCATCGAGCGGGGCTGCACGGCGGTGGTCTGCGCCAGCGACATGATGGCGCTGGGGGCGGTACGGGCGGCACGGCAGGCCGGGCTCCAGGTGCCCCGGTACTTCTCCGTCGCCGGCTTCGACGACTCCCCCCTGATCGCCTTCACCGACCCGCCCCTGACCACGATCCGCAAACCGGTGCCCGCGATGGGCCAGGCCGCGGTGCGCACGTTGCTGGAAGAGGTGGGCGGGACCCCCGCGCCGCACAGTGAGTTCGTGTTCATGCCGGAACTGGTGGTACGAGGCTCCACGGCTTCCCAACCCAGGGCGCGCCACTCCGCCGCCTGAGCCCGGCACGAGGCCACCGACCGCGGCACGCGGAAGTACGACCCGTCAGCCGGGCCGGCCCGTCCGGTGCCGCGGGACGCCGGTGCGTTCGCCCGGCGTGGCACCCGCGCCCCGGCGGGGCCCGGGGCACCCGCGCCCCGGGACCCGCCGCGTGGTTTCCGTCCCGTCCCGTGGCCCGGTCGACGCCACCGCGCCCTCAGGGTGCGCCCTCCGAGTACGGGCGTCGACCGCCCGGAGCACCGAGGAGCGGCCCGGGTGTGGGTGCGAGGCAGCGAGGGCCTCCGTCAGGCGCGGGTCCACTTCTGGCCGGCCCGGCCGTCGCAGGTCCACAGGACCAGCGGCGTTCCGTCGGCGGTGCCGGCCCCGGCGGCGTCGAGGCACAGGCCCGCGTGGACGTTGCGGATCGACCCGTCCTGGCCGAGGGTCCACTTCTGGTTGTTCTGGCCGTTGCAGGGCCAGGTGATGACGCGGGTGCCGTTGGCGGTGCCCTGGTCGTAGGCGTCCAGGCACTTGTCGCCGTAGACGCGGATCTCCCCGCCGGCCCATGTGGTCCACAGCTGGTTGGCGGCCGTGTGGCAGTCCCAGAGCAGTACCGTGGCACCGGCGGCGGTGGAGGAGTTGTCCACGTCAGCGCAGCGGGCGGACGCGCTGCCCCGCAGACGTGAGGTGGTGGCGGCCAGGGGGCTGCCGCCGGTCACCCGGAACACGGCCACGCCGTGGGCGGGGACGCTCGCCGAGATCTGCCCGGACGTGCTCGACGTGCCGCCGGTCCACAGGTCGGTGAGGGTGAACGGGCCGCCGGACAGGCCGACCTGCGCGGCGGTCGTGGTGACCGTCGCGGTGCCGCCTCCCCGGTTGAACAGGCCCACCGCGACCGAGCCGTCCGACAGGGGTTTGGCGAACACCTCGGTGGTGCCGTCGTCGCGCACCCTGCGCCCGCCCGCGCCCAGCGGATCCTGGTTCACCGCCAGCAGGCGCGGGTTGCGCAGGATCGCGCTCACGTCGGCGGACATGGTGCGGATGTCGTTGCCGGCCATGAGCGGGGCGCTCAGCAGTGCCCAGAGGGCGAAGTGGGAGCGGGACTCGGTCAGTGTCAGGCCGGGCCGGCCGACGACCAGCATGTCCGGGTCGTTCCAGTGTCCCGGACCCGACTGCGCCGCCAGCGGCGCGGTGACGTCCAGGACGTTGCCGACCCCCATCGGATAGCTGTTGGTGTTGCCGTTCTGCCAGATGTCGAGCAGGTCCTCGGTCGTCCGCCACAGGTCGGCGACCTGGCCCCAGTCGTAGGTCGAACCGGTGATGGCGTGGAAGCTGTTGGGGTTGATGGAGTAGACGATCGGCCGGCCGGTGGCGCGCAGGGCGTCGCGCATCAGCGTGAACCGCGCGACCTGCTCGTCGCGGGTGCCGCTGGAGGAACACCAGTCGTACTTGAGGTAGTCGACGCCCCACGAGGCGAACGTGGCGGCGTCCTGGGCCTCGTGCCCCCTGCTGCCGGTCGAGCCCGGATAGGCGCCGCTGGTCTGCGCACAGGTGCGTTCGCCCGGCACCTGGTAGATCCCGAACTTCAGGCCCTTGCCGTGGATGTAGTCGCCGAGTGCCCTCATTCCGTTCGGGAACTTGGCCGGATCGGCCCGCAGGTTGCCTGCCGCGTCACGCTGCGGGTCGAACCAGCAGTCGTCGACCACGACGTACCGGTAGCCGGCGTCCCGCATGCCCGAGGACACCATCGCGTCGGCGGCCTGGCGCACCTGTGCCTCGGTGATTCCGCATCCGAAGCTGTTCCAGCTGTTCCACCCCAGCGGTGGCGTGAGCGCGGGGCTGCCCGGCGCGGCCGAGGCGGTGGAGTGGGCGGAGGCCGTCACGGACGCGGTGATGGTCAGCGCGACAACCGCGAGGAGGCGGAGCAGTCGTCCGCCTGGTCGTCTGGGCACGAGGGGCTCCTTCGGCGCGGCGAGGAAGGGACGAGGGGGTTCGAAATTTCGATCGCCATTCGGAAATCCGAGGTTCCACGGATACTAGAGGGGAGTCTGAACATGTCAATACGACGGGAACGAGCCAGCGTGTTCGCGGTCGACGGCCGCCGCACGCGCGGTCACCTGGGCCGATGGTGAAGTGACCGACGGCAGTTCACATCCGGTCGTGGTCGAATGTTTCGATCCGCTTGGCGAATCCTGCGAGGGGTATTGACGGGTGCAACCGGTCTCCTATCATCCAGGGTGCTCGATGAGTCGACCTGCATTCGAAATACCGAACGCGCCAGAGCCGCTCCATGCCCAGGAAGCCGAGGAGAGCGCCGTCGATGGATATGTCATGGATGCAACAAAACCTTTCCCGTCGGCGTGTGCTGACAGGCGCCACCGGCCTGGCCGCCGGCGCCCTCCTGCCTCCTGAGGCCGTCCTCGCGGCCACCTCCACGTACACGAACCCGGTGATCTGGCAGGACTTCGCGGACGTCGACGTCATCCGCGTCGGCGACACGTACTACGCCTCCGCCTCGACGATGCACTACTCACCGGGCGCACCCGTCCTGCGCTCGTACGACCTGGTGCACTGGGAGATCGCCGGCCACTCGGTGCCCGTGCTCGACTTCGGCGCCAAGTACGACCTCAACGGGGCCCGCGGCTATGTCAGGGGAATCTGGGCCTCGTCACTGGCCTACCGGCCGAGCAACAGGACCTTCTACTGGCTCGGCCAGATCGACTTCGCCCGGACGTACGTCTACACCGCCACCGCCGTCGAGGGGCCGTGGAGCAGGCTGACGACGATCGGCACCCCCTACTACGACGCGGGGCTGCTCGTCGACACGGACGACTCCCTGTACGTGGCGTACGGGAACACCACCATCAGCGTGGCCCAGCTCTCGCCCGACGGCCGCAACCAGGTCCGCACCCAACAGGTGTTCACGGCACCG
Organism: Streptomyces canarius; assembly: GCF_014650735.1. NCBI lineage: Bacteria > Bacillati > Actinomycetota > Actinomycetes > Kitasatosporales > Streptomycetaceae > Streptomyces > Streptomyces canarius. The sequence continues at coordinate 62,109 of NZ_BMVN01000044.1, forward strand.
CCGAGCGTCGGCACCCTCGAAGGCTCACGCTTCTACAAGATCAACGGGCAGTACTACATCTTCCTGACCCGCCCCGCGAACGGCCAGTACGTCCTGAAGTCGTCCGGCGGCCCCTTCGGCCCCTACACGATGCGACAGGTCCTCCTCGACCTGCGCGGGCCGATCCCCGGCGGCGGCGTCCCGCACCAGGGCGGGCTGGTGCAGACGCAGAGCGGCGCCTGGTACTACCTGGCCTTCGTGGACGCCTATCCCGGCGGCCGGATGCCCGCGCTGGCCCCGGTCACCTGGACCTCGGACGGCTGGCCCGTCGTACAACTCGTCGACGGCGCATGGGGCACCTCGTACCCGAGTCCCGCCGTGCCCCCTCCGCCCCGGCAGGTCACCCCCATGACCGGCGTCGACACCTTCGACGGTACGACCCTCAAGCCGAGGTGGGAGTGGAACCACAACCCGGACGACACCAAGTGGTCGGTCGGTAGCGGGCTGACCCTCCGGACCGCCACCGTCACCAACGACCTGTACTGGGCGCGCAACACCCTCACGCACCGCATTCAGGGCCCCAGCTCCACGGCCACTGTCGAGCTCGACCACTCCGCCATGCGGGACGGTGACCGGGCCGGACTCGCACTGCTGCGGGACTCCTCCGCATGGATCGGGGTCAAACGCGACGGCGGCGTGTCACGGGTGGTGATGGTCACCGGGCTGACCATGGACACCAACTGGAACACCACCGGCACCGGCTACGAGGTCGCGAGCGCGCCCGTCTCCGGTGGCCGCGTCCGGCTGCGCGCGACCGCGGACATCCGTCCCGGCGCACCACGCCCCGGCACCTTCTCCTACAGCACCGACGGCACCACTTTCACCCGCCTCGGACCCGCCTTCTCCATGGGCAACGACTGGCGGTTCTTCATGGGCTACCGGTTCGCCCTCTTCAACCACGCCACGCAGGCACTCGGCGGCGCGGTCCGCGTCACGCGGTTCGAGCTGTCCACGCCCTGAACCGATCCGATCCCGGCCGGCGCAGGCCGGTGCGGGGAGCCGTACGGGCGCGGTCCGGTGCCCATGGACCGCTGCGAACCGCACCCCATCGACAGTCCGGCCGGCCCCTGACGGGGCAGCCGGAACCGCGTACTCAAGGATGACGAGGTCCCCATGCGCAAACGAAGTTTCGGCCGCGGACACCTGTCCGTGGTGCTCGCCGCGGTCGTTTCGGTCCTGGCCGCGTTGGCGGCGGTGCTCGTCGCGGCGCCGGCTCAGGCGGCTTCCAGCGGCGCCTTGCGCGGTGCTGGTTCCGGCCGGTGTCTCGATGTGCCGGGCGGTAGCCAGACCGACGGCACGTACGTGCAGATCTATGACTGCTGGGGCGGGACGAACCAGCAGTGGACGTTGACGGACAGCAACCAGCTGACCGTCTACGGCAACAAGTGCCTGGATGTTCCGGGCCACGCCACGGCGGCCGGTACCCGGGTGCAGATCTGGACCTGTTCCGGCGGGGCGAACCAGCAGTGGCGGGTGAACTCCGACGGCACGGTCGTCGGCGTGGAGTCCGGGCTGTGCCTGGAGGCGACGGGTGCCGGTACGGCCAACGGCACGGAGGTGGAGCTCTGGACCTGCAACGGTGGCAGCAACCAGAAGTGGACCGGTCTGTCCGGGACGTCGACCCCGCCGGACGGCACCTGCACTCTTCCGTCGGCGTACCGGTGGACGTCGACGGGTGTGCTGGCGCAGCCGGCCAACGGGTGGGTCTCGCTGAAGGACTTCACCACGGTGACGTACAACGGCAAGCACCTGGTCTACGCGTCGAACGTGTCGGGGTCGTCGTACGGCTCGATGACGTTCGGTCCCTTCACGAACTGGTCGGACATGGCGTCGGCCCGGCAGACCGGGATGAGCCAGGCCGCGGTGGCGCCCACGCTGTTCTACTTCGCGCCCAAGAACATCTGGGTGCTGGCGTACCAGTGGGGTGCCTCGCCCTTCGTCTACCGCACGTCGAGCGACCCGACCAACCCCAACGGCTGGTCCTCGCCGCAGCCGCTGTTCACCGGGAGCATCTCCGGCTCCGACACCGGCCCGATCGACCAGACCCTGATCGCCGACGGCCAGAACATGTACCTGTTCTTCGCCGGTGACAACGGCAAGATCTACCGGGCGAGCATGCCGATCGGGAACTTCCCGGGCAACTTCGGCTCGTCGTACACGACGGTCATGAGCGACACGAAGGCCAACCTGTTCGAGGCGCCGCAGGTGTACAAGGTGCAGGGGCAGAACCAGTACCTGATGATCGTCGAGGCGATGGGTGCGAACGGGCGCTACTTCCGCTCGTTCACGGCCTCCAGCCTGAGCGGTTCCTGGACCCCGCAGGCCGCCGGCGAGAGCAACCCCTTCGCGGGCAAGGCCAACAGCGGTGCCACCTGGACCAACGACATCAGCCACGGTGACCTGGTCCGCAACAACCCCGACCAGACCATGACCATCGACCCCTGCAACCTTCAGTTCCTCTACCAGGGCAAGTCCCCCACCGCGGGCGGCCCCTACGACCAGCTGCCGTGGCGGCCGGGCGTCCTCACCCTCCAGCGCTGATCCGCCTGACCCCGTCAGCGGACCCGGCACAGAGCCCACGGCCCCGAGCCGGGCACGCTGATGCCCAGTTGCCCGCTCCGACGCCCTGCCCCGCCCCGGTGACCGCCCGGGCGGGGCGGTGGCCGGTGGCGGGTGTCGGAGGCCGCGGCATCGGCCGGGTCACGACGGCGGCCCTGCCCGCGCTGCGCAAGGCCACCCCAGGGGGCGCCGGGCATGCCGCGACCGTCAACGCGTGCTCGATCGCAGCCGCACGTCACTGGGGGATCGGCCGGCCGGTGATCGGGTCGATGACCTGGCCACGCAGCAGGTCCCGGACGAGCTCGTTCGCCAGCCGGACGTCCCTGGTGACCATTCTGATCCTTATCGTGCCCTTCTTCCCGATGCTGCCGCCGGCCTCGTGGACCTCGTCCTCACCGGGCAGCGGCAGCGCCTGGCAGGCGGTGTACTTGTCCTGGGGCATGGCACCCGTGAGGAAGTAGTCGAACACGGGGTTGTCGACGCAGGTCGTGGTGTACGGGAAGACGCCGTGCGAACCCTCGTTGTCGACACTGATCATCTTCGCGCCCGGCAGACGGCGGGCGCTGTCCAGGGCCCCCTCGTACGCGGTGGCTATGTCCATCTTCGCGGCCCAGAAGCATTCCTCGATCGCCCAGCGCATCCCGGCCACGCCCGCCAGGTCCGCAACCGTTCAGGTCACGGGCGCGTAGGCGACGTAGTAGGCGATCTGCTGTGTCCCTGTGAGACTGCGGCGGGCCGGCACCCACCGGTGACGGGTGGGCTCGTCGCCGAACCCTGCCAGGCTCTTGACCTGCTGTTACTTGGGAACAGCGACGACGTAAATCGTCCGCTCAGGACACGAACTCTCACTGGAGTACTGGTCCGCGGTGGGGAGTTCGCCAGGAGGGCTTCGCAGGGCTGTTGTGGCCGGTGCTCTTTGCGGAGGTGACGATCGCGGTCAGGAGCTTCCTCGCAGCCGATGACGGCGTGGGCTGTAGAGCACGCGTGAGCCGACGGTGTTGCTGGTCGTGGCCGGATGGAGTCTGCGGCTGAAGTTGAGG
>NZ_BMVN01000045.1:0-59894 GCF_014650735.1 Streptomyces canarius
CAGACCGCGCGGCAGACCACCGGAGGCGCCCTGGTAGGCCGCGTCGAAGGCGAGGGCGACGAAACCGCGCTCGGCCATCAGCTGCGCGTACGTACCCGACGTCTGCTCCTTCACGGCGGTACCGGGGTGGCCGACCACCAGGGCCGGACGCGGGCCCGGCGCCGGGGTGTCGGGGGTGTAGAGGTGGGCGGCGATCTCGATGCCGGCGCTGTCGAAGGTGACGGTGGTCCTGGCCATGGGGGCACTCCTGCCGAAGTCCGAAGAAGGTGGTGTGACACACCCGGAACGGCCGGCCCCCCGAAGTCGGGGGCCGTCCCTGCCGGGCACACATCCACACTCCGCCACCCCACACCCCGGCGGAAGAGACAAGTTCCTGCCCGGGAAGGATCCTGCCCCCCTTCCCGCCGCCTCGGGAGGGCGCGGCACACGTGTCCCTCCGCCCCGGCGGCCCGCCGTCCGCGCACCCCGGCCCGCCGTGCGGGAGGTCGTCAGGGGCGGACCGCGAGGATCCAGCGGTTGGCGGCCAGCGCGTCGTCCGGCGTCGGCCGCAGACCGACGCCGTGACGGTCCGCGAAGTCGAACGGCGTGTGCACGGCCGTGTCCCAGCCCCGGGCGTCGAGATCGGCGACGGAGTCCGGGCGGGGCGCGGTGTCGAACAGGGCGAGCAGGTCGATGCCGAGCCGCTCCCGGACCGCCGCGTAGACGGGATAGTCGCGTTGCCCGGCCGGGTCCACCCCGCGTTTGACCTCGTAGCCGAGCGCGCTGCCCGGTGCGCTGTGCGCGTTGACGGTGGCGAGCAGTTCCTGTTCCGCGGCCGGCGGCAGATACGGCACCAGCCCCTCGGCGAGCCAGGCCGTCGGACGCGTCGGATCGAAACCGGCCGCGAGCAGGGCGTGGGTCCAGTCCTGGCGCAGGTCGGCGGCGAGGGCGACGCGGGCGGCCCGCGGTACGGCCCCGAGCGTGTCCAGGACGGACTGCTTGAAGGCGAGCACCTCTTCCAGGTCGATCTCGAAGACCGTGCTGCCGTCCGGCCACGGCAGCCGGTGGGCGCGGGTGTCCAGACCGGCTCCCAGCACGACCACCTGCCGGCAGCCGCCGGCCGCGGCGCTGAGCAGGAACCCGTCGAAGACGCGGGTGCGCAGACCGAAGAAGCGGGCCAGCCGGCCCCACAGCGGATCGGCGTCGCCGTCCGGCACCTCGTCGAACCGGCGCGGCCAGTCGGCGCAGCCGGGCGCCGCGCGGACTAAATGCTCCGCGTACTCGTCCCGCGCCGGCGCGTCGGGCCGGGACGTCTCGATCGCGCGGGCCGCGGCGACCAGGAAGGCGGTCACGCCCACCCCCGCGACTCCGGTGCTGCTTGCTCGGGCGGTATCGGTCATGTCGCTCTCCGCGGTGCCGTGTCCTGGGCGGTTCCTGTGTGTCTAACACGTCGTCCAGCGGGTCGGGGGTTCACTCGACACGTGTGCGGATACCGGGCCCGGCGCCCGGCGGCACCCCGCGCCGAAGGCCGCCCGCGCCCGCCCCCGCCGCCCGTCGCCGTACCCCTGACGGCATGATGGTGCTCCCCGCACCCACGCGCCCGGAGGGGAAGACATGTCCGCCGTACCGGTACCGGAAGGCCGCCCGGCCTCCGTCTCCATCCTGCTCGTCGAGGACGACGAGGTGATCCGCAGGTCCGTCGCGCTCGCCCTGGAGCGCTACGGCTACCAGGTCGCCACGGCCGGGGACGGGCTGACCGGGCTGGAGCGGTTCCGGGAGGGCGGGCACGACGTGCTGCTGCTGGACGTGATGCTGCCCCACCTGGACGGTGTCGGACTGTGCCGGCGCGTCCGGGAGACCAGCACGACGCCCGTACTGATGATGTCCGCGCGCGGCGACGCCCTGGACGTGGTCTCGGGTCTGGAGGCCGGTGCCGACGACTACGTGGTCAAACCCGTGGACACCGCCGTACTGGTGGCCCGGATCCGCTCGCTGCTGCGCCGTGCCACCTTCGGCGCGGTCGACGCCTCGGCCGTCGCGAACGCGCGGAAGGACACCGTGCTGGTCTTCGGTGACCTGGCCGTCGACACGGCGGGGCTGGAGGTGTCACGGGGCGGTGAGCCGGTCGCGCTGGCCCCCACCGAACTGCGGCTGCTGTTGGAGTTCGCCGCCAACCCCGGCATCGTCCTCGACCGGCAGACGCTCCTTCGCACCGTGTGGGACTACGGCTGGGAGGGCGACACCCGGGTGGTCGACCTGTGCGTGCAGCGGCTGCGGAAGAAGATCGGCGCCGACCGGATCGAGACCGTACGCGGCTTCGGCTACAAGCTGCGGCGGACCTGACGTGCACACCGTCCGCTCCCTGCTCAACTGGCGTTCGCTGCGCTGGAAGACCGCCCTGCTGGTGGCCGTGGCCTGCTGCGCCGTCGCGCTGACCGTCGGACTGCTGGTCCACCGCAGCACCCTGGAGCGCTCCATGAACGACGGCGCGGCCAAGGCGGTGACCGCCCTGTCCCACTCCGTGGAGCGCTACGCGCGCGAGGGGACGCCCGAACCGGGCGACGAGCTGGACCCCGGGGCCATGCCCAAGGAGCTGCTGCGCCGGCTCCACGAACGGAAGGACCCGGTCCACAACCCCGTCACCTGGTACGACGGCGATCCCCACGCCCCCCGGATGTGGGCGGCGACCAGCTACCGGGGCGAGCCCTTCGCGGTGTACGCGGACATGACCCCCGATCTGCTCGCCCGGCAGGCGCTGGACCGGCACATGTGGAAGTACTCGCTGGTCGTGCTCGGGATCGTCCTGCCGGTGTCGGCGCTCGCCGCCGAGCTGCCCCACCGCAGACTGCGACGGGTGGCCAGGACCGCGCGCCGCATCTCGGACGGCGACCTGGCCGCGCGGACCGGGGCCGGCGGCGGGGACGAGATCAGCGCCATCTCCGCCACCGTGGACGCGATGGCCGACAGCCTGCACGAACGCCTGCTGGCCGAGCAGCGGTTCACCGCCGACGTCGCCCACGAACTGCGCACCCCGCTGATGGGGCTCGTCACCGCGAGCGGCCTGCTGCCCGAGGGCGAGGCGACCGGTCTGGTCCGGGACCGGGTGGCGGTGCTGCGGAACCTCGTCGAGGAACTGCTGGAGATCTCCCGGCTCGACGCGGGTGCCGAGACGGCCGATCCGCGCCCGGTGCCGCTGGCCGCCGTGATCCGCGACTCGCTGGCCCGCACCGGCCTCGGGGCACGGTTCACCGCGCACGGGGAGCCGTGGGTCGACACCGACCCGCGCCGGCTGGACCGGATCGTCGCCAACCTGGTCGCCAACGCACACCGGCACGGCCGCGCGCCCGTCGAGGTCGAGGTCACGGGCACGACGGTCACCGTACGCGACCACGGCCCCGGTTTCCCCGCCCACCTGCTGGCCCACGGACCGCAGCGATTCCGCACCGGGGCGGCCGAGCGCGGCCACGGCCACGGCCTGGGCCTGACCATCGCGCTGGGCCAGGCACGGGTCATCGGCGCCCGGCTGGATCTGGCCAACTCCCCCGACGGCGGGGCGGTGGCCGTGCTCCGGCTGCCCGCCGCGCCCTGAACACACCGTCGTACCCGGGCGCCGATACACGACGGATGCACAGCCGAGCGGTGCCGGAGAGACGGCCACCGCCTCCCGGACACGCCCTCCGCGCAAGGTAAGCGAGGTGCGTGGACGTCACGCACCTGCCCGTAGGAGGTGCGTTCCCATGTGCCCGGCCACCGTTCCCGGCGAGTCCGAGCTGTGCCCCGACCAGGTGCCACCGTCCACCGCCCCGCCACGCACGTCTCGGCCGCGCCGCCCGCTCCGGTCGCGCCTGGTCGTCTCCGGCGCCGCCGGTGCCGGCGCGCTGACCGCCCTGGTGGTGCTCGGCACCGTCGTACACCCCGGTGGTGACCGTCCGGCGGCCCCCGGGTCGCCGGCGTCCCTGTCCTGGCCGGCGCAGGGGCAGACCAGCATCCACGTCGAGGGCCTGGGCTCCCGGGGCGCACTCGGCTCCCGTGGCGCGCAGAAGCCCGTGCCGCTCGCCAGCGTGACCAAGGTGATGACCGCGTACGTCATCCTGCGCGACCATCCGATCCCTCCCGACGGGGACGGTGCCCGCATCACCGTCGACGCGCGGGCGGCCCAGGAGTCCAGCCTGGGCGCGGAGTCGACGGTGGCGGTCGAGGCGGGGCGCCGGCTGAGCGAACGGCAGGTGCTGCAACTGATGCTGCTTCCCTCCGCCGGCAACATCGCCCGGATGCTGGCCCGCTGGGACGCCGGCTCGGAGGAGGCGTTCGTCGGGAAGATGAACCGCGCCGCCCGCGATCTGGGCATGACGAACACCACGTACACCGACCCCAGTGGCATCACCCCGACGACGGTCAGTACCTCCGAGGACCAGCTGAAGCTGGCCCGGCAGGTGATGCGCGACCCGGTGTTCCGGTCCGTCGTCGCCGAACGGGAAGCCGGTGTGCCCGGGGTGTCCGGCACCGTCCGCAACACCAACACCCTGGTCGGCGAGAACGGGGTCATCGGCGTCAAGACCGGGTCCAGCACCCCGGCGGGCGGCAACCTGATGTGGGCGGCCACCGCGCCGGACCGCGACGGGCACCAGCGGCTGGCGCTGGGCGTCGTACTGCACCAGGAGGCCGGCACCGGCTCCGAGCAGGGTCTCGACGCCGTGCTGTCGGCCGGCGGTTCGCTGATCGCGAGCGTGCGGCGGTGGGTGGCGGCGATCGGACCGGCCACCCGGTGACGGGCCCGGCGCAAGCCGACGGTGCGTGTCACGGTCCGTGTGCCAGGGGCCGCGTCACCGCGTTGCCCGGCGTGCTGGCGGTGCCGAGGTGGTCCTACGACGACGGGCACCGCCGGCGGCGGCTGCGCGAACGCGGCGGGTGCCGGCCGCGGCCCGCCACGCGCCGGGCCGTACGACGAGCCGAGCCACACCCGGCGCCGGTCACTCCACGGCCGGGTCACACCACCAGCCGGGTCACCCCGCCGTTGACGTGGAGGTTCTGGCCGCTGACCCACCGCGACTGCGGACCGGCGAGGAAGGCGACGACGTCGGCGATGTCGGCCGGGTCGCCCAGCCTGCCGAACGGCGACAGCTGAGCGGCCTGCCGCAGGGTCTCCTCGGTGTTCAGGGACCGCAGCAGGTCCGTGTCGGTGAAACCGGGTGAGACCGTGTTGGCGGTGATGCCGCGCGGCCCGAGTTCGCGCGCCGCGACCGCCGTGAACTGTTCGACGGCACCCTTGCTGCCCACGTACACGGACGCGCCCGGAACCGTCATCCGGGTGTTGATCGTGGAGACGCTGATGATCCGCCCGCCGTCGCGCATGTGCCGGGCCGCCTCCTGGAGGGCGAGGAACACGGCCTTCGCGTTGACGGCCATGATCCGGTCGTAGTCCTCCTCGGTGACCTCCGCGATCGACGCGGGCAGCGCGGACCCCGCGTTGTTGACCAGGATGTCCAGGCCGCCCAGCCACTCCCGGGCCCCGCTCAGGAACCGCCGTACGGCGTCGGGCTCCGCGAGATCGACGCGGAACGCCTTCGCCGCGCCGCCGTTCGCCTCCGCCGCGCGTTCCACCTCGGCGGCGCGCTCGGTGCCGGAGAGGCAGGAGAACGCCACGCGCGCCCCGTCCGTGACGAGGCGTTCGACCACCGCCCGGCCGATCCCGTTGGACCCGCCGGTGACGATGGCCCCCTTTCCGCTCAGTACAGGCACGTCGTCCTCGCTGTTCGTTCCGGCGAAGTCCCGCCTCAGGCCTGCTCCTGCGGCAGACCGATGGTCCGGGCGATCTCCCAGATCCGGTCCGACCAGGGAGTGGGCGCGAAGGTGGTGCTGTCGAGGCGGACGACGGTGCGGCTGCCGTGCGCGTACGTCGTCTTCCCGTCGGCCGAGCACACCCGGTAGCCCGCGGTGGCGGAGGTGGTGCCCAGCCGCGTCATCCACAGGTGTACGGCGTACTCGCCGACCCCCGCCACGGGCTGGTCGTAGGTGATGTCGAAGTGCTTGGCGGCGTTGAAGCCGTCGCCTTCCAGGCCGCTCTTGCCGCCGATGCCCTTGTCCCGCCAGAACCACCCCCACGCCCGCTCGACCAGCACCTGGTAGTGGCCGTTGTGCAGCAGGCCCATCGAGTCGAGGTCGTCGAAGTGGACGACCACGGGCATCAGGACACCGACGTCGGTGCCGGGCGTGTCGACGGTGGGTGTGGGGGACATCGGTCTTCTCCTCGCGTCATGTGTGTCTCTTCGGACGATACCTGTCGCGACGGTGCCGGGCACGCAGTGATACATGTGTTTCGGTCGGATGTGAACGTGTGTCCACGGCGGGACGAGGTGGGATCAGTGATTCACGCAACTGATATCGTCGATTCATGACCACGGAGACGGCAACGGAGCAGGCAGGCACGACACTGCGGCAGAAGATCGTCCTGGCCGCCGCCCGGCTCCTTGAGGAGGGCGGCCTGGACGCGGTGTCGACCCGCGCCGTCGCCGCCCGCGCCGGCGTGCCGACACCGTCGATCTTTCGGATCTTCGGAGACAAGGAAGGGCTGCTGGAGGAGGTCGCGGAGCACGGTTTCCGGCGCTACCTCGACGTGAAGGCCGAACTGCTCACCGGCGACGACCCGGTCCAGGCGCTGCGCGACGCGTGGGACCTGCACATCCGCTTCGGACTTGAGCACCCGGCCTACTACTCGCTCGTCTACGGCCAGGTCCGCCCCGGCCACATGCCGCAGGCCGGACGACGGGCCGCCGCCGGACTGCGGCACATGATCACCCGAGTGGCCGCGGCCGGGCGTCTGCGGATGAGCGTCGAACGCGCCACCGAGGTGATGCACTCCGCCGGTGTGGGCACGATCCTCACGCTGATGAGCCGGCCCGAGGGCGGCTGCGACCCGCGGACCGCCGAGACGGCACGCGAGATGGTGATCGACACCCTCACGCTCCCGCCCGCGGGAAGCGGCGACGGCGACGACGGCGCCCCCCGCGCCGCCGTCGTGAGCAGTGCCATGGCGCTGCTGGCCGCCCTGGGGCAGGAGGGCACCGTGGCGCTCAGTCCCGCGGAGCTGAGTCTGCTGCGTGAGTGGCTCAACCGACTGGCCGACGCGGTGGACGTGGAGGACTGACGCGGTGGCCACGGTCGCAGTCCGTCCGGCACGGATGGTCAGTCGTCGTGGCGCACACGGTCACGTTCCGGCCGGCGCGGCGGCGCATCGTGGGGGCATGACCAGCAACGACACGTCCACTTTCGGTGGACGCCTGCTCATCGGCGCGACCGGCTCCGCCGCGATCGCCATGCTCCCGATGTACATCAACACCCTGCGCACCACCTTCACCGGGACCGTCACCGTCCTGATGACGCACACCGCTGCCACGTTCCTCCCGCCGCACACCGTCGGCTTGTTCGCGGACCGGGTGGTCACGGGCGCGACGCCGGACGACTGGGCCCACGAGAACCAGGCGACCCTCGCGGCGGAGCACGACATGATGGCCGTCCTGCCGGCCACCGCCAACATGCTCGCCGCCACCGCCACGGGTGCCGTGCCGAACATGCTGACCGCGACGATCGCCGCCGCCGACTTCCCCGTGGTGTTCTTCCCGGTGATGACCGGCGAGATGTGGCTGAAGCCCGCCGTCCAGCGCAATGCCGACCAGCTCCGCCAGGACGGCTACCACGTCGTCGACCCGCAGTGGGGACAGCGCTACGACGTCGGCCTGAAGCAGCTCGTCAAGGCTCCCATGCCGCCGGCTCCGCCCCAGTTCGTCGAGGTCGTCCGGGAACTCATGCCCCGGTGCGGGCCCGGGGAAGGCTGAGGACGCCCCGGGGACGGCCGGGGAGCCGCCGCATCCCCTCCGGTGACCGGACCGTCACCGCGCACCCGGCCGCCGGGCCCGGTAGGCGCCGGGCGTCATGCCCGTGACGGCCCGGAACGCCCGGTGCAGCTGTGCCTCGCCACCGAATCCGCACGCGCGGGCCACGGCGGCGAGGGGGCGTTCGGGGTGCGACAGCAGCAGCCGCCGGGCGTGCGACACCCGCAGTCGGCGGATCAGCTCCGTCAGCGATTCGCCGTCCGCGGCCAGGGCGCGGTACATCGTCCGCCGGGAGATCGCGCAGCCCGCGGCCACCCCGGCGGCGTCGAGGCCGGGATCCGTGGCGTGCCGGCGCACGAACCGGTGGATCCGTTCGCGGGTCAGCGCCGTGGCGGACGCCTCCCGCGGCGCGCTGCCCGCGGCCCAGGCCAGACCGGTGTCCAGCAGGTCGACGGCGTGCGGCAGCAGAGCCGCCGCCGCCCCGGCATCGTGCCCCTGCATACGGTTGAGGCCGACGAGGAAGTCCGCGATGACCCGGCCGGGCCCCGAGGAGCCCAGCTCCACGCTGGTCGCCCCGGCCGGCGGGCGGTGCGCCAGCCGGGCTTTGGGCACCTTGACCACCAGCTGGGAGAAGCCGTCCTCGAAGTCCAGCGCGTAGGGGCAGGTGCTGTCGACGAAGGCCATCGTGCCCGGCGTGAGCAGGGCGACCCGCCCGTTCTGCTCCAGCCTGCCCCGGCCGCGCAGCTGGATGTTGGCGAGGAAGACGTCCTCGGGGTCGCGTCCGATCAGCCGGCGCGTCCGGACCACCTGCTGGGGGCCCGCGGTCAGCTCGGCGAAGCCGATGCCGTCCAGGACGGAGTGCTCGATCCGCCCCTCGAAGACCCCGTCCGGCCCGGGGCGCACCGCCACTCCGACGAACGTGTCACAGATGACGTCGGCCCAGTAGGCGAACGCGTCGGAGGTGTCGACGTCCGCGCTGGACCACACGGTGCGCGGAACGGGGCGCGGGCAGGTGTTCATACCTCCATGATGGCGCTCCGCCGACCCATGGGGCAGCGCGCCAGGTGCGTCGACCCATGGGTCGACGCACCTGGCGCGCTCACCCCCGGCTGACCCAGGTGCCGTCCCTGGACCGCATCGCCGGACCGTCACCGGGCTCGGGTGCCGGTCGGATCAGTCGGCGGGCGCCGCGCCGGAGATCGGCTCGGCGCGGGCCCCTCCGCTCCCGCCACCGCCCCGCCGGTGCTCAGGACGTGGACCACTTCTGGTTGGGGCTGCCGGAGCAGGACCACAGCTGGAGCCGGGTGCCGTTCTCCGTGCCGTTGTCCCGGACGTCCGTGCACTTGTCGGCGAGCGTGCTGACCAGGTCGTGTCTGACGTTCAGCTCGAACCGCTGCGCCGGACTCCCGTCGCAGGAGGCGAGTTCGAGGTCCGCCCCGTCGGCGGTCGAACCGTTCACGAGCTGCACGCACATGCCGAGCGCCCGCATGGTTCCGCCCGTGAACGTCCAGTGCTGGGAGGCGGATCCAGAGCAGTCCCGGATCATCAGGCCCGCGCCCCGCACGGCCTCGCCGCCCACGATGTCTATGCAGCGCTGTGAGGCGTGGCTGAACACGTTCACCCCCGGTGCCGCGGCCGGCGCGGTCGTCCTGGTCCCGGTCGTGGCCTTCGCCGTGGCGGTGGAGTGCCGGCCGGGGGACGCGGAGGCCTTGCTCGACGCGCTGCTGCCGGGCGAGGCGGACGTGGGCGCGCGGGAACCGTCGGCCTTCTCGTCGGGGTCGGTCGCGGACGCCGTCACCGAGGGCGCCGGCACGTCGCCGAACCCGTCGATGACGTCGGTGCCCCGGCCCCGGGAGTCGACGGTCACCGAGGTCCCGTCGCGCTTGCCGTCGTCGTGACCGTTGACCAGGCCCAGGGTCAGCAGGACACCGCCCGCCGCCAGCAGTCCGACGACGCCCACGACGCCGAGAGCACCGCGCAGTCCCTCGCGCCGGATCTTGTCGCCCTTGCCCCGGCGGAACGTGTCGAGTGAGACGACCTGGTCCGCGGCGGGGCTCCGGTCCGTGTCGGCGCGGCGTGCGAAGGTGTCGCCGGGTCTGTCTGCGGCGGAGCCGCCCACCGCGCCGTCGGCGGCCGGGGACGACGGTCCGTTACCGCGGCCGGTGTTCCCCCGCGATCCCAGGGAGGAGATCTGGGTGAGCCGGGGCAGCGAGGTGCCTCTCCCGGCCGCGTCGGGCGCCCGGTCACCACTGCCCGGCGCGGGCGGCTCCGCGCCGCCGGCCGCGGTGCCGTCCTGGCCGGGCCCGGAACCGGAACCGGAACTGACGGATCTGGCGCTGCCCGGGACTCTCTTCGGGAGATCCCCCGCGGACCGGGGCGTGTGTGGAGGCTTCATGTGTTCCTTTCCAGCGGAGCCGGAGCATCGGCGGCGATGTCGCGGGGGGTGGCCCGACCGGTCTCCGGGACGGTCCGGCCCTGTCACCCGGGTAGCGGATCCGCCGCCGTTCCGGTTCACCGCTACGGCATGTCACTACTACGACACGTCACCGCTACGACATGTGACATGTGACTCATACCGGTCGGCGAGTGAGGACTCAAACCGGCGCATCGGACGGTGCGGCCGGCCGCACCGGTGGGCGGACGCCGCCGCACACACGAACGCCACCCGACCTCGCGGCCGGGCGGCGCCTGGGTGCTCCTAGGCCCAGCAGCCGTTCACGGTGGCGGCCAGACCGTCCATCGCGTCCTTGATGTCGTTCGGGGCAGCCGTCGAGCCGTTCTCGATGAAGGAGAAGACCCGCCACTCGCCGTCGTCGGTCCGGGTCAGACCGCTCAGGGCGATGGCACCGGTGAGGGTGCCGGTCTTGGCCTGCACCTTGCCGACGGCGCACTGGGAGTGCGGGTCGTCGAACCGGCCCCACTCCGGGCCGAGGGTGGAGCCCGCCTCACCGGCGACGGGCAGGCCGTCCAGGATGGCGCCCAGGGTGTGCGCGTAGCGGGGCTGGGTGAGCAGTTCGAGGATCTGCGCGAGCGTGGCGGCCGGGACGCGGTCGGTGCGGGACAGGCCGCTGCCGTCGTGGATCTCGAAGTTGTCGAGGGAGACGCCGTAGCGGTGGCTGAGCACGTGGCGCACGACCTCGGTGCCGCCCTCGAAGGTGGCGGGGCGTCCCGCACCCAGAGCGGTCATCCGCAGCAGGGTCTCGGCGATGTTGTTGTCGCTGGTCTTGAGCATCTTCTTGACGATGTCCGCCAGCGGGGCCGACCGGTGGTGCGCGACCGGCACATCGGTGTGGCGGGCCGTGCCGCGCGTGACGTCGCCGGAGACGGTGACACCGTCCTGGGCGAGCAGTCCGGCGAAGGTCTGCCCGGCGTCGATCGAGGTGTCCTGGACACCGCGGCCGTCGACGACGAGGGCGCGGACCGGGGCGACGGTGTCCGGGTAGTAGCCGTCGTTCCAGCCGTCGGCGAGAGCCGGTGCGGGGAACAGGCTGTCGTCCACGGCGACCTTCACCGTGCCGAGGCCGGCCTTCTTCAGCCCGGCGACCGCGGTCTTCGCCAGTTCCGCGAGGTCGGCGCTGCTGAGCGTGCGGTCGCCGCCGCCGACGAGGGTGAGGGTGCCGTGGCCGTAGACGACCCTGGTGGTGAAGCGGTGCTCGGGGCCCAGCACGGTCAGCGCCGCGGTCGCCGTGGCCAGCTTGACGTTGGAGGCCGGCATCAGCGCGGTGGAGCCGTCGTGGTCCCACAGGGTTTCGTCGGAGTCCGCGTCGAGGACCACGCCGCTCACGTCGGCGCCCAGCCGCTGGTCGAGCACGCGGGCATCGAGGTTCGCGGCCATCTGCTGGTCGCTGGGGTCGGCCGACTCCGCGCCGCCGGACGCGCCGCCGGCCGTCGTCGTGGTGCCGTTGCCGGCGGCGAAGGCCGAGGGCCCGGCCAGCGCGGCCGAGGCGACGGGCACGGCCAGCGCCAGCACGACGGTACGCCGCAGACCCGCGCTGCTCTGCTTCGTCCTCCGGTGCCGGCGACGGCCGCCCGGCACGAAGGAGCTGGTCTGTGTTTCCGCTGTGGAGTTGTTCATGGATTCCAGGTTCGATAGAGATACGTGTGAAATGGACCGGCGCGCACCTTACTCCGTCGCGTCCCGGCCCCGGACAGCTTCCGTCTCTCGCCACCACTTCTTCACACCGACGTCATCCCGGCGTGTGCCTAGACTGAGACAGATGTCTCGGGAACGGGAGTCGGGCACACTGTGTTCGTCCGTTCGACGCGCCACCGGGCCGGTGTGACATGTGGAGGGTACCGTCCGATGAAGTCCGCACGCCGGGAGAACGCACGGTGGCTCGCGGCGGGTACGTGGGCCGTCGTGCTGGGGCTGGCCACCGCGGGATGCTGGTTCTCCGGCCGGCCCGGCGAGTCGCCGAGCCATGCCGGTGACGCGACCGCCGACCGCGTGACCGCGGGCCGGGTGTGCCGGTCCGCCCTCCCGCGCGGCATGGAGCTGTCCTGTGGGACGTACGGCTTCGGCGACCTGCGGTACGTCTGCGCCGCCGGGCGGCACGAGGGTGCGCGGTGCGAGCGGACGTCGCAGGTGACGGTGCGCAACCCGGGCCGTGCCCTGGTGTACGTGACGTACCTGGCGGGCGCGCGGCCGGGCGTGCGCGAGGAGGGCCCGCGGCAGGCGGTCGAGCCGGGCGGCGAGACGACGCTGCGCCCCGGCGCGGGACGGCTGTTGTTCGACATCACGCTGCGCGGCACGGACGCAGGGCCGAGCCGCCTGGAGGTGGTCGGGGTCCGGTGAACCCGCAGGGGGCCGGCCCGCGTGTTGTGTGAAACGGCTTCCGCGGCCGGCCGGGCGGCCGGGCGGGCGGGCGGGCGGCCCGCGTTCCCGTCCCCGCGTGGACCGGCCGACGTGGTGAGCGCGTTTCCGTCCCCCGCGTGGACCGGCCGACAGGGCAGGCGCGTTCCGCGGCCGGCTCGGACCCCCGGGACTGTCCCGGGGCAGAAGGTGAGGAATCTCGGATGGACACGCACCAGCAGGCACGGCCGGTCGGTGAACCGCACGAGCGGGTGATCATGAGCCCGGAGTTCAAGGCGGACGCCCACCGGCAGTACGCGCGGCTGCGCGCGAAGGGCCCCGTCCACCCGGCGCAGTTCTTCCCGGGCATCACGGGCTGGGTGGTCGTCGACTACGACCTGGCCCGCGAGGCGCTGACCCATCCGGCGCTGCTCAAGGACCCGGAGCCGGCCGCGGAGATGCTGGAGGCGGCGGGCTTCCTGGGCCACAAGCGCGGCACCGGGTTCGGCGGCCAGATGCTGGAGGCGGACCCGCCCGAGCACACCCGGCTGCGCCGTCTGGTCTCCGGCGCCTTCTCCCCGAAGCGGACCGCCGAGATGGAACCGCGCATCACCGAGATCGCGGACCGGCTCGTCGACGCCATGCCGCCGTCCGGCGAGCTGGACCTGGTGGAGGCCTTCACCGCGCCGCTGCCGGTCGCGGTCATCGCCGAACTGCTCGGCATCCCCGAGGCCGACCGCCAGGACTTCCGCCGCTGGACGACGCTCGCCTTCCAGGTGGGCCACCCCGAGTACGCCTCGGCGGTGGCGAGCCTGCACGGGTTCCTGCGCGGGCTGGCCGACGACAAGCGCCGCGCTCCCGGTGACGACCTGATGTCCGCGCTGGTCGCCGCCCGGGACGAGGACGACGGCCGCCTCTCCCCGGACGAACTGGCCGGCACCGCGGCCCTGCTCGTCATCGCCGGCCACGAGACCACCGTCAACCTCCTGGGCAACGCCGTGCTGGCCCTGCTCCAGCACCCCGACCAACTGCGGATGCTGCGGGAGGACCTCGGCCTCCTGCCCGACGCGATCGAGGAGTTCCTGCGCTACGACACCTCCGTCGAGCGCACGACGAACCGGTACGCGGCCGAGGACCTGGAACTGGGCGGCGTACACATCCCCCGTGGCGGCATCGTCGCCGTGGCCCTCGCCTCCGCGAGCCGTGACGCCCCCCTGCCGGGCGGCGGCGACCCGGACGTGCTCGACATCACCCGTCCCGCCGCCCGGCACCTCTCCTTCGGCCACGGCATCCACCACTGTCTGGGCGCCCCGCTGGCCCGCCTGGAGGCCCGCATCGCCCTGCGCACCCTCCTCACCCGCGTCCCGCACCTGGAACTGGCGGTGCCCGCCGATTCGCTGGACTGGTTCCCGGCGGGCATGGTGCGCGGGGTGCTGTCGCTGCCGGTGCGGTACCGCAGGACCTGATGCCGGCTGTCACACATGTGCCGGCCGGCCCGGTGTCCGCCGTCCAGTGCCGCACCGGCGCCCCTGCCCGGCCGGCCTGGTGACGCCCGGAGCGGGTGTGCGGCGACCGCGGGTGTCCGGCCGGGCGTGTGACGGCCCACCTCCTGAGACGGCCATGTCGCCATCCGGCCCCGCCCTGTTACGTTTGCGGGCATCCGAGGCGCCGGCGCCGACCCGCGGCCGGAGCCCGAGGCCGGCAGCCGGGGGTGGGGATGGACGACAGGACCACGTTCGGCCGGTTGTTGCGTGCGGCCCGGCGGCGTTCGCTGTTCACGCTGGAGAGCCTCGCCGAGGCGTCCGGGGTGAGTGTGCGGGCCATCAGCGACATGGAACGGGGGCAGAGCCTGCCGCGGCAGGCGACACTGGGCGAGCTGATGGACGCCCTGGAGCTGGACGAGGCCGATCGGCGGCGGCTGGTGCAGGCGTCCGCGCGCCGCACCTGGCAGGTGCCGCGGCAACTGCCTCCCGATCCGGCCGGGTTCTGCGGTCGCAAGGAGGCGCTGGCGGAGGTCCACGGTGTCACGGCGCCGGTTCCCGGGCGGGCCGGGCGCGCGGTCGTCTCGGCGATCGTCGGTATGGCGGGGATCGGCAAGACGGCCCTCGCGGTGCACTGGGCACACCGGGTGGCCGACCGTTTCCCGGACGGGCAGCTGTATGTGAACCTGCGCGGATTCGAGGACTCCGAGCAGCCCCTGGACCCCGGAGAGGCTCTGGGCGGGTTCCTCAGAGCGCTGGGTGTGCCCAGTGGTGATCTGCCGCGCGGCACCGACCGGCGCGGCGCGCTCTTCCGGGAACACACCGCGTCCCGGCAACTGGTCGTCGTCCTCGACAACGCGCAGGACGAGGAGCAGGTCAGGCCGCTGCTGCCGGGTGCCGCGGGCTGCCTGACGATCATCACCTCGCGCAACCGGCTGGCCGGACTGGCGGCGCGCGAGGGGGCCTCACTGATCGGCCTGGACGTGTGGACGAGGCAGGAGGCGCTCGCCGCGCTGGCCGTGCGGATCGGCGAGGAGCGGTGCCGGGCCGAGCCGGAGGCCGCCGCCCGCCTGACGGAGCTGTGCGGGTGTCTTCCGCTGGCGATCGCCGTGGTGGGCGCGCAGCTCAGCGCCACACCCGGGATACCCCTGCGGCTCGCCGCGCGCGAGCTGGAGGAAGCCCGGCTGGACGCTCTGTCGACCAGCGACCGCCGGGCCGATGTCCGGGCCGTCTTCTCCTGGTCGTACCGGGCGCTCGACGCCGGGACGGCACGGGTGTTCCGGCACCTGGCCCTGCACCCCGGGCCGGCGGCATCCGTCGAGGCCGCGGCCTCACTCGTCGGGGCGGAGCCGGCGCGGGTCCGTCGGCAGCTGCGCGCGCTCGCCTCCGCCAGCCTGCTCTCCCGTGACGCCGACGGCCGCTACGTCCTGCACGACCTGGTCCGCGCCTACGGCATCGAACTCATCGAGAGGGAGCGCGACGACCGCTTGGCCGCCGAGATCCGCCTCATGGACTACCTGCGGCACAACGCGTACGCGGCCGGACTGTACGTGTCCAGGTACAAGGCCGACCCGCCCGGCGCCGCGGCCGAGGGTGTCGTGCACGTCCCGGTCGACAGCCGCGAGGAGGCGCTCGACTGGTACCGGCAGGAGGAGTCGACCACGGCCGCCGTTCTGCACGTCGTCCAGGACCCCCGGCTGCTGCGGCACTGTGTCGACCTCGTGCTGGAATGGGTGGGCTACAACACGGTCGAGGGCCGCTGGGCGGAGGAGATCACGGTCGAGCGCATCGCACTGGAGGCGGCCGGCGCGCTCGGTGACCCGGTCGCCATGGTGAGAACCAGCGCGATCCTGGCACGTGCCCTGATCGAGACGGGCAACCACGACGACGCGAACGAGCCGATCGGCGTCATGCTCACCCACATGCACCGGCTGCCCGACGCGGACCGCGCCCGCGCCGAGCTGAACCTCGCCTGGCTGCGTGAGCGGCAACGGCGCTTCACCGAGGCCCTCCGGCACGCGCGCAACGCGCTCATGATCTACCGAGCCCTCCGGCAGCCCGACAGGATCGGACGTGCGCTCTGCTATGTGAGCTGGTCCCTCGCCACACTCGGCGAGTACCGGCGGTCCATCGCCACGTGTGAGGAGGCGCTGCCCATGCTCCAGGAGGCCGGGGAGCGTCGTTTCGAGGCGCATGTCTGGAGCACCATCGGATACGCCCGGCAGGGACTGGGCGATCTCGACGCCGCCGTCGCCGGCTACGAGAAGTCGCTGCGGCTCTTCGGTGAAGTGCTCGACGACTACGGCGCCGCCGAGGTGTGGGACCATCTTGCGTCCGCTCAGCTGGAACGGGGGGACGCGGAGCAGGCGCGGGAGAGCTGGGCCAGGGCGGCCGAGCTGTTCGGCGGGCTCCGTGTCGCACGCGCCGCGCAGATGCGAGCCAAGGCACGGTCGGTGGCACGGCCGGGGACGAGGACGGCCCACCGCGCCGGGACGTGACCACCGGCCGCCGGGCCGCGGCAGCTGTCGTCGGACGGGTGAGAACAGCATCATCAGTGGCACAGCGACACGCAAGGAACAAGGCGACGGCAGTGCATCAACACAACGCGACGCGTTCCCTCGACGGCACCGGTCCGACGACGGAGCCCGGAGACCGGCAGGGGCGACTTCGCCGCTTCGGACACGTGGCACGCCCGGGGCCCGATACCCGTGAGCGTCTCGTTCCGCCCTTCCCGGAGCCGGCGGTCCGGCTGTGGGAGCTGACACGTCTCGATCCGGCACGTGTGTTCCCCGTCGCGAAGGCGATGGACTGGGTGGGGCCGTTACTCGTCGCCGTCCTGGCCGGAACGCTCCGCTTCTGGCACCTCGGCCGGCCGCGGGCCCTCGTCTTCGACGAGACCTACTACGCCAAGGACGCCTGGTCCCTGCTGCGGCTCGGCTACGAGGGCACCTGGCCGGACCGCAAGATCTCCGACCCGCAGATCCTCGCCCACCCCCAGGCGATCCCGCTCTCCGACACCGGGGCCTTCGTCGCGCACCCGCCGACGGGCAAGTGGGTGATCGCCCTCGGCGAGTGGATGTTCGGCCTGGACCCGTTCGGCTGGCGGTTCATGACGGCCGCCCTGGGCACCCTGTCGGTGCTCATGCTGTGCCGGATCGGCCGCCGCCTGTTCCGTTCGACGCTGCTGGGCTGCCTGGCCGGCGCGCTGCTGGCGGTGGACGGTCTGCACCTGGTGATGAGCCGTAACGCGCTGCTGGACCTCGTGGTCATGTTCTTCGTCCTGGCGGCGTTCGGCTGCCTGCTGATCGACCGGGACCACGCGCGGGCCCGGCTCGCGGCGGCCTTGCCGGTCGGCGCGGACGGCCGTGCGCGCCCGGACGCGCGCACCGGTGACCATGCCGGGACGGGGGTCCGCCCCTGGCGGCTCGCCGCCGGCCTCTTCCTGGGACTGGCGGCCTCCACCAAGTGGAACGGGCTGTACGTCCTGGCGTTCTTCGTGATCCTGACGGTGCTGTGGGACGTCGGCGCCCGCCGCGTCGCCGGGGCCCGCCGCCCGTACCGGGCGGTGCTGCGCAAGGACCTCGGCTGGTCGGTCCTGTCCCTGGTGCCGGTCGCCGTGACGACGTACCTGGCGACATGGACCGGCTGGTTCCTGTCCGACAAGGGCTACGGACGCCACTGGGCCGACGGCCGCGGCGGCACCTGGTCATGGGTTCCCGCTCCGCTGCGCAGCTGGTGGCACTACGAGTACGGGGTCTACCAGTTCAACGTGGGGCTGCACTCTCCCCACGCGTACGAGTCCAACCCCTGGAGCTGGCTGGTCCTGGGCCGCCCCGTGCTGTTCCACTACGAGTCGCCGAAAGCCGGGCGGGACGGCTGCCACACGGCGGTCGACTGCTCGCAGACGGTCCTCGCCCTCGGCACCCCGCTGCTGTGGTGGTCGGCATGCTGCGCCCTCGTGTACCTGCTCTACCGGTGGGCGCTGCGCCGCGACTGGCGGGCCGGCGCCATCCTGTGCGCGGTGGGCGCCGGTCAACTGCCCTGGTTCCTCTACCAGGACCGCACGATCTTCTCCTTCTACGCGGTGGTCTACGTGCCGTACCTGTGCCTGGCCGTGACGATGATGCTGGGAGCCCTGTCGGGGCCGCCGGGCGCGGACCGCGGACGCCGCACCGTGGGCGCGGTGGCCGCCGGCGTGCTCGTCCTGCTCATCGCCTGGAACTTCGTCTACTTCTTCCCGCTCTACACCGGGCAGACGATCCCGTACGCCGACTGGCACAGCAGAATGTGGCTCGACACCTGGATCTGACGGCCGGGTCGCGCATACGTGCCAGGTTGCCCGGCATTGCGCGAAACGCACATGTGTGTTCCGCTCTGTATGTGGACCGCGGCACCTGACGCAAGGGCCCACGCACTGGCCTGACACACCGACCTTCCTGACCCGAGGAGAACACGCAATGCTTCGCAACGGACTGGAACCCTGGCACCTGCTCATCGTGGCGGTCGTCCTCATCGCGCTGTTCGGGTCGAAGAAACTGCCCGACGCCGCCCGCGGACTGGGCCGCTCGATGCGCATCCTCAAGAGCGAGGCCCGGGCGATGCGGGAGGACGACGCCGCGGACGGGACCACCGCCTCCACCGTGCCGCACGCCGGCCGCACGCCTGCCGCGGACACCGCCACGGCAGAGCCCGTCACCGAGCGCTGACCGCCCCGCGGGCGACCGTGGCCGTCTCCGCCGGTGCGAACCCGGCCGAGGGCCGCATGCCGTGGCCCTCGGGCCGCCGGGGGGCGGAGCCGGACAGTCGTCCGACCCAGGGACGGACGACGCCGTCGCGCCCGTGACGCAGTCATTCGACGGATGTGTGCGCAATGTCGGTTCCCCGACACTGATCAGGCGCTGCTCACACGCGCCGGGCCGAGAACAGGCGGGCAACAGCCCACGAGCTTCCCCGCCGCCCCGGACGCGCTCACGACCGACGAAAGGCGACCCGTATGCCCACCTTCGCTGACCACGTCATCGCCTCCCTGAAGGCCTCGGGCGTGCGGCGCCTGTACGGCCTGCCCGGCGACTCCCTCAACGGTCTGACGGACGCCATCCGGCGCGACGGCGAGGTCGACTGGGTGCACGTGCGGCACGAGGAGAGCGCCGCCTTCGCGGCGGCGGCCGAGGCCGGGCTGACCGGAGATCTCACCGTCTGCGTCGGCAGCTGCGGTCCCGGCAACCTGCACCTGATCAACGGGCTCTTCGACGCCCAGCGCAGCCGCGTGCCGGTCCTCGCCATCGCCGCCCAGATCCCGGGCAGCGAGATCGGCTCCGGCTACTTCCAGGAGACGCGCCCGCAGGAACTGTTCGCCGATTGCAGCGTCTACGCGGAGGTCGTCACCAGCCCCGAACACGGGCCGCGCGTCCTGGAGATGGCGATGCGGGCGGCCGTCGAACGCAGGGGCGTGGCGGTCGTCGTCGTACCCGGCGAGATCTTCCTCGGCAAGACCGGCCGCGACCTGGCCCCCACGGTGGTGCGCCCGGCCAGGACCGTCGTCCGCCCGGACGACGCCGACCTGCGCGAGGCCGCCGCGCTGCTGAACGACGGGCAGCGGGTGACGATCCTGGCGGGCGCGGGCGCGGCCGGCGCCCACGACGACCTGGTCCGGCTCGCCGAGACCCTCAAGGCGCCCGTCGTGCACGCGCTGCGGGGCAAGGAGTACGTCGAGTACGACAACCCGTACGACGTCGGGATGACCGGTCTGCTCGGCTTCGCCTCCGGTTACAAGGCGATCGAGGAGGCCGACACCCTGCTGATGCTGGGCACCGACTTCCCCTACCGGCAGTTCTATCCGCAGGGCGCGAAGGTGATCCAGCTCGACATCCGCGGCGAGCAGATCGGCCGGCGCACCCATGTCGACCTGCCCCTGGTCGGCAGCGTGCGCGACACCCTGCCCGCGCTGCTGCCGCTGCTGACCGTCAAGAGCGGGCGCAAGCACCTCGACGAGGCCCTCGCCCACTACGCCCGCACGCGCAAGTCGCTGGACGCGCTCGCCGTCAACGACCGCGAACGCACCCCGATCCACCCGCAGTTCGTGGCCCGCACCCTGGACCGCCTCGCGGACCGGGACGCGGTCTTCACCGTCGACGTCGGTTCCCCGGTGGTGTGGGCGGCCCGCTACCTGACCTTCAACGGACACCGGCGGCTGCTCGGTTCGTTCAACCACGGCACCATGGCCTGCGCCCTGCCGCACGCCGTGGGCGCGCAGGCGGCGTATCCGGGGCGTCAGGTGGTCTCGCTGTCGGGCGACGGCGGGCTCACCATGCTCCTCGGGGAGCTGTTCACCCTGCGGCAGAACCGCCTGCCCGCCAAGATCGTCGTCTTCAACAACGGCTCGCTGAACTTCGTGGAGCTGGAGATGAAGGCGGCGGGCATCGTCAACTACGCGACCGAGCTGGACAACCCGCAGCTCGCCGAGGTCGCCGCCGCGGTCGGGCTGTGGGCCCGCCGGGTGGAGCGGCCAGGTGACCTGGAGGACGCGCTCAAGGGCGCCTTCGCGCACGACGGACCCGCTCTGGTCGAGGTCATGACGGCCCGCCAGGAGCTGTCCGTGCCGCCGGCGGTCACGGTCGAGCAGGCCAAGGGTTTCACCCTCTACGCCATCCGCACCATCCTGTCCGGCCGGGGCGAGGAACTCCTCGACCTGGTCACCACCAATGTCGCCCGGCGGATCCTGCACTGAGCGGCCGGGCATCCCGAAACACATGCCTCCGGTGACATGTGTGCTCCAGGGCACACCTGAAACGCTTGCCTCAGGCAACCGAGCAACTCCATAGTTGCCTTAAGCAAGAATGTTGGGAGGCACGTGTGGCCGACGCAGCGCAGTACGAGGAGCTGATGCGCCAGCTGAGCGCCATCGGGTCCGTACGGCGGGAGCTGGGCCGGAACCTTCCGGACGGCTGCTCCAACGTCACCGCCACGGTGCTGGCACTGCTCGGCCGCGACGGCGACATGCGCATCGGCAGGCTCGCCGAACTGCTCGCCGTCGACATGTCCGTCACCAGCCGCCACGTCGCGCACGTGGCGGCCCGGGGCTGGATCGACCGCAGCCCCGATCCCGCCGACCGGCGCTCGCGCATCCTGCGCCTGACCCCCGCGGGCCGGGCCGTGCTCGCCCGGCTGTCCGAGCACACCGCCCGGACGCTCGCCCGGCGGCTGAGCGGCTGGAGCGACGAGGAGATCCGGCGGCTGACGTGCCTCATGGCCCGGCTCCGGGCGAGCTTCGAAGATCCGTGGACCGATGAGGAGCCCTGGGCGGAACGGCACCCCGGGACCGAACAGGACCCCGGCACCGGACCGCCCAGGGACGAGCGCTCGCCCCGTACCTCCCAGGACGACCGGTCACCCCACGCCCCCGAGGACGACCGCTCGCCCCGTACACCCGCTGTCACCACGTAAGGACGAGAAACCCCATGACAACCACCCCGAAAGCCGGTGTGCGGGCCCACGCCCGTCCAAGAGGAGGTTCGCCCGACGCGCCGATGACCCACGCGCAGATCATGCGCGCCCTCTCCGGACTGCTGCTCGGCCTGTTCTGCGCCATCCTGTCCTCGACCGTGGTCACCAACGCGCTGCCGAGGATCATCGGCGACCTCGGCGGCGGCCAGAGCGCCTACACCTGGGTCGTCACCGCCTCCCTGCTGGCGGTGACCGCCTCCACCCCGCTGTGGGGCAAGCTCGCCGACCAGTTCAGCAAGAAGATCCTGGTCCAGTCGGCGCTGGTCGTCTACTCCATCGGTTCCCTGGTGGCCGGTCTCGCGCCGAACCCCGCGACGCTGATCACCGCCCGTGTCATCCAGGGCCTGGGCGGTGGCGGTCTGTCCGCGCTGGCGCAGGTCGTCCTGGCCGCGATGATCTCTCCGCGCGAGCGCGGCCGGTACTCCGGCTACCTGGGCGCGACCTTCGCCGTGGCCACCGTCGGCGGCCCGCTGCTCGGCGGTGTCATCACCGACACCAGCTGGCTCGGCTGGCGCTGGTGCCTGTTCGTCGGCATCCCCTTCGCGCTCGTCGCGCTGGTGGTCCTCCAGCGGACGCTGAACCTGCCCGTCGCCAAGCGCGACGTCAAGGTCGACTGGGCCGGCGCCTTCTTCGTCAGCGCGGCCGTCTGCACCCTGCTGATCTGGGTCACCTTCGCCGACGACAAGTACGCCTGGCTGTCCTGGCAGACGTACACCCTGGTCGGCGCGTCGATCGTGCTGGCGCTGATCTTCCTGTTCGTCGAGACGAAGGCCGCGGAGCCGATCATCCCGCTGCGGCTGTTCCGCAACCCCACCATCGCCCTCGCCTCCCTCGCCTCCCTCTTCGTCGGCATCGCGCTGTTCGCGGGCACCGTCTTCTTCAGCCAGTACTTCCAGCTCGCGCGCGGCGACTCCCCGACCATGTCGGGCGTCATGACGATCCCGTTCATCGCGGGCCTGTTCGTCTCCTCCACCGTCTCCGGCCGGGTCATCACCCGCACCGGCAAGTGGAAGGGCTGGCTGCTGACGGGCGGTGTGCTGCTGACGGCGGGCCTGGCCCTGCTGGGCATGCTCCGCTACGACACCCCGTACCTGTTCATCGCGCTGTGCATGGCGCTGATGGGCCTCGGCGTCGGCATGACGCTCCAGAACCTCGTGCTGTGCACCCAGAACCAGGTCGCCCCGAACGACCTCGGTGCCGCGTCCTCCACGGTGACCTTCTTCCGGTCCCTCGGCGGCGCGGTGGGCGTCTCCGTGCTCGGCTCGGTCCTCACCACCCGCATCGGCCACTACGCGCGCGAGACCGTCACCCAGCTCAGCCCGCCGGACCAGGCCGTGGCCGCCAAGGCGTCCGGCGGCGGCCAACTGCCCGACCTCGCCCTGCTGCCGGCCCCGGTCCGCACCTGGCTGGAAAGTGCCTACGGGCACGGCATCGGCGACATCTTCATGTACGTCGCCCCGGTCGCGCTGATCGCCTTCCTGGTGACCCTGTTCATCAAGGAGGTCCCGCTGCGTGCCTCCAGCGGCCTGGTCCAGGCGGCGGAGGCGGCCCAGGCGGCGGAGACCGCCGAGGCCGTCGCCGGGATACCCGTGCCGGCGGAGGCCGTCGACGCGGTCGCGCAGGCCCCCGGGGCCGAGGGCATCCCGGTCCGCGGCCGGGTCCGCGCCGCCGGGAGCGAGCCCGTCCCGCGGGCCGCGGTCACGCTGACCTCACCGGAGGGCCGGCAGGTGACCCGGGCGGAGGTACAGGCCGACGGCTCCTACACGCTGCAAGCCCCCGGCTTCGGGCGGTACGTGCTGATCACCTCCGCCGACGGCTACCAGCCGCAGGAGTCCACGATCGTGGTCGACGACGAGTCGGTCGTCCACGACGTCCTGCTGACGGCACCGACGGGCTGACCGGTACGACACAGCCGTGCCGCTTCCGCCAGGGACCGGCACGGCCACCGCCGTACCGTGCCGGCCGGGGCTACCGGCCGGGTCTCCGACGGCTGCGACGCCCCACACGTGCCCGAGGGGCTGGAAACGCGGGCGAGGTGTCTGACGCAGTGTCAATCACGCCGCCAGAGCGTCAGACGGCAGAGGCGCAGCCGGATCGACGATCTCAGACACGTATCTTTCCTCCCCTGTCAGCCGGTTGGGGGCGACCGCGCCCATCGGATACTGCCACGGAACATCCCGCCGGCCACCGGCGGGCCGCCACTCGCCGCGACAGCGGCGGGAGTTGGCGTGATGCTTGAAGCGGGCCGAAGCCCGAACCGGCCCGTCCCACCCCACGCGGCTGTGGCATCGTCCCGACGGCCGCCCGAGCAACGAGGTGAAGCCCGTGAGCGCACCCGTCCGCCCCCCGTCGGCCGCCACAGGCGGCACCGGCGGCGTTCCCGCCGAGCCGACCAGGTCCGCGCAGCGGGTCGTGGAGTGCCTGCAAGCGAACGACGTGCCGTACGTCTTCGGTGTCCCCGGCGCGAAGATCGACGCGGTCTACGACGCGCTGGTCGACGGGGGACCGGAACTCGTCGTCTGCCGGCACGAGCAGAACGCGGTCTTCATGGCCGCGGCCGTCGGCCGGCTCACCGGAATCCCGGGAGTGGTCCTGGTCACCTCCGGCCCGGGCACCAGCAACCTGGCGACCGGACTGCTGACCGCCACCACCGAGCAGGACCCGGTGGTCGCCCTGTGCGGCGCGGTCTCCCGGCCGGACCGGCTCAAGCGCACGCACCAGTCGATGGACGCCGCCGCGCTGCTGACGGCCGTCACCAAGTCCGCCGGCGAGGTCAGCCACCCCGACAACGTCCCCGAGGCCGTCGCCAACGCCTTCCGCTGCGCGCTGACCGAGCCACGCGGCGCCGCCGCCGTGATCCTCCCCGCCGACGTCGCGGCGGAGACCACGCCCGCGGCCATCCGCAAGCCGCTGCCCGTTCCGCCCGCGGGGCCCGCCCCCGCGGAGCAGATACGCGAGGCCGCCCGGATCCTGCGCGGCGCCCGCAACCCGGTCGTGCTGGTCGGCGCGCGCGGTGCCGGCGAGGCGGCCTGCGCGGCGATCCGCTCCCTCATCGCCGGCGGCGGACTGCCGGTGATCGAGACCTTCCAGGCGGCCGGTGTCGTCTCCCGTGACCTGGAGAGCCACTATCTCGGCCGGGTCGGGCTCTTCCGCAACCAGCCCGCCGACGTCGTCGCCGCCGCCGCGGACGTCATCCTCGCCATCGGCTTCGACCCGGTGGAGTACGACCCCGGACTGTGGAACACCGACCCGGAGCGCACCGTCGTGCACATCGACGCCCTGCCCGCCGAGATCGACAACCACTACCAGCCCGCGCTCGAACTGCGCGGCGACATCGCCGCCACCCTCGCCGAACTGGCCCGCCACACCGGGCCGGTCCGGCTGGACCCCGAGGCCGACGCCGCCGTGGCGGCGCAGCGCGCCCGGCTGACCGCCATCGACGACGAGGCCCGTGCCCGGCCCGTCTCCGACCGGGGTCTCGACCCCGCGGCCGTCTGCCTGGAACTGCGCGACCACCTCGACGACCAGGCCACGATCGCCTGCGACATCGGCTCGGTGTACATCCACATGGCCCGCCACTTCCGCGTCTACGAACCGCGGCGGCTGCTGTTCTCCAACGGCCAGCAGACCCTCGGCGTGGCGCTGCCGTGGGCCCTCGCCGCCGCTCTGGTCCGCCCCGGCACGCAGATCGTCTCCGTCTCCGGGGACGGCGGGTTCCTGTTCTCCGCACAGGAGCTGGAGACCGCGACCCGGCTGGGCCTGACCTTCGTCCACATCATCTTCCGCGACAACACCTATGACATGGTCGGTTTCCAGCAGGACCTCAAGTACGGGCGCAGGAGCGGCGTCGCCCTCGGCGACTACGACGCCGTCGCCTACGCGGAGGCGTTCGGCGCCCGGGGTGTGCGCGTGCGGACCATGGAGGAGTTCGGCAGCGCGCTGCGCCAGGCGCTCGGGGCCGACGGACCCACGATCATCGACGTGCCGGTCGACTACTCGCGCAACACCGAACTGGGCGAGCACCTGATCCCCGGCGCGTTCGAGTGAGGGGAGAACAGGACATGACCGCGACCGAAGCCGCCGCCGACCGGCTGCACCGATTCGTCTCCGCGCTGCGGCACCTGCCGCCGTTCCGCGACGCGCCACCGGAGCTGTACCAGACGTCGACCATGGCCGCCCTGCTCGCGGGCGTCTACGACGGTGACGTCACCGTCGCCGAACTGCTGCGGCACGGCGACTTCGGCCTCGGCACGTTCGACCGGCTCGACGGCGAGATGCTCGTCCTCGGCGGAACCTGCTACCGCCTGCGGGCCGACGGCTCGGTCGAGAAGGCCGGCGGCGACGAGCTGACCCCCTTCGCCGCGGTGACCCGCTTCCGGCCCGAACGGCGTGCCGGGCTGTCGGGGCCGCTGACCCGGGCCGAGACGGAAGAGGCCGTGGGCGGACTGCTGACCAGCCCCAACCTGGTGCACGCGGTACGGATCGACGGACACTTCACCGCCCTGCGCACCCGGACCGTGGCCCGGCAGCACCGGCCGTACCCGCCCCTCGCCGAGGCGACGGCCGGCCAGGCGGAGAACACCTTCCGCGAGGTGTCCGGCACGCTCGCCGGCTTCTTCACCCCCTCCTTCGAGCAGGGTGTGTCCGTCGCCGGCTACCACCTGCACTTCATCGACGAGAGCCGGACGCGTGGCGGCCACAGCCTGGACTTCACGCTCGCCGACGCACGGGTCGCCGTCGAAGCGATACCGGAACTGCGGCTGCGGCTGCCCACCACCCAGGACTTCCTGCGGGCGCGCCCGCCCTCGGCCCCCCTGGACGAGCAGATCCGCCGTATCGAGAACGGCTGACGGCCCGGACGGTATGTCTGTCCGAAGCGCACATGTTCTCCCGCCGGGACCCCGTCACACACGTGTCTGTGATGGCCGACTTTCACTCTTGTGGGTGTGCCGAAACGTGTGATTGCCTCGGAGAAAGAACGGTCGTTCTGCCTTGCGGCTCGGCCCCGACGAGAAGGACACACGATGATCAACCGACGCCTCCTGCTCCGCACGACCGGCGGCGCGGCGGCCGGCGCGCTCGGCGCCGCCGCCCTGTCGTCCACCGCCGCCGCGGCGGAGCCCGCCGGGCACTCCGCCGCCCCCCACCCGGTGGACCCCGACCCCACCGCGGGCGTGACGCGCACCCTGCTCCAGGAACACCCCTCGCCCGCCCAGGGCTGGGAAGCCGTGCAGACGCTCGTGCAGATCCCGCGGCACAAGGAGTCGGGCCGGCACAGCCACCCCGGCATCGAGGTCGGCTACATCATCCGCGGCGACGTCCTGATGGAGTTCGACGACAGGCCGCCGCTCAGGCTGCGCACGGGGGACCCGTTCTTCATCCCGAACGGCGTCATCCACAACGCCCGCAACGTCGGCACGGTGACGACCATGATGCTCTCCACGTACGTCGTCGACGAGACGAAGCCCCTCGTGACCACCTACTGATGCCGGACCGGGCGCACTCGTACACCGGGTGCGCCCCGGGGGCCGTTCCGTCCGTACCCTGCTGCCATGACGTCGGGCGCCACCCACCACACGCATCCGCGAGACCGGCTGCTGGGCACAGCGGCCCGGCTGTTCTACGAGAACGGCATCCACACCGTCGGCGTGGAACAGCTGGTCACCGAGGCCAAGGTCACCCGGGCCACCTTCTACCGCCACTTCGCCGGCAAGGAGGGCCTGGTCCTGTCCTACCTGCGGCAGCGGGACGCGCGCGTGCGCCAGGAGGTGGCCGCCGTCCTCGCCGCCCACCAGGGACGCGAGGCCCTGCTCGCCATCATGGCGATGATCGGCGACAGCGTGCGGCGGCCGGGGTTCAGGGGCTGCGGTTTCCTCAACGCCGCCGCCGAACACCCCGACCCCGGGCACCCGGTGCGCCGCTGCGTCGCGGAGCACCGCCGGTGGTTCCTGGGCGTCCTGCGGGACGCGGCCGACGCGGCGGGCCACCCGGAACCCGAGGACCTGGCGCGCACGCTGGTCGTCCTGCGGGACGGGGCGATGGCCGGCGGCTACCTCGACGACCTCGGGGACGTGGCCGAGACGCTGCGGAAGACGACGGAGCGGCTGCTGGACGCCTGACCGGCCCGGACAGGCCCCGTGCCCCGGGGCCACGCGTCCTTCCCGGTGCTCCACCCGTGGGCCGGGAGCGGCATGCGTTCCGCACCGCTCACCCGACCTCGGCGCCCACCGCCCGCGTCACCGGTACCGCCGCCGCCCGCACACCCGGTCCGAGCGCGGCGAGCACACCGACGGCTCCCGCGCCCGCGAACAGCGCCAGCAGGGCGGCCCACGGCACCGAGACCACCGCCCCGTGCTGTCCGGCCACCGCCGCCACCCCCGCCGCCGCGCCCGCGAGGATGCCCAGCCCGGCGCCCAGCGCCGAGACCACCACCGCCTCCACCCGCAGCATGGACCGCACGCCCGCACGGTCGAGACCGACCGCGCGCAGCAGGCCGATCTCCCGCACCCGCTCGAAGACCGCCATGCCCATGGTGTTCGCCACGCCCAGCGCCGCGACGGCGACCGTGACACTGAGCATCGCGTACAGCACCGACAACAGCGGGCCGAAGCCGCGCTCGGCGTCCCGCGCCGCGTCCGCCCGGTCCTCGACGAGCAGCACCGGATTGCGCAGGGCCCGGCGGATCTCCTCCTTCAGCACGGCCGTGCGCCCCGGCTCGGCACGCACCAGCACCGACACCACCGCACCCTCCGGCGCACCGCTCCCGGCCACCGCGCTCTCCGGCAGCAGGGCCGGGCCGAGGGCGTCGGGGCCGTCGTAGACCGCGACGATCCGGCGGTCCAGCGCCGGGCCGTCCGCCGCGCCCTCGTCCGACAGACGCCTGCCGGCGATCCGGTCGCCCAGGTGCCACCCGTGCTCCTCGGCCAGGTCCCGCGTGACCGCGATGGCGTCGGTCCGGTCGGCCAGCTCGTCCAGGTCGCCCGCGCGCACCGTGAGGTCGGCGAGGCGTCCTGGGCCCACGGCCCGCGGATCCACCACCGTGGTCCACAGGTCGGAACCGTCGCGGAGGCGGATGCCGGCCTCGCGGACCGCGCTGACCGCCGCCACGTGCGGCAGCCGTGCCACCCGCGCCGCCGTGTGCGCGCCGATCTGCGCGTAGTCGACCGCGGTGATCCGCAGGTCCGTCGGCATGCCGGCCTCCGCCTGACGCCCCGCCGTGGCGCTCAGCGAGGACAGCGCCATGGTGACCGCGCTGACGAGCGCCACGCACACGGTGAGCGCCCCGGCGGTCGCGGCCGTACGCCGTGGATCGCGGCGCGCGTTGGCCAGGGCCAGGGTGCCGCGTACCCCGGTCAGCCGCCGCACCGGCGCGCGCAGCGCCCGGGTGGCGGCGCGCGCGAGCTGCGGCGTGAGCAGGATCAGCCCGGCCAGCAGCACCGGCGTGGCGAGGGACAGGACTGCGAGGTCGCCCTCGCCGGCGGCCATCAGCAGCGCACCGGCCGCGGTGACCGAGAGGCCGGCCAGGTTGCGGCGCCGCAGCGCGGCGGCCGGGGTCGGCAGGTGCGTGCGCAGTGCCGCCACCGGGGCGACGGCGGAGGCCCGCAGGGCGGGAACGTACGCGGCGGCGGCCGTGAACCCCACGCCGACGCACAGGGCCGTCAGCAGCGGAACGGGGGACAGCAGCGCCGACGCAGCGGTGTCCGCGGGCCCGGCGGCCGGTCCGAACAGGGCGCCGAGCAGCGTGGCCACGCCCACCCCGAGCGCGTACCCGGCCACGGCCGCCACGGCTCCGACGACGGCCGCCTCGGCGAGCACCGTGCCCAGCACCCGGCGGCGGCTCGCGCCCACCGCGCGCAGCAGGGCGTGCTCGCGTGCCCGCACCGCGCTCAGCATGGTGAAGGTGTTGCTCACCAGGAAGGCGGAGACGAACAGGGCGATGCCGGCGAAGAGCAGCAGGAGCGTGCCGAGCTTCTGCCGGTCGGGCGCCGCCGCGGCCTCCCTGTCCAGTGCGGCACGGGTCACCGCGTCGAGGCCCCGCGGCAGGATCCGCGACGCCCGCTGCGCGAGGGCCGTCGCCGAGGTACCGGGGGCGGCCGTGAGGGTCACCGACGCGTACCGGCCGGGCGCCGGCGCGAACAGGGCCCGTGCGGTGGCACCGTCGAACGCGGTGACCGTGCCGCCGGCGGCGGTGGCGGGGTCGTACACGGTGAAGACACCGGTGAGCCGGACCGAGCGGACCTCGCCGGCGACGACGACCCGCATCCGGTCACCGACCCGGTGCCCGGCCCGCTCGGCCGACCACCGGTCCACGGCGATCTCCCCGGGACCCTGCGGGCCGCGCCCCCGGGTCATCGGGTAGCGGGGGTCGGCGCCGTGCGCGTCCGGTACGAAGTTCACCCCGGCGTCGGCGGACGGCGGCCCCACCAGGGTGCCGTCGCGCGCCACGAGGAAGGCCGGGCCGCGCAGGGTGCCCCGGGCCGCCGCCACCCCGGGCAGCGCGGCGAGCCTGCGCCGCAGCGCCTCGCCGGGCGCCGCGCCGCCTCCGGTGGGACGCACCTCCACGGACACGTCCGGGCGCGAGGCCCGCTGGAGCCGCTCGGCGCCCCGGGCCAGGGACTCGGTGTACAGCAGGGAGCCGCTGACGCAGGCGACCCCGATCAGCACGGCCAGGGCGGGCAGGACGAAGCGGTGCCGGTCGCGGAGCACGGAACGCACGACGGTACGGAGCATGAGGCCTTCCAGTGCTGCGGACGGGGGTGACGGTGCCGGGGAGCCGGCGGACGGTCCGATCCTGACCGGGGCCGGGGTGCGCGCGGATCAGCCGGAGGTGCGAAGGTCCGGGGCGCGGGCCGGGCGTTACTCGGCCGAACGGACGAGGCGCGGCGGCGAGGCGGCGCCGTACCCTCCCGGCATGAACCAGCTCTTCGACGTCCCGGCGGGAGGCAGGCGGATCGCGGCGGCCTGCGCGGCGGTGCTCCTGATCGCCGCGGTGGCGGCCGAGGGCGCGGACACCGGCTCCGTGCCGCTGGCCGCGGCCTGGACGGTGGCCGGCGGCCTGCTGCTCGCCGCCGCCGCCGTGCGCCGGGACCGTTTCGACGCGGTGGCCGCCGCGGGCGTCCTCGCGTCCTGCCTGGTGACCCTCATGACCACCCGGGTGGCCGCCCGGCCCGACACCACCTTCGGCCTCGTCGAGACCTGTGCCCTGCTGCTGGTCGTCGTCCGCGCGGCGCGCCTGCGTCCGCCGCTGCGCGCCGCGGCACTGGCCGGCGGGGCGCTGGTCGCGCTGACCGTGATCCTCCTGCGGCTGCCGCGGTCCGAGTACGAACCGCTCGTGCCGTTCGTGGTCCCGGCGCTCTGGTTCGCCGCCGTCCTGGCGGCGGTACTGGGCCTGTACCTCCGGCTGCTCGACCGGTACCGGGCGCAGGAGCACCAGGCCGGCCTCCAGGCGCAACGCCTCGACTACGCGCGCGAACTGCACGACTTCGTCGGCCACCACGTGACCGCGATCATCGCCCAGACCAAGGCCGTCAGGTACGCGACGGCGGCGGGCCGCCCCCCGTCGCCGGAGGAACTGGACGGCATGCTGGCGGCCGTGGAAGAGGCCGGGTCGCAGGCCATGCAGTCGATGCGCGGCATGGTGGCGGTCCTGCGCGACCCCGCCGGCCCGGCGTCCACGGCGGGTCCGGGCGGGGAACTCGCCGACCTGCGCACCCTGACCGAACGCTTCTCCGCGACCGGCCCGGCCACCAGGCTCGCCCTCGATCCCCGCCTCACCGCGGCCGCTCTGCCGCCGGGGGTGGCCGCCACCGTGCACCAGGTCGTACGCGAGTCGCTGACCAACGTGCGCAAGCACGCGCGCGGGGCCGAGTCGGTCACCGTCGACGTACGGCTG
This sequence comes from Streptomyces canarius, assembly GCF_014650735.1. Lineage (NCBI taxonomy): Bacteria > Bacillati > Actinomycetota > Actinomycetes > Kitasatosporales > Streptomycetaceae > Streptomyces > Streptomyces canarius. Next base: position 31,477 of record NZ_BMVN01000045.1, read on the forward strand.
GGCGGCGACACCGCCCGTCCGGCGGTGCTGGTGTCGGTGACCGACGACGGACCGGACGCCGCCGGGAGCGGCGCGGAACCCGCCGACGGCGGCGCGGGCGAACCCGCCGCCGGGGGCATGGGCCGGCCCGCGCGCTCCGGCTACGGACTGGTCGGGCTGGCGGAACGCGCGGCCATGGTCGGCGGCACCGTCACCGCGGGGGCGCGGGCGGGCGTCGGCTGGCTCGTCGAGGCACACATCCCGCTGCCCGGCCCGCTCCCCGTCCCCGGCGACGACCGGCGTCACGGTGACGACCGTACGGCTGCCACCCTGGAGTCATGACGATCAGCATCCTCATCGCCGACGACCAGCAGATGATCCGCTCGGCCTACGGCATGATCCTCGGCGCCCAGCCCGACATGGAGATCGTCGCCTCGGTGGCCGACGGCACCAGCGCGGTCCGCGAGGCCCGGCGGCTGCGTCCCGACGTGTGCCTGCTGGACATCAGGATGCCGGGGATCGACGGCCTGGAGGCGACCCGGCTGCTGGCGGGCCCGGAGGCGGCCGACCCGCTGAAGGTGCTCATCGCCACCACCTTCGACCTGGACGAGTACGTGTACCGGGCGCTGCGCAACGGCGCCTACGGCTTCCTCCTCAAGGACGGTTCCCCCGCGCTGCTCGTCGAGGCCGTGCGGGCGGTGGCCGCCGACAACGCCCTGATCTCCCCGGCGGTGACGGTGCGGCTGCTCCGGCACATGACCGACGCCGCGTCCGAGGCCGCGTCCCTGTCTGCCCCCGGCAAGCCCGCGGACCGGCGGCGCGGCTCGTCCCGGACCCGCCCGACAGCGCTCGAACTCCCGCTCACCGCCCGCGAGCTGGACGTCGTACGACTCGTCGCGCGCGGCCGTACCAACGAGGAGCTGGCGGCCGAGCTGCACGTCTCCCTGTCCACCGTCAAGACGCACCTCGGGAGCGTCCAGCGCAAGCTCGCCGCCCGCAACCGGGTGGAGATCGCCGCCTGGGCCTGGGAGAACGGGGTGTGCACCGGCCAGGACGCACGGGGTCCGGCCGCCGGCTGACGCCACGGACGCGCTGCGGAAACGGTGTCGCCGGGCACCCGTCCCTCACGGATGCCCGGCGACACCTGCCGCGGTCGGTGCGTCCCCTGGGGACCGCGGCGGTTCCGGGGAGGTCAGGACATATGTTTCTCGCCGCGGACGTCCCGCGCGATGGAGCGGACCCCATGTTTCCACGGCGGTGTGTGTAGGGCCCGCCCTACAGGTGTGCCCCGGTGACGCCGCTCCCGGTGGCGAGGGCCAGGCCCAGTTCGTCCGCCACCTCCAGCACCGTCTTCACGGCGTCGGGGGCGGTCCGGAAGTTCACGAAGCAGACGCGCAGGCAGGTGCGGCCGTCGACGACGGCCGGCGCGAGGAAGACCCGGCCGTCGGCTTGCAGGGCGCGGGCGAGACGCTCGTTGTGGGCGTCGAGTTCCGCGTCGGCCAGCCCCGGAACGACGTGCCGGAAGCAGACGGTCGACAGCATCGGCTCGTGCAGCAGCTCGAACGAGGCGTGCGCCCGCACCTCGTCGGCGAGCAGCGCGGCGTGGGCGAGCGTCCGCTCGATCCAGGCACGGAACCGGTCGGCGCCGTGCACCCGCAGGGACAGCCACACGCGCAGGGAACGGAACGGCCGCGAGTACTCGAAGGTGTGGTCGACCGGGTTGCCGGTGTCCTCCTGGTGGAGCATGTAGCGCTCCTCGTGGCCGAACGCCGCCCGCAGCGGGCCGCGCCGCCGCAGCATGACCACGCTGCAACTCTTCTGCACGCCGAGCCATTTGTGCGCGTCGACGGTGACGGAGTCCGCCCGGTCGAGCCCGGCGAACAGGTGCGCGGCCGTCCGGGTGGCGGCGGCGGGCAGGCCGTAGGCGCCGTCGACGTGCAGCCACACGCCCTCGCGCTCACACACGTCGGCGATCGCGGCGAGCGGGTCGACCGCCCCGGTCAGCGTGGTGCCGGCGGTGGCGACGACGGCGACCGGGGTGCAGCCCTCCGCCCGGTCGCGTACCAGGGCCGCGCGCAGCAGGTCCGCCCGCATCCGGCGCTGCCCGTCGGTCGGTATCCGGCGCAGCGCCCGGCGCCCCAGTCCCGCCGCCTCCACGGCCCGTACGACGGAGTGGTGCGCCTCGTCCGAGCAGTAGACGGTGGCCCGCCGGCCGGCCACCCCGTGCTCGCGGGCGCCCGGCAGCGCCTGCTCCCGCGCCGCGAGCAGCGCGGTGAAGTTGGAGGTCTGGCCGCCGCTGGTGAAGTGCCCCTCCGCCACCGGGTAGCCGACGAACTCGGCCACCCAGCGCACGGCCTGCTCGTCGAGCAGGTCGGCGGCCCCGGCGGCGGTCGCCAGGTTCGCGTCGTAGGCGGCGGACAGCGCCGAGGCCAGCACACCCGTCTCCAGACCGGTGGAGCCGACGTAGGCGAGGAACAGCGGTCGCGACGGCGACACACTGGCCTCCAGGACGCGCACCGCGTCGTCCAGCGCGGCACGTGTCTCGCCCGGCAGCTCCGGCAGCGCGCCGCCGAGCCTGCCGACCAGCTCCGCGTCCGGGTGCGGTTCGCTCGGCCGCGGACGGTCGAACGACTCCCACGCCGTCGCCAGGTAGCGGCGGAGGTCGTCGAGGATCTCCGCCCGCTCGGCCGGGGCCGCGGGCGGGCCGCAGGGCGGCACGGACAGGGGAAGTTCAGGGGATCGAGGCATGGAGGCAGCGTGCGGAACACGTGTGGGACCCCGCAACAGAGCGACCTGTCACTGAGCATTATGATACGTGCACAAGGCATCGAATATCAGAATGGTCACCATGGACGCTCTCGACGCCCGTATTCTGCTCGCCGTCGACGACGACCCCGACGCCAGCAGCCTCGCCCTGGCCAAGCGACTGGGCATCGCCCGCAACACGCTCCACTCCCGGCTCCAGCGGCTGCGGGCGAACGGTGTCGTCCGCGAGTTCTCCCGGCGCGTCGACCCCGCCGCCCTCGGCCACGGCCTCGTCGCCTTCGTCTCCGTCGCGCTGAGCCAGACCACCGGGCGCCGGGCCACCGCCGCGCTCGCGGCCTTCCCCGAAGTGGTCGAGATGCACTCCACCACGGGCGAGGCCGACCTGCTGCTGAAGGTCGTCGCCCGTGACACCGCGGACCTGCACCGCGTCTCGGGGGAACTCCTCGACGTGCCGGGTGTCGTGCGCACCAGCACCGTCGTCTCGCTGCGCGAGGAGCTGCCGCCGCGCACCCGCGCGCTGATCGAGCGGGCCGCCGAGGGGGGAGGGGAGGCCGGGCGGCCGAGGCGGAACCCGCCCGACGCCGTCCGTCCGGTGCGGGAGGCCACGAGGGCGCGTGCGGAGATCCCCTTGCATGAGTGATACACAAATCGTAGGGCTCCCCCTATGGCCCCGCCGTCCGACCGTTGGGCATGCTGAGGACATGTGCATCAACATCGTCGTCGTCGACGACGACCCCGGATTCCGCCGCATCGCCACGACGCTGCTGACGGCACGGGGCCTGCGTGTCGTGGCGGAGTCCCGGGACGGCGCCTCGGCCTTGGCCGCGGTGCGGGCACACCGCCCCGACGGACTGCTGCTCGACCTGCACCTGCCCGACCTGGACGGACTGAGCGTGGCCCGCCGGCTGACCGAGGAGGACGCTCCGCCGCGGATCGTGCTGACCTCCACGGACAAGTCGTTCTGGTCGCAGGAGGAACTGCGCGGAGCGGGAATCGAGTCCTTCGTCGCCAAGGACAAGCTGTTCGACGCCGATCTGCGGGGCCTGTTCGCCCCCTCGGCGCCCTGACGGCCCGGCCCGGCCGGGCCCGCGGGCCCCGGACAGTGGGCCCCGGCGGCTCCCGCTACTGCCCGAGGTAGCGCAGCACCGCCAGCACCCGCCGGTGCTGCCCGGAAGCCGACTGGCTGAGCCCCAGCTTCATGAAGATGCCGGTCACGTGCCGTTCCACGGCGGCGACGCTCACGAAGAGCTTCTCGGAGATCCCGGTGTTGGAATGGCCCTCGGCCATGAGGGCCAGAACCTCCCGCTCCTTCGGCGTCAGCGCCGCCAGCGGGTCCTCCGGGCGCTTGCGCCCCAGCAGGGCCGAGATGACGTCCGGGTCGAGGGCCGAGTCGCGGGCCACGACCCGCTCGACGGCGTCTGTGAGGATCTGGGGACTGGCCACCTTCTCCTTCAGCAGGTAGCCCACCCCGCTCGGGTCGTCCCCGACCAGATCGAGCGCGTAGGAGGAGTCGAGGAACTGCGAGAGGACGATCACGGCGGTCTCCGGCCGCACCGCGCGGATCTTCCGTACGGCGTCCAGGCCGTCGGCCTCCAGGGCCGGCGGCATCCGGATGTCGGTGATCACCACGTCGGGCCGGTGTTCCTCGGCGGCGCGGACGAGGTCTACCGCGTTGTCGACGGACGCGACGACGTCGATGCCCGCATGGCGCAGGATGGTCGCGATGCCCTCGCGCACGATCGGCTGGTCTTCTCCGAGCACCGCCCGCAGTGGTTGGCTCATGACAGGAATCCTAGCCTGCGGTGAGCGTGTCGAGTTGACGAGGAGCGTGATCGGCACGGGCACCGGAGGGCATCGCCCCCGCCGCCGGGAAGCGGCCGGGGCGATGTCCGGTCGGGCGCGGACCTCAGCTCGCGTCGGCGAGAGCGGCCAGGACGTCCTTGGTCGTGCCGGTCTCGGCGATGCGCGGGTAGATCCTCGCGATGGTGTGATCGTGGGCCGCGCCGTCGGTGTCGGTGACGGCGTCGACCGGCACCGTGACGTGGTAGCCCTGCTCGTGCGCGTCACGAACGGTGGACTCCACGCCGCTGCTGGTGGCGATGCCGGTGACCACGACCTGGGTGACACCTCGCTCGCTCAGCCACTCGTTCAGGCCGGTCTTGGTGAAGGCGCTGCGGGAGTACTTGGTCACCAGGTGGTCGCCCTCGGTGGCGCCCAGTTCGGGGGCCAGTTCGGTCCACTCCGCGGACGGGGCGGGGAAGCTCGCGCCGAGGTCGTTGCGCCCTGCGGGGCCTCCGGCGACATTGACGAGGACGACGGGCAGGCCGCGGCGGCGGAACTCCGCGAGCAACTCGGCGTTACGAGCGAGCACATCGGCGGCCGGGTGCGCGAGGGGCAGCCCTACGATGCCCTTCTGGAGGTCGACGACGATCAGAGCGGTCTTCGGGTCCAAAACGGTGACAGGCATGGTCTCTCCTTGACGGACGGTTTCGAGGTGGAGCGGGCTGGGCGTCGAACGGACAGGGCAGGGGCTCAGGGGTAGTCGGCGAGGCGGCGCAACGCCGGCACACTCGCGGCGAGGAGATCGGCTTCCTCGGGTGTGAGGCTGTGCAGGATCGCCCGCGTGAGCCAGTCGTCCTTGGCGAGCCGCCCGGTGCGGAAGTGCTCCCGGGCGGTGTCGGTGAGGGCGAGCAGAGTGCGGCGGCCGTCGGACGGGTCCGCCGAACCGGTGACCAGCCCCGCTTCCTCCAGCGCCTGGACGACCTGGGCCATCGACTGGGGACGCATTCCCTCGGCCCTCGCCAGTGCGGTCGTGGTGGTCGAGCCGTCGCGCTCCAACCGCAGCAGCACGGCCTCCTGCGACTTCGTCAGATCACCCACCGTGCTCTGCTCGCGCAGCCTGCGGACGAGCCGGCTGAGCACGATACGCAGATCCGTGGCGAGCAGCAGGGAGTCCCGACGCCGATCTTGTTGCTGTCGGTCATACATGTTTCTACGGTAACACGTATGCAGGTACCTGTTCAGTTGCCTTGATGGATGCCGGGCGCTCAGGCGGAGACCGCCGCCGAGTCGACCTCCCGCGCGTACAGGCGGGCCAGCTGGACCCGGGAGCGGACGCCGAGCTTCTCGAAGGCGTGCCGCAGGTGTGTGTTCACGGTGTGCGGGGACAGGAACAGCCGCTCCGCCGCCTCGCGATTGGTGGCACCGTGGGCGATCAGCCGCACCACGCCGAGCTCCGACCGGGTCAGCCCGCGCCATTCCGGCTCCGGGACGGCGGGGGCGGCGGCGCCCGCCGCGCCGAGGGGCCGGATGCCGAGTTTGCGGAGCCTGCCGTGCACCCGCCGCCCGTCGCGCTCCGCCCCGCACCCGGTGTAGAGCCGGGACGCCTCCTCGAAGTGGGACCGGGCCGTGGCGGCGTCGGCCTCGGCGGCGCACTCCCCGGCGTCCTCCAGGGCGCGGGCCCGCAGCAGGGGACGGGCGGTCCCGTAGCGTTCCGCCGCCTCGGCGAGCAGGTCCGCGTCCCGGGCGAACAGGCCCCGGGCGTGCGCGGCGGCGCCCGCGAACAGCGGCAGACCGGGGTTGAGCCGGGCCCGTTCCTCGGCGAACTCCACCGCCGCGGCGGCCATGTCCCGCTGGCCGGAGGCCAGCGCCGCCGCCACCAGCAGCACCACGTCCCCGGCGTCGAGGCAGGTCGCGTGGAGGAAGCCGCGGCGCAGGTGGGCGGCGGCCACGCCGAGCTGGTGACGGGTCAGGGCCTCGTCCCGGTACAGGGCGGTCAGGACCGCGATCCACGCCCCGGCCCTGCGCGACTGCCGGTCCTCGGCCTCCAGGTAGGTCTCCGCCAGGGCCGAGCACGCCTCCAGTTCGGCGTCGTCCCCGGTGTGGAAGGCGATCCGGGCCCGGGCGCACACCATGGCCGCCTCGCTCGCCGCGGACGTCCCCCGAGCAAGCGGTCCGGCCCCGGCCGCGGCCACTTCCCGTGCCGCCTCCGGCAGCCGGCCGCCGTCCAGCAGCAGCCGGGCCCGCGCGGTGCGCCACAGCGGCAGGTACGCCCGTCGGCCCCGCTGCTCCGCGTCCGCCAGACCGCCCTCGACCAGTTCCGCGGCGGCCGTGCCGTCACCGGCCAGGCCCAGCAGCGCGGCCCTCCAGACCGTCGAGACGACCACCTCGGGGAGGGCGGGCCCGTACGCCGGGTCCAGCTCGGCGACCTTCGCCGGCACCGACTCGCTGTGTCCGAGCGCCTCGGTCCACCGCTGCCGGTGGCAGGCGCTCATCGACCGGAGGGTGCGTTGCGTCAGGTCGTTGAGCGGGTGGGTGCCCCGGGCGCGCGCCAGGGACCCGGCCAGGGTTCCGCCGGCCTCCTCGGCCTCGCCCGCCAGCAGACGGTTCAGCAGGGTCGTCGACAGCAACTGGTCCTTCACCGGCTGCGGCACCCCGCGTTGGCCCAGGGCCCGGCGCAGATGCGCCTCGGCCTCGGCCACCGGGAACCGGCCGCCCATCCGGGTCAGCTCCAGGCACACCCGCGCGTGGGTGGCCGCGTCCGGCGGCACCTGAACCACCTCGCGGGCCAGGGCGCGGGCCTCGTCGGACTCGCCCGTCTCCCACAGCAGCGGAATCAGCCGCGCCGCCAGCCGCATCCGCCGGGGAGCGGCGTCCCGGCTCAGCTCCACCGCACGGCGCAGGTGAGCCGCGGCCGTCGCGGGCGAGTGGGGCGCCAGCTCCCGGGCAGCGGTCGCCAGGACGCGGATCGCGTGCTCGTCGCCGGGCTCGGCCAGTTCGGCGATCTCGGCGGCGAGCACCGCAGGGGGCGTGCCGTCCGCGAGCCGCAGGTCGACCGAGCGCCGGCGCACGGACAGCCGTACGGGCGACGGCAGGGTGGCGACGACGGCGTCGCGCACCGACGGGTGCGCGAAGGCGAGGTGCTGCTGCCCGGCCCGCATCAGCCCTGCCGCCAGCACCTCGCCGAGGGGGCGCAGCAGGGCGGACTCGCCGCAGCCGAGCACCCGGGACAGGTGCCGCACGGTGAGGCTGTCGCCCAGCGCGGAGGCGATCAGCACCAGCTCCTTCGCGTGCTGCGTCAACTGGTCGAGCCTGCGGGCGGCCACCGCCCCGGCCACCGGGTCCGCGCCGGTACGGACGGCGCCGGCGGTCCCGGTCCGCGAGGCGAGGAGGGCGCACAGCTGTCTGACGGCGCCCGGCAGGCCGCCGCAGAGGGGCAGGTACGGATCCGCCTGCGCGGCCCGCGGCCCCAGCAGGTCCCGGACCAGCAGCCGTACGGCGTCCGGCTCCAGGGCCGTGACGTCGAGGGGGACCGCCCGCTCGGCGAGCAGATCGCGCCGCAGCGACTCCACGGCCGGCACGTCGAGGTGGGACCGTGCGGCGAGCACCCACAGCACCGGCAGCCCGGCGAGCCGCGCGGTGAGCCCCCGCACCGCGAGCAACGTCAGTTCGTCGCAGTGCTGCACGTCGTCGAGGACGACGACGAGCGGCCGGTCGTGGGCGAGGTCCCGCAGGCGGTCCTCCACCTGCCGCATCAACTGGTACGGAGACCCGGCCTCGGGGTACGGCGACCCCGGCTCGCGATGCGCGGTACCGGGCTCGCGGCTCCGGAGGGCCGGTAGCGGACCGAGGGCGTCCAGCAGGGGGGCCAGCGGCGGCATGCCGTGCGCGGCGACGCCGCCGCCGGTCAGGACCAGGGCCCCGGCCGGCGCCGCCTCCTCGGCGGCGAAGGCCAGCAGGCGGGACTTCCCGGCGCCGGCGGGCCCCTCGATCCACAGCACCCCGCCCTCGGCACGGTGGAGGAGCCGCAGCACCCGCTGGAGGATCTGCTCCCGCTGGCGCCCGTGCCCGCGCGGGACCGCCGCGGGCACGGGGACGGCGGCGACGTCCGTCGTCGGCGGGATGTCAGTCGCCTGGATCAAGGCAGCCTCCAGTGGTCGTGTGCCGCGCGGCCGGCCGCGTTTCCGCCTGGCCGAGGACCCGCACACGTGATGTGACCTCGGTTCGGTTCGTGACACAGGATGTGCCGCCGTCGCCTCCAGTGGCTGTCAAGCACACCTGAAAGGCGCAGGGGGGCGTACTCCACGGGCGATGTGGGGACAACCCGACGTCTGCGCGTGTGCCACCCCGGATCCGGCCGGCGCGCCGCGGCCGGCGCGGGCACGCCGCCGCACGTCACACGGCCGATGCCCGTCCGGATGTGGGGCGGACCCTACACGGGCGTGGGGGAGCCCCTATGAAGGGCGAGGGACCACACGACAGACCCGGATGCGGCCCGATCCGAGACTAACGCTTGTATCCGGGGGGTTCCCGGTCAGACCCGGCCCGCCGCCACGGGGGTCCGGAGGGCCGGCGGACGCAGGGGTGCTGTCCAGGGGAACGCGACGCGACGGACAGCCGCCACCACTGGACACCTTTCGCGCCGACCGGCCCACCGGAACCGGCACGTCTGAACGACCACGAAGACAACAAGGCCCGCAGTGCACCGGACGCCTGCGGCTGACGAACGGGAACTGGGCATGGCACAGCTGGACACCATTCGGGCCGAGGTCCGTCACCCCCTGGGCAGCACCGGCGTACGCATGGTCGCCGGCCCGGGCGGTGTCCTCACCCGGAGGGCGATGCTGGCCGGTTCCCTGGTCTCGGCGACCGTCGGGGGCGCGCTGATCGTCGCGCACGTCCGTACGGTGACGCAGGCCGGCGCGTTCTTCGGGGTGCACCTGGCCGTGCAGGGGATCCTGCAACTGCTGGCGGTCCACGAGTCGAAGGCGTCGGCGGCGGTCCGCTGGATGCTGGCCGCCGGAGGCATCGCCGCCCTGCTGGTCGGCGCGGCCCTCTTCCACGGCTGGGCCGACACCGTGTTCCTGCTCGGACTGTGGGCCGGCTGCGGATGGCTGCTGCGGGGACTCACCATGGCCGTCTCCGCCACCTCGTCCTCGGTGAGTCATGTCTTCGTCTACGACGACGTACTGAACGCGGTGATCGTCTCGGCGGGTCTGTTCATCACCGCCTTCCCCTTCTCGTCCCTGGGGCAGCTGGCCGACGTCGGCGGCTCCGTACTGATGGCCACCGGCGCGGTCGAGGCGTTCGCCGCGGTACGGCGGCACCCCCGCACCCTGCGCGCGATCGACTGAGGCGGGCCCCGGCCGGGGCGGCGCACTCCCAGGCAGCCGCGCGGCAGGACCGCAGAACACGACAACCCACGTTTCCAGGCCGGTCGACCGGCCGAGCCCCGAGGAGGCGACCATGAAGAAGTGCCAGCTCTCACTGGAGGTCACACACTGGGTGACCTCGGACCTCACCCTCACGCTGAACTCCGAGATCTCCTACGACGCCCATGACCCGCTGGCCGTCACCCTGGTCCTCGACTCCGACGGCGAGCGGCCGGTGCGCTGGGTCTTCTCCCGGGACCTGCTGGCCGACGGCATGTCCGCCCGGGTGGGCGAGGGCGATGTGGCGCTCTGGCCGGTGTGTGACCTCGACGGCGAACCCTCCTCCTTCTGCGTGCGGGTGGGAGGCGCCCACACGGCGCTCTTCGAGATCCCCGCCGCACCGGTCACGACGTGGCTCGCCGGGACCTACACCATGGTGCCGCGCGGGGCCGAGCTGGACGGGGTGGACTGGGACGAACTGGTCCAGCTGGCGGAGTGAGGCGTCCACCGCCGGCACAGCACGAACGAGCAGATACCGGGACATGCGTCCCGAAGGACCGTCGCACACCCCTTGTCGGAAGGAAGACGAAGACCATGCAAAGCAACCCGCGGCCCCTCCTCAGCGACTGGCAGTGGCAGCAGCGCGCGGCCTGCCGCGGCATGAGCATCTCCACCTTCTTCTCCCCGCCGGGGGAGCGGGGGCGGGCGCGCCGCGACCGGGAGGAGCGGGCCCGGCGCATCTGCGGCCGGTGCGAGGTCGCCGACATCTGCGCGGCCACGGCCCTGAAGCACGGGGAGTCATACGGAATCTGGGGCGGGATGTCGGACGCGGACCGCCGGCAGTTCGACACGGGTACCGCGGGCGCGGCCTGACGCAGGCGCGTCGCCGCCCCGGTACGGCGCGACACGTGCCACGGGCCGATCACTCACATGTGTGATGTGCCCCCGAGGGTTCGGTACCACCATGTCGAACGCGGCGCCGGCGCCGTGAGGTGTCGACGGGAGCGGCGAGTGAGGAGACCCAGGTGTCTGGCTTTATCCGTGGAAGGGACGACGTGGCGCGCCGTCCGGATGCCTTCGGGACGCGGGAGCGTCGCGTCCGGGTCCTGGGCGGCCACGACGTGGCGCTGGTGAACGGCCCGGTGTTCCTGGTCGGTCTGTTCTACGCCGTGTCGCCGTGGGTGCTGGGTTTCGCCGCCGCCCACCACGACCTCGCCGTGCACGACCTGGTCGTGGGCTGCGCCATCTGCCTCCTGACCGTCGGCTTCACGGTGGCCCCCGAGCGCATGACCGGGCTGAGCGCCGCACTGGGGGTGACGGGTCTGTGGATGGCGTTCTCGCCCTGGGCGGTGGTCCGGCATCCGGGACGCGCCGCCGCCGTCGACGGTGTGGTCCTCGGCGTGCTCGCCCTGGTCCTCGGCCTGTTGTCCACCGCCATGGTCCGGCGCGCCAACCGCCTCCCGTGACCCACCGCCTTCCGTGACCCACCGCCCCCCGTGACCCACCACCACCCGTGACCAACCACCACCCGTGAACGACGCCCCGCACCGCCCGGCACCGCCACCCCCGCACCCGTCCGCAGACGAGCACCCCGTCGCCCGCAAGGAGAAGCCCGATGGCCGCACCCGTACCGCCCCGACACGACCCACGGTCCCCGTGGCGTTCCGAGGGAGTGCCGGGCGGGCCGCCCGCGCCGAACGGCCGGCGCTCCCGCGGCGGCTGTCTGGTGCAGATCGTGGTCATCCTCGTCATCTACCTGGGGACCGGCCTGCTCTACAACACCATGCACGGCGACGGCACCACGTCCATCGACTACACCGACTTCACCGCGCAGCTGGACTCGGGCAACGTCAAGACCGTCTACTCCCAGGGTTCGCAGATCCAGGGAACGCTGAAGAAGGCCCGCGAGGTGCCCGGTGGTGACCACGGCTCCACCTACGTCCGGTTCAAGACGTACGAGCCCGCCTTCGCCGACGACGAAGGGCTGTGGCGGGAGATCACGCGGCAGAAGGTCTCGGTCTCCGCGTCGCCGGTGGCGCAGGGGCCGGGCCTCGGCCAGTCGTTGCTGGTGTCGCTGCTGCCGACCGCGCTGCTCATCGGCGTATGGGTGTTCGTCGCCCGCAAGACGGGCGGCGGTCTCGGCGGCGGCATGAGCGGGATCCTGGGCCGCAAGCCGCCGAAGCCGGTGGAGGCGGAGCAGGGGCGCACGACGTTCGCCGACGTGGCCGGCATCGACGAGGTCGAGGGCGAACTCAACGACGTCGTCGACTTCCTCAAGCGGCCCGAGGCATACCGCCGCATGGGCGCGAAGATGCCCCGCGGTGTCCTGCTCGCCGGTCCTCCCGGCACCGGGAAGACGCTGCTCGCACGGGCGGTGGCCGGCGAGGCCGGGGTGCCCTTCTTCTCCGCCTCGGCCTCCGAGTTCATCGAGATGATCGTCGGCGTGGGCGCCTCCCGGGTGCGCGAGCTGTTCGCCGAGGCCCGCAAGGTGGCCCCGTCGATCGTCTTCATCGACGAGATCGACACCATCGGCCGGGCGCGCACCGGTTCGGCGGTGGGCGGACACGACGAACGCGAGCAGACGCTCAACCAGATCCTCACGGAGATGGACGGCTTCTCCGCCTCCGACGGCGTCGTCGTGGTCGCCGCGACCAACCGGGCCGAGATCCTGGACCCGGCGCTGACCCGGCCCGGCCGGTTCGACCGGGTGGTCACCGTCTCCCCGCCGGACCGCAAGGGCCGCGAGGCCATCCTGCGCATCCACACCCGGTCCATGCCGCTCGCCGGGGACGTCGACCTGGCCCGGATCGCCCGTACGACCCCGGGCATGACCGGCGCCGAACTGGCCAACCTCGCCAACGAGGCCGCGCTGCTCGCGGTCAAGCGCGACCAGGACCGGGTGACCGGACACGATCTGTCCGACGCCCTGGAGAAGGTGCAACTCGGCGCGCAGCGCCCGCTGGTGATGCCCGAGGAGGAGCGCCGGCGCACCGCGTACCACGAGAGCGGCCACGCCCTGCTCGGCATGCTCCAGCCCGGCGCCGACCCGGTCCGGAAGATCACCATCGTGCCGCGCGGCCGGGCCCTGGGGGTGACCCTGTCGACACCGGACGCCGACAAGTACGCGTACACGGAGGAGTACCTGCGCGGCCGGATCATCGGCGCCCTCGGCGGCATGGCGGCCGAGAAGGTCGTGTTCGGGGTGATCACCACCGGCGCCGAGAACGACCTGGAACACGTCACCGGCCTCGCCCGCGGGATGGTGACGCGGTGGGGGATGAGCGACCTGGTGGGACACCTGTCGGTGCTGCCCGACGACAGTCAGCAGCCCTACGGGATGTCCGCCGCCCCGCGCACCCTCGACCTGGTCGACGGCGAGATGCGCCGGATCGTCGAGGAGTGCTACGCCGAGGCGTGCCGCACCCTGGAGGAGAACCGCCACCGCCTGGACGGTCTGGCCGTCGCCCTGCTGGAGCACGAGACGCTGGAGGAGGCGGACGCCTACCGCGTCGCGGGCATCACGCCCGCCGCCGCGGGGCGGGAGTGAACCCGCCCCGCCCGGCGGCAACCGGCTGACCGGCCGCGCTCCGCGGCGGACCGCCCCCCGGCACCGCGCCGTATCGGCACCGCGCACATCCCACGAGGCGCCTTCCAGTCAAATGACGGATGCGTCGACCGGGTGTGTCTGTGAAAGTCGTGCCGAGCCTGGGGGGAAGGAACGAGCGCGATGACGTCGATCGAAGAAGAGCTGGGAAGCGTCTTTGACGTCATACGGCAGCCGGTCTGGGCCGTGGACGCCGATCACTCGGTGCGCTACGCGAACCCCGCCGCCGCCGAGGCGTTGGGACACGGCCGTCCGGCCGGCCTACTGGGCACGGACGGCCGTCCGGCTGACGTACCGGGCACCGACGGCGACCCGTCCGACCTGCCGGGCACTGATCGCCGTCCGGCCGACCCGCCGGGCACCGACGGCGACCCGGCCACCGCCTCCGGACAGCCGGAGACCGCCGGGCGGACCGGCCCCGCAAGCGGTCGGGGCACGCTCACCCGGGTCGACGGCTCCCTTCTCCCGGTCGAGTGGACCCGCGTGCCGCTGTCCCGGCCGGGCGGCGACGCGGCCCTGTACGTCTTCCTGCCCCTCGCCGGGCCGGCCCGCGCCGGGCACGGGACGCCGGACGACGGGCCGTTCCCGCTCCTCGCGCACCGGCAGGTGGAACGACAGCACCGCTACGCCCGGACCCTCCAGCACACGGCCCAGGAGCGCTTGGTACGAGCCCTGCTCGGCCTGAGCCTGGCACAGCAGGAGCTGGGCCCGGCACCCGCTCGGGTGATCGATCTGCTCCACGACGTGGTCCGCGACACGGAGGAGGCCCTGGCCGGCGTGCGGGAGGTCACCGACGCCCTGAGCCCCGGAGCCCTGCGCGTCGGAGGGCTTCCCGCGGCGCTCGCCGCCCTCGCCGGGCGCTGCCCGGTGCCGATGACGGTCTCGGGCTCCCTGGCAGGACGGCTGCCCCGGCTGGTCGAGTCGCACCTGTACCTCCTCGTCGCGGAGGCCGTCGAGCGAGCCGTGGAGAACGGCGGCGCCGACCGCGTCCGGGTGACCGCCGACCTCGGGGCGAGCCTCGTGGTCACCGTCGTGGACGACGGGGCACCGCCGGCCGGGGCGGCGGACCTGGCGGCGCTGGCCGCCCTGACGGAGCGGGCCGCGAGTCTGGACGGCACCCTGCGGGTGTGTCACACGCCCGGCGCCGGCACCACGGTCACGGCGGTCGTCCCGCTCTGACCGCGCGACCGTGCCCACGGACACACGTGTGAGAGCGGAACTCCCGCCCTCCGGCTCAGGCCGGGATCGGTATCTGGATCAGGATGGTGGTGCCGCCACCGGGCGGGGACTCGATGGCCAGCTTCCCGTCGAAGGCCGCCACGCGGTCCGCGAGTCCGCTCATCCCGCTGCCGGCGGTGGCCTTGCCGACGCCGCCGACGCCGTCGTCGGCGACCTTGATCCGCAGCACGTCCCCGAATGCGAGGGTGACGTCGATCCGGGACGCCTGGGCGTGCTTGACCGCGTTCGTCACCGCCTCGGCCACGACGAAGTACGCGTTCGACTCGACGGTGGAGGAGATCCGCCGCTCGTCCCGGCTCTCGACGACGGTGGGCACCGGGCACCGGGAGGCCAGGTCCTTCACCGCTGCCACCAGCCCCTTCACCGTCAGCACGAGCGGATAGATGCCCGAGGCGAGTTCCCTCAGCTCGTTGATCGCCGTCTGCGCGTTGTCGATGGACTGGTCCAGCAGGTCGATCGCGGCCGTCTCCGTCTGCGGTATCAGCTCCCGTGCCAGCCGGAGCCCGATCATCAGGCTCACCAGCCGCTGCTGTGCCCCGTCGTGCAGGTCCCGGGCCGTACGCCGGTGCACGGCCTCGGTGCTCTCCATGATGCGTCGGCGGCTGTCCTGGAGGGATGCCGCCATGGTGTTGAAGGAGGTGCCCAGTGCCCCGATCTCCGCCACTTTGCTGGGCGCCATCCGCACGCTCAGGTCACCGCCCGCGAGTTCCTCCGCCGCTGCTGCCGCCCCGCGCACCGGCCGTACCACCGCACGGTGCTGGAGCACCGTGAAGACGGCCACGAGCGCGGTCGACGCCGCGAGTCCCAGGGCGGCGGCGAGCACCGCCTGGCGGCTGTTGGCGCCCGCCGCGTCCGTGCGTTCCGCGAGCTGGGCACGCTCGTCCGTCATGTACCTGTGGAACTGGGCCCGCAGGGCGTCGACGCGCTGTTTGCCCTCGGCCGTCTCCTTCAGGCCGGACGCGGCGGGATCACCCCGCCGGACCATCTCGACCAGCGGGACCGAGTAGTCGTCCAGGAAGGACTGGACGCCGCGCGTGATCTGCTCGGCGGTGCGCCGCTGTCCCGGGGAGGTGGCGCTGTCCGTGAACCGCCGCTCCTCCGCGGGCAACGCCTTGCGCGCCGCCTGCCACGGCTGGAGGAACTCCTCCCGCTCGGTGATCACATAACCGCGCTGCCCGGTCTCCAGGTCGAGGAGCAACCGCTCCATGGTGCCGGCTTCGACGAGGGCCGTCCGGGACGCGCGCCGGGCCGAGGCGGAGCTGTTCGCGTCGGAGATCGCGAACAGCAGGACGGCGAACGCCACACCGATCAGCAAGGCGAGCAGGCCGCTCGCCGCGACCGTGAGGCTCGTCAGCCCCAGCCGCCGGCCCGTGTTCTCCTGTCGTGCGCCCATGTTCCGCCTGCCCGTGAATGAATCGAGACACCTGAAGTCTGCAATGTATCCGCACGGGAGCGGAAGACATGTCCACATGGCAGGCGCGGGCGCACGCCCACGAGGTATGCGAGCAGGCGCAGCCTCGTGCCATCGGCCGGCCGTGCACCGGGCGGGGGCTCCGGATCTGCCGTGGCCTGCGTGAGGCCCCCAGGTCGCAGGGTGCAGCAGGGCGAGCGTGGGCGCGGCGCTGAAGCCCTCGGCCGGCGCGGGCGGGGCCAGGACCGCGGTGAGGCCACAGGCGACGGTCGACCAGCGGGTCGCCGGGACGGTGCCACCCGGCCACCACCGTGCAGGCGCCCCCGGCGGCCCACAGTGAGCAGGCGCCCACGACACCGCCGCGCAGCCGGTACGGCATGATCAGGGCCGGCCCCGGACAACACGCTCATCGCACACCCATGGCGGCGCCCGGCGACATCACCGCGATGTGGTCCAGGACCCGGTCCGCCCGGCGCACGGCGGTCGGCGTCTCGTCCCGCGCCCTGCCCGGCCGGCACCGCGTTCTCCCAGCGCCGGCCCGCCGCCGTGGGCGTGCTCGTCGTGATCGGGGTGTACGTCGGTGCCATGCGTTCGGCGTATACCTCAGCCATCGCCCGGCCCGCCACACAGGTGTCCAGGAGCCCATATCGCGCAAACGTGTGATGCCGGGCCCACCGGTCGATGTCTACCTTTCCGGCCAACCACCTGTCCGCCGTCACGGTCCGTCCCCGAGGAGAGACCCATGCGCGCAGTCACCTATGCCACCTGGCCCGCCCTCGCCGCGGCGGCGGCCCTCACCCTCACCGCGTGCGGCGGCGGTGGCGGCTCGGACGGCGGCGGCAGCGGCGACGCCGTCCTCAGCGCGGTCTGGGGCGATCCGCAGAATCCGCTGGAGCCGGCCAACACCAACGAGGTGCAGGGCGGCAAGGTGCTCGACATGATCTTCCGGGGGCTGAAGCAGTACGACCCCAGGACCGGCAAGGCCGAGAACGCGCTGGCCGAGAGCATCACCACCAAGGACTCGCAGACCTTCACCATCAAGGTCAAGAAGGGCTGGACGTTCAGCAACGGCGAGCCCATCACGGCCACGTCCTTCGTCGACGCCTGGAACTACGGCGCGAGCCTGAAGAACAACCAGAAGAACGCCTACTTCTTCGGCTACATCGACGGCTACGACAAGGTCCACCCCGACAGCGGGAAGCAGACCGCCGACACGCTCTCCGGCCTCAAGGTCGTCGACGACCACACCTTCACCGTCAAGCTCAGCCAGAAGTTCTCCACGTTCCCCGACACCCTCGGCTACGTGGCGTTCGCGCCCCTGCCGAAGGCCTTCTTCACCGACCACGCCGCCTGGCTGGCCAAGCCGGTCGGCGACGGCCCGTACACCATCAAGTCCTACACCAAGGGCTCCGAGATGCAGCTGCGCAAGTGGGACGCCTACCCCGGCGCGGACAAGGCGATGAACAACGGTGTGGACCTGAAGGTGTACACCGACAACAACACGGCCTACACCGACCTGCTGGCCGGCAACCTCGACCTCGTCGACGACGTCCCCGCCCAGCAGCTGGGCAACGTCCACCGGGACCTGGGCAACCGCTACCTGAACACCCCCGCCGGCATCATCCAGACCCTCGCCTTCCCGTTCTACGACAAGGGTTGGAACACCCCCGGCGCCGCGAAGGTCCGCAAGGGCCTGTCGATGGCGATCAACCGCGCGCAGATCACCAAGACGATCTTCCAGAACACCCGCACCCCCGCCACCGACTGGACCTCCCCGGTCCTCGGCGCGAGCGGCGGCTACGACAAGGGGCTCTGCGGCGCCGCCTGCGACTACGACCCGACCGAGGCCAAGAAGCTCATCGAGGAGGGCGGCGGCATCCCCGGCGGCCAGCTCAAGATCACGTACAACGCGGACACCGGCTCGCACAAGGAGTGGGTGGACGCCGTGTGCAACTCCATCAACAACGCCCTCGGCGACGACAAGGCATGCGTCGGCTCCCCGGTCGGCACCTTCGCCGACTTCCGCAACCTGATCGGCCAGGACAAGATGACCGGGCCGTTCCGGTCCGGCTGGCAGATGGACTACCCGCTGATCCAGGACTTCCTCCAGCCGCTGTACTACACGAACGCCTCCTCCAACGACGGCAAGTGGTCCAACAAGCAGTTCGACCAGCTCGTCGACGAGGCCAACGCGCAGACCGACCCGCACCGGGCCGTCCAGCTCTTCCAGCAGGCGGAGGGCGTCGTCCGGGACAACATGGCGTCCGTCCCGCTGTGGTACCAGAACGGCAGCGCCGGCTGGTCCGACCGGCTCTCGCACGTGATGCTGGACCCGTTCAGCGTCCCCGTGTACAACGAGATCAAGGTCGGCTGATCCACGTGGGGCGGTATGTGGTCCGGCGGCTGCTCCAGATGATCCCGGTGTTCATCGGGGCCACGCTGCTGATCTTCCTGATGGTGAACGTGCTGGGCGACCCGGTCGCGGGCCTGTGCGGTGACAAGGCCTGCGATCCGGCCACCGCGGCCCGACTCAAACACGAGTTCGGCCTCGACAAGCCGGTGCTCCAGCAATACGCGACCTACATGGGCCATGTCTTCACCGGTGACTTCGGCACCGCCTTCAACGGTGAGAAGGTCATCGACCTGATGGGCAGTGCCTTCCCGGTCACCGTCCGGCTGACGATCGTGGCGATCCTCTTCGAGATCGTCCTCGGCCTCGGCCTCGGCGTGCTCACCGGTCTGCGCCGGGGCCGCCTCCTCGACACGGCCGTGCTGCTGCTCACCCTGGTCGTCATCTCCGTGCCGACGTTCGTCACCGGCCTGCTGCTCCAGCTGCTGCTCGGCGTCGAGTGGCGCTGGATCTCCCCGTCGGTGTCCCCGCAGGCGGCCTTCGGCGAGCTGATCGTGCCGGGCCTGGTGCTCGCCTCGGTGTCGCTTGCCTACGTCACCCGGCTGACCCGGACCTCCCTCGCCGAGAACCTGCGTGCCGACTACGTGCGCACCGCCGTCGCCAAGGGCCTGCCCCGGCACCGGGTCATCACCCGGCACCTGCTGCGCAACTCCCTCATCCCCGTGGTCACGTTCATCGGCACGGACATCGGCGCGCTGATGGGCGGGGCGATCGTCACCGAACGGATCTTCAACATCCACGGCGTCGGCTACCAGCTCTACCAGGGCATCCTGCGCCAGAACACCCAGACGGTCGTCGGCTTCGTCACCGTGCTCGTCCTGGTCTTCCTGGTCGCCAACCTGCTCGTCGACCTCCTGTACGCCGTACTCGACCCGAGGATCCGCTATGCCTGAGCAACCGCCGTACGAACCCGAGGGCGCCGTCGCCGGGACCGGCACGGGCGGCGCGATGGACCTCGCGGCGAGCGAGGCCCGCTCCCTGGAGCCCACCGCCGCCGACCCGCGGGGAAAACCGCGCGGCCTCTGGTCGGACGCCTGGCGCGACCTGCGCCGCAACCCGGTGTTCCTCGTCTCCGGCCTGGTGATCCTCTTCCTCGTGGTCATCTCGGTCCGGCCGTCGCTGATCGCGTCGGGCAACCCCCTCGCGTGCGACCTGGCCAAGGCCCAGCAGGGCTCACAGCCGGGCCACCCGTTCGGGTACGACGGCCAGGGCTGCGACGTCTACACGCGCACCGTGTACGGCGCCCGCACCTCGGTCACCGTGGGCGTCCTGGCCACCCTCGGGGTCGCGGTCCTGGGCTCCGTGCTCGGCGGCCTCGCGGGCTTCGTCGGGGGCGTCTGGGACGCGATCCTGTCCCGCGTCACCGACGTCTTCTTCGCGATCCCGGTCGTCCTCGGCGGTCTAGTCCTGCTGTCGGTGGTCACCAGCGCCACCGTCTGGCCGGTGATCGGCTTCATGGTGCTGCTCGGCTGGCCCCAGGTGTCCCGGATCGCGCGCGGCTCGGCCATCACCGCCAAGCAGAACGACTACGTCCAGGCCGCCCGTGCCCTGGGCGCGTCCAGCTCCCGCCTGCTGCTGCGGCACATCGCGCCGAACGCGGTGGCCCCGGTGATCGTCGTGTCGACCATCGCGCTGGGTACCTACATCTCGCTGGAGGCGACCCTGTCCTACCTCGGGGTGGGACTCAAGCCGCCGACGGTGAGCTGGGGCATCGACATCTCCGCGGCTTCGCCGTACATCCGCGACGCCCCGCACATGCTCCTGTGGCCGGCGGGCGCGCTCGCGATCACGGTGCTGGCCTTCATCATGCTCGGCGACGCGGTGCGCGACGCCCTCGACCCGAAACTGAGGTGAGTCGTCGTCATGCTGCTAGAAGTGCGTGACCTGCACGTGGAGTTCCGGACCCGGGACGGGGTCGCCAAGGCGGTCAACGGCGTCTCCTACGGCGTCGACGCGGGCGAGACCCTGGCGGTGCTCGGCGAGTCGGGCTCGGGCAAGTCGGTGACCGCCCAGGCCGTGATGGGGATCCTCGACACACCGCCGGGCCGGATCACCGGCGGCCAGATCCTCTTCCAGGGGAAGGACCTGCTGAAGCTGAAGGAGGGCGAACGGCGCCGGGTGCGCGGCGCGCAGCTGGCGATGATCTTCCAGGACGCGCTGTCGTCGCTCAACCCGGTGCTGCCGGTCGGGGACCAGCTCGGCGAGATGTTCGTGGTGCACCGGGGGATGTCGAAGAAGGACGCGCGGGCCAAGGCCGTCGAGCTGATGGACCGGGTGCGCATTCCGGCGGCGAGGGAACGGGTCAGGCAGTACCCGCACCAGTTCTCCGGCGGCATGCGCCAGCGCATCATGATCGCCATGGCGCTGGCCCTGGAACCGGCGCTGATCATCGCCGACGAGCCCACCACCGCGCTGGACGTGACGGTGCAGGCCCAGGTGATGGACCTGCTCGCGGAACTCCAGCGCGAGTACCGGATGGGACTGATCCTCATCACGCACGACCTGGGGGTGGTCGCGGACGTGGCGGACCGGATCGCGGTGATGTACGCGGGCCGGATCGTGGAGCAGGCACCGGTGCGCGACATCTACAAGACGCCCGCCCACCCCTACACCAGGGGTCTGCTGG
The DNA here is from genome assembly GCF_014650735.1 of Streptomyces canarius. Classification (NCBI taxonomy): domain Bacteria; kingdom Bacillati; phylum Actinomycetota; class Actinomycetes; order Kitasatosporales; family Streptomycetaceae; genus Streptomyces; species Streptomyces canarius. The sequence goes on from NZ_BMVN01000045.1 coordinate 52,663, forward strand.
AGTCGATCCCGCGCCTGGACGCCAAGGGCCGGGAGCTGTACGCCATCAAGGGTCTGCCGCCCAACCTCATGGACATCCCGCCGGGCTGCGCCTTCCACCCGCGGTGCCCGATGGCCCGGGACGTCTGCCGCACCGACGCACCCGCCCTGCACCAGGTGGCCGACCACCGGGTGAGCGCCTGCCACTTCTGGAGGGAGTGCCTCGATGCCTGAGCCGATCCTCGAAGTCAGCGGGCTCGTCAAGCACTATCCGCTCACCCAGGGCATCCTGCTCAAGAAGCAGATCGGTGCCGTCAGGGCCGTCGACGGCGTCGACTTCACCCTCGGCCGCGGGGAGACCCTCGGCATCGTGGGGGAGTCGGGCTGCGGCAAGTCCACGGTCGCCAAGATGCTGGTCAGCCTGGAGCGGCCGACGGCCGGCGCCATCCGGTACAAGGGCGAGGACATCACCAGGCTCTCGGGCCGGGCCCTGAAGGCCGTACGCCGCAACATCCAGATGGTGTTCCAGGACCCGTACACCTCCCTCAACCCCCGTATGACGGTGGGGGACATCATCGGAGAGCCGTACGAGATCCACCCCGAGGCGGCCCCGAAGGGCGACCGGCGCCGCAGGGTGCAGGAACTGCTGGACGTCGTCGGCCTCAACCCCGAGTACATCAACCGCTACCCCCACCAGTTCTCCGGCGGCCAGCGCCAGCGCATCGGCATCGCCCGCGGACTCGCGCTGCGCCCGGAGATCATCGTGGCCGACGAGCCGGTCTCGGCGCTCGACGTCTCCGTCCAGGCGCAGGTCGTCAACCTGCTCGACCGGCTCCAGAGCGAGTTCGACCTCTCCTACCTCTTCATCGCGCACGACCTGTCGATCGTGCGGCACATCTCCGACCGGGTCGCGGTGATGTACCTCGGACGGATCGTGGAGACCGGCACCGAAGCCGAGATCTACGACCATCCCACCCACCCCTACACCCAGGCGCTGCTGTCCGCCGTGCCCGTCCCGGACCCGGAGGCCAGAGGCCACCGGGAGCGGATCATCCTCAGCGGAGACGTGCCCTCCCCGACGAACGTCCCCTCCGGCTGCCGGTTCCGCACCCGCTGCTGGAAAGCCCGGGAACGCTGCGCCATGGAGGACCCGCTGCTGGCGGTCCCGGCGGAGTTCCGGCACACGACCGGCCCCACCGCCCACGCCTCCGCCTGCCACTTCGCCGAGGAATGGGCGACTGGCCCAGCAGTCTAGGGACTTCCTCATGCCGTCCGCGTTCCGATCGTGGGGTGTGCCCCATGGCGGCGGAGGCCGTACGGCGCGAGAGTGGAGGTGTTCGGTTCGGACGGGATCCGGACCGTGCCGGATCCCGGCGATCGGGACACCCGACCACCTTGGACCACGTGTGGCGCAGCGGCCCCATCCCCCCGAGGGCTGAGCGCCACCTTCCCCGCGGTGCGGGCCCGGTGTCCCCCGCACCGGGCCCGCACCCACGTCGGCCGGTCCCCCACCCGGCTCAGGCACGGGCGGCGGAGACAGCCGGGACGACCGCACACCAAGGCCCCGCTCCGGCCCACCGGTTCAGTCGACCTGAGCGGTGGCCTGGTCGACGAGGCGCTGCGCGAGTTCGCCCAGCCGGGCGGGGTCGCGCTTGAGGGCCCAGACGCCCAGGAAGTCGATGAGGTCGAAGAACGTGTCGTCGCTCTCGATCTTCCGGTCCAGCAGCATCGCGAGGGGGCCGGGCTCGTCGTACGGCAGTGTCCGGGTGGGCTGCCCGTTGGCGGCCGGGGGCGGGGTGCCGTCGGAGGGGGCGGCGGCCGTGCGCGGAGGGGCGACAGGCGGGGCCGGCTTCGACGGCACCGGGGAGGACACGGCGGGTGACGCCTCGGACCGGGCGGCTTCCCGGTCCGCGTCGGCGGTGCCGGCCGGCGTCGGCGGCGCCTGGACGCTGTCCGTGGTGGCTGCCTGGGCCCGTGGCGTCCGGACCGTCTCGGCGGTCTCCGCCTGTGCCGGCGGCGCCTGGACGCCGTCGGCTGTCCGGGGCGGTGGTGCCTGGACCGGTACCGTCGGCGGCTCGTCGTGCACCGTGGGCGGTTCGTCGTGCGCCGCCGGTGCCGCGGCACCGGTGACCTGCCCGGCATCGGACACGGCCGGGTGGCCGCTCCCGGCCGCACCGGAGCCGGCCGCCGCCGTTTCCGCTTGGCGAGCGGCCTTGAGTGCCGCCTTCTCCGCCTCCTTGCGGGCACGTTCGGCCTTGAGCGCGTCGAGCGCCGCCATCTGCTGGTCGGCCGGCTTGTTGCCGACGGCGCGCAGCAGGTCGATGGGTTCCTGGCCGATCCGCGCCTGGAGTTCGGGGGTGAGGGTGAGCAGCGCCAGCCGCTGCGACACCCAGCCCTGGGAGCGGTGCAGCCGTTTGGCCAGGGCCGTCTGGCTGCCGTGGATGACGAGCAGCCGCTGGAGCGCCCGGGCCTCGTCGAGTTCCTCCAGGTCCTGCCGGTGGATGTTCGCGACCAGCGCGGATTCGAGCAACTCCTCCGAGGTGCTGCCCTGTTCGTCGCTCACCATGACCTTGACGGTGGCGAGGCCGGCTTCGCGGGCGGCGGCCAGGCGGCTGCTGCCGTCGATGACGACATGGGTGGTGTTCGGCTCCAGGTCGCCCGCGCGGTCCGGGTTGGCCGCGAGATAGGCATCGCGGTTCATGACCGTGATGGCCTGCTTCTGGCCGTGGGTCTTCAGGCTTCCCGCGAGGTCGGTCAGATCGCCCAGCTGCGAGCGGGGGTTGTCGGGGTTGGGGCTGATCTGGTGGACGGGCAGTTCACTGGGCGGAGCCACGCCCTCGGTCGGCACTCCGGTCGCCGCGGCCACGGCCTGCCGGCGTGCGCTGACGGGCCGGGCGCCGCCGAAACGCCCGGCGCCCAGCTGGTCGGCCTTGCTCATGAGATCTCCCGGGCCAGTGCGCGCATCCCGATGGCCTGCTGCGACTTGGGGGCGTAGGACAGCAGGGGCTGCTTCATGCGGACCGCTTCCTTCTGTTCCTTCAGGTCGCCGATCAGCCCCACCACCCTCGGATTCTTTATGTCGACCCAGCCCTGGAGCGAGGAGGTGGCGATGTAACCGCGGCGCGAGTCGTAGAGGTTGACGACGATACCCAGGTAGTCGATGTCGATCTGGAGGTCGTCGCGCAGGTCGTCGATCTGCGTGGTGAGCAGTTCGTAGGCGTCGGCCGAACTGTCCTCGGCCTGCACGACGATGAGCGCCCCGGACTGACCGGGCTTCTCGCCGTCGCGTCGCCTGCCGTAGTAGGCGGCGGCGTCCATGCTGAGGCCCAGGCTGGGCGGGCAGTCGACGATGATGACGTCGTAGTCCGCCTCCAGCGGGGCGAGTGCCCGCTCCAGCGCGGCTTCACGGGCCCGTACGGCGGACAGCCGCACGTCGAGGAGGAAGGCGTCGTTGCACGCGGGCAGCAGGTGCAGGCGGTTGCCGAAGGTCTCCTCGTCGATGGGCACGACGAGGTCGCGCAGGTCGCCCTTGGGGTCGCCCGCCATGTGGTTGGTGAGGCTGTCACCGTTCATCGGCAGGGGCGCGGCGCCGAGCTGGTTGGTGAGGTGGCACTGGGGGTCGAAGTCCACCAGCAGGACCCGCATGCCGAGGCCGGGCAGGCTCTCGATCTCCAGGGGCTCGTCCTCGCCCGCCGCGGCGTCGCTGGCCCGCAGGGCCTTGGCGAGTGCCTTCGACACGCGTACGGCGTGCAGGGCGTTGGGGGACTCGGCGAGCGCCTCGCCGACGCCGGCCGTGATGGCGGTCTTGCCCACCCCGCCCTTCTGGTTGCAGACGATGACGCGGCGGGTGACGCTCGGCCGCTCGACGTCGGGCGCGGGGTTGGAGTCGAGCCACAACCTGACGGACTGGGCGAGTCCCTGGATGAGGGAGACGCTGCGGTCCGCCGCCACCTTGCGGAACGTCTCCCACTGTCCGGGCGGGAGGAAGGTGGAGAAGGAGTCGGCGCCCGCGGTGTCGACGGGTTCGGTGGCCGAGGCGAGGGCGCACCAGTCCCTGATGCCCTGCTCGACGGCGGCCTGGATCTCGATGCCGTGCTGGGCGGCTCTGATTTTCAGGTCCTGCCGCAGCTGGCCCGGCAGCTTGGAGACGACCTTGTCGCGGTCGCCGGAGGAGGCTGGAGAACTCATGGGGGTACCTTACTAACGCTCGTGATCGTTCGCGCCGCCGACACGTTAGTTAAGCCGACTGCCTGGCGGTCCGCGCCGCCCGTCACGGCGGCCGGACATGCCGCTGGCGCGCCATGTCCCCCCATGGGTAACGGATTTCACCGCTCGTCGGATCAGTTCCGATTCCGCCCGCCCGGCTGAGCCGGTCACCCGCGAGCGGCAGTCCCCGACGGACACCGACGGCGCCGCGTCGCTCAGGCGCGCCGCAGCCGCAGCGTCACCAGCTCGAACGGCCGCAGCCGTACGGTGATCCGGTCACCGTCACGCTCCGGGGCGGTCGCCGTGGCGAGCGGGCGCTCCAGCAGGTCCGTCACCGTCACCTCCGCGACCTCGACACCGGCCGTGAGCGTGGCCAGGGCCCGGCCGCCGTGAGCCTCGTGGAAGCGGACCACCACGTCCCCGCTGCCGTCGTCGGCGAGCTTCACCGCCGTGACCACGACCGCGTCGTCGTCCACGGTGACCAGCGGAGCGACCTCGTGGGCGCCGGGCAGGCGCAGTTCCGGCAGATTGACGCGCCAGCCCTCGCGCACCGCGTCCGCGATCCCGGCGCCGGGCACCAGGGCGTGCCGGAAGCGGTGGACGCCCTGATCGGTCTCGGGGTCGGGGAAGCGCGGGGCGCGCAGCGACGACACCCGGACCGTCGTGGTCGTACCGCGGTCGCCGTCGGACCGCACGGTCCGGGTCACGTCATGGCCGTACGTCGAGCCGTTGACGACGGCGACGCCCCAGCCGGGCTCCTCCAGGTGGACGAAGCGGTGGTTGCAGGCCTCGAACTTGGCCGCCTCCCAGGAGGTGTTGGTGTGGGTGGGCCGGTGGAAGTGTCCGAACTGCGTCTCGAAGGCGTACCGGTCGGCGTGCACGTCGAGCGGGAAGGCCGGCTTGAGGAACTCGGCCGCGGAGGGACCGGTGCGAGAGGCCGGTGCCGGGGGCCCAGCGGTGGGACCGGACCGGCCGACGCGGGAGATCCCGCGTCCGATGGTCACCGGGACGCAGGACGAGACGGTCGCCCGCGTGCTGGGGGCGAGCCGCCGCCCCTGCGGGGACGGCGGCAGCGCGGCCGGAACCCTGCTCGCGCCCGGCCGTGACGCCGGCGCCCCCATCGGTCACCGCCGGGGCACCGGCGCGGACGGCTTCCTCAGCGCTTGACGTCGTAGATGCGGTTGGTGGGGGTCTCGACGGCGAGCCTCCAGCCGAGCAGACCCACCTCGGCGGCGATCGCCCGGAGCGCCTCCGGCCCGGGATGGTTGCCGAGCGCGTGCGGGCCGCCCTGCGCCATGGCCGCCGGCAGACAGAGAACAGCCGAGGTGGAGGCGAAGGACCGGCCGATCGGGTTGATGTTCTCCCCGGGCTCGGCCGACACGTTCGGCTCGACGACAAGGCAGCTTCCGTCGTCCGCGAGGGCCTTCTCGGCACGCTGGAGCGCCGCGCCGGGATCACCGAGATCGTGGAGGCAGTCGAAGAACGTGACGAGATCGTAGCCGCCACCGGGGAAGTCGTGCGCGGCGGCGACCTCGAACGTCACGCGGTCACCGACGCCCTCCTCCTCGGCCAGCTTCCGGGCCGCTTCGACGGAGGGCTCGTGGAAATCGAAGCCGTGGAAGCGGGACCGCGGAAACGCCTTGGCCATGAGGACCGTCGAGTGGCCGAAGCCGCATCCCACGTCGGCGACCGAGGCGCCGCGCCGGAGCTTGGCCTCGACGCCCTCCATCGCGGGCAGCCATTCCTGGACGAGGACTGCCTCGTATCCGGGCTTGAAGAAGGCGGCGACGCCCTCCGACAGTTCCGGCCCGTAGTCCCGCCAGCTCACGCCGCCACCGTTGCGGTAAGCGCTCGCCAGCGCCTCTTCGGCACCGTAGAGGGCCTTCAGCATGGTGAAGCCACCACCGAGGTACGTCGGCACGGAGGAGTCGGCCAGCACAGCCGCGTGCTCGTCCGGCAGGACATACGTGTTCGTCTGCGGGTCGTGCACCACATAGGCCCCGGCGACCTGCGCCGCCAGCCACTCCCGGACGTAGCGCTCGACGAGTCCCGTCCTCTCGGCCAGTTCGTCCGAGGTGAGCGCCCCCGCACCCGACATCGCCTCGTACAGCCCGAGGCGGACGCCCAGGGACGTCGACACTCCCGCGAAGGCAGCCGCCTGGTCGGCGACCACCCTCTCCAGGAATTCCAGCACGCGATTCTCATCCGACATTCGAACAACTTCCAGGTGTGCGTCTCCCGCCAACGTGTGGCAGGTGGTGACGAGGAAGAACCTCTTCTCTCATCCCCCCAACGAATCAGGGCCCGCTCCTGGTTCACACCACGTGCTTCAGCCCTCCGCCGCGGTGGCCATCGGCGGCTGGGCCGCGTCCCACCGAAAGGGCTGCCCGGCCGCCGCGTGCCCCCGTGGCAAGAGGGGAACACGCGCCCGGTGCTCCTGCGGGCTGAGGCCGCGCTCCCGCTTGAAGGCGGCGCTCAACGCGAACGCGCTGCCGTATCCGACCCGCTGGGCCACCGCGCCGACCGTCGCGTCCGGGTCGCGCAGCAGGTCCGCCGCGAGCGTGAGACGCCAGCCGGTCAGGTACGTCATCGGCGGTTCCCCGACGAGCTCGGTGAACCGGCGGGCCAGCACGGCTGTACGCCGTGTGCGGCGGCCACCTCGGCGAACTCGCCGACGGCCTCCACGGCGCCGGGGGCCGACAGATCCGGGTAGTAGGTGACGTACGCGGCGCCGACCCCCTCCAGGACCGGCGCCCAGGTCGCGCGGTCCTCCCAGTCGAAGGGCGGAGTGCCGGCCCGGGAGCCGATCCGCACGGGGTGTCCCTGTGCGGTGAGGCGCTCGGCGACCCGTCGACCGGTCTTGCCGGTGCCGCCGGTGATCAGGTTCAGGTTGTCGTTCATGATCACAAGTACAGTCGCCCGAGCCGGGACGATCCATAGCCGCCGAGCTCGACTGCATACGCGAGCGTCTGGCACGGGCGAGGACTACCGCTGTGCGGCGGCCTGGTGCAGATGGCGGCTCACGTCGCCGACGAGGTTGATGCGGAC